>JACVIY010000040.1 GCA_015711755.1 Candidatus Geothermincola secundus | reverse complement strand
TTACCGTCCGGCCCCGCGCAGATATACTGAGGACTGGAATTCACCGTGGGGTTGTAGTGGGTGAAGTTTACCGTCCACGCCCCCGCCGGCGCTATGAACATCGAAAGGGACAGGGCCAACGCTACGCATAGAACGACGGTGCACTTGAAGGGAAAACTTACTTTCAACTCTGACCTCCTCTAATCGAAAGCCCTCAACAGAATCAACTAGCCGCCTATTTGTGAACTGGCGCCCTGGTTTTTGAGGATTCCCATAAAGCCGGGAGGCCAGAATTTCCACTCATAATTATCGTGAAGACGGGAAAACCCTGTCAATAGCGGCCGTGTTAATATTTTTGTTTCCGTCAAGCACGCGAGGTATCCGTCGTCGGCGTCGAGCGGGGACGTTTAACGTTCTCCGTTTCGGGGACGGCCGCGGGATCGGGTTCAAGCGCCGGGCATGGCGGAAATGGCAGGAGGACGGGGGAGCGATGCGCATGGAGCGGCGGGAGTTCGAGGAGCTGGTGGCTGAGGTCCTGGACGAGTTCCCGGAGCGTTTCCGTGACCTGCTGGGCAACCTCGCGGTGGTGGTCGAGGACTTGGCGCCGCCCGGTCTGGCGCGGGAGCTGGGCTTGTCCCATCCCATGCAGCTCCTGGGGCTCTTCAGCGGGGTGCCCTTCACCGAGTGGGGGAAAGGCCGCTGTGCCGGCCCGCCCGACTCCATACGCATATACCGCCTCCCCCTGCTGGCTGAACTGGGAAGGGATGCGTCGAGCAGGGATAAGGTCAAGGAAAGGGTCAGGGCGGTCATCCTGCATGAGGTGGGCCATCGCGCCGGCCTGGGCGAGGAGCGGCTGCGCGAACTCGGCGTCTACTGACAACCTTCAACTTGGGGCCAGGTCCAAACCTTCAACTTTTTTCGCGCGGCCCCGGAGCCGCGTGTGCGCGGGTGCCCCGGACATGAAAACGAGGCCTGACCCCAATGTCTGGGAAACTTGTTCGAGCGCGGCCTTTCTGATAACTTGTTCCCTGCGTTTGCGCGCATTTAAAGCGGTGAGCGAAAAAAGACGGGAAAAGCACGAGGTAAGGAGGTAGCCGATGACCGAAGTCGTGATCGTGGATATGCTGCGGGTGCCCTTCTCCCGCTCGCGGCCGGGGCAGCCGGAAAGGGACGCCTACAACAAGCTGAGGATGGACGACCTCTGCGCCATGTTGGTGGAGAGGATTATCGAGAAGAACAAGGTCAAGCCGGAGGAGATCGGCGATGTGATCACCGGCTGCGCCCTGCAGATGAAGGAGAACTACCTTATGGGAGGGCGCACCATCAACCTGCTGGCGGGGCTGCCGGTGAGCGTGCCGGCCCAGGGGACCGAGAGGGTGTGCTGCTCGGGCATGTCCGCCCTGCATCAGGTGACCATGGAGATAATGCTGGACCTGGCGGATACCGCCCTGGCCTGCGGCATGGAGCACATGACCCACGTGGCCCTGGATCCTCGCTATAACCCCGACCTTCTCATGGCCAACCCCCGCTTCTTCACCGACGAGCGCCTGAAGGAGCGGGACATGCAGACGGCCATGAGCATGGGACTCACCGCCGAGAAGCTGTTCACCATGTCCAAATGCACCCGCGAGGACATGGACCGCTGGTCCATGGGCAGCCATAAAAAGGCGGCCAAGGCCGTCGAGGAGGGCTACTTCGACGGGGAGATCGTGCCGGTGGAAGTCGAGGATGAGAACGGGGAGAAGAAGACGGTCAGATACGACCTCTCCATCCGCCCGGATACCGATATGGAGGGGCTCTCCCAGCTGAAGCCGGCCTTCAAGGAGGACGGCGTGATCACCGCCGGCAATTCCTCGCCGCTCAATGCCGGGGCGGTGGCCGTGCTGGTCATGAGCAAGGAGAAGGCCGCATCCATGGGGCTGAAGCCGCTGGCCCGCATCATCGGCATGGCCGTGGCGGGCGTGGAGCCCAGCGTAATGGGCGCGGGACCGGTGCCTGCCTCGGAGAAGGCCCTCAAGCAGGTGGGCCTGAAGGTCGACGAGATAGACGCCTGGGAGATAAACGAGGCCTTCAGCGTCGTTCCTCTCTACGCCATAGAGAAGCTGGGCATCGATCCGGAGAGGGTGAACATCAAGGGCGGAGCCGTGGCCATCGGCCATCCCCTGGCCTGCTCCGGGCCCCGCATCACCGGAACCCTGGCCCGCATCCTCCAGGAGACCGGCGGCAAATACGGCTTGGCCACCATGTGCGGCGGCGGCGGCCAGGGTGCTACCACTGTGATCGAGAGGGTGTGAGCGGTCATATAGCTCACATTCTTGAATGACGCATAAGGGCGGCCTCATTGTCGGAGGCCGCCCTTCCATGTCCGCGAAACGGAGCGTACCCGCGCAAGGGACGGTTGGTCACGAACAAGACCGTTCCTAAACGGCACCTTTGAAAATATAGCGGTCCACTGTACGTCGATGCGCGGCATATGAGAGAATAACCACATGCCCGGCGACTTTGCGGAAGTCTTTCGTGGAGAGAGGGTCCTCATCACCGGGGGCCTGGGTTTCATCGGCTCCAACTTGGCCCGTCGCCTGGTGGAGCTGGGAGCCGAGGTCCTGCTGGTCGATTCGCTCATCCCCGAATACGGCGGCAACCTCTACAACATCCGCGACATCCGCGATCGGGTGCAGGTGAACATATCCGACGTTCGCGACGAGCACTCCCTCAAATATCTGGTAAAAGGCAAATCCTATCTTTTCAATCTGGCCGGGCAGACCTCCCACATGGACTCCATGACCGACCCCTACACGGATATAGAGATAAACTCGGTGGCCCAGCTGCACATCCTGGAGGCCTGCCGCAAGTCCAATCCCTCCATAAAGATACTGTTCGCTTCCACCCGCCAGATCTATGGGAGGCCGCAGTATCTCCCGGTGGACGAGAGTCATCCCCTTAACCCGGTGGACATCAACGGGGTCAACAAGTTGGCGGGGGAGCGCTTCCATCTTCTCTATCACGACGTATACGGCATCCGCTGCTCCATCTTGCGGCTGACCAACACCATCGGCCCGCGCATGCGGGTTAAGGATGCCCGACAGACCTTCCTGGGGGTGTGGATAAAGCTCCTGCTGGAGGGCAAGCCCTTCGAGGTATGGGACGGCGATCAACTGCGGGACTTCACCTACGTGGATGACGTCATCGACGCTTTTCTTCTGCTGGCCTCGGACGGCAACGCTGACGGCCGCGTGTTCAATCTGGGGGGGCGGGAGACGGTGACCCTCCATGAATTGGCCGACTTGCTGGTGGAGCTGAACGGGGAAGGCGAGTACCTGGTGAAGGAGTTTCCCTCCGACCGCAAGCGCATCGACATCGGCGACTTCTACGCTGATTTCACCCTCATAAAGGAAACGCTGGGATGGGAGCCCCGCATTTCCCTGCGTGAGGCCTTGCGGCGCACCCTTGACTACTACCGGGAACACCTGCCCCACTACCTGTGAGGGCAGCGGGCCCGATCGGTATCGACCCCGTGCGGGGTTCCCAGAGGGCCTCCCGACCCGTCCTCGAAAAAACTCGTGCCGGGCCGTGCTCGGCTGCCCGCGGGAAAAGGGGAGGCGGCCCGCCGGGGCCGCCTCAAAAATCCCGCGAGAGAGCGGTGAAGCAGGTATTACATCATCCCGGGGGGCATGCCGCCCATGCCCGGCCCCTGCTCCTTCTCGGGGATCTCCGCCACTACCGCCTCGGTGGTGAGGATGAGGCCGGCGATGGAGGCTGCGTTCTGCAGGGCGGAGCGGGTCACCTTGGCGGGGTCGATGATGCCCTCCTTGACCATGTCGACATATTCGCCGTTGAGGGCATTGAAGCCCACGCCCTTCTCCAGGCCCTTGACCTTCTCCACCACCACGGAGCCCTCCGCCCCGGCGTTGGTGGCTATCTGACGCAGCGGCTCCTCCAGGGCCCGCTTGACTATCTCCGCTCCGGTCTTGATGTCGCCGTCCATGTCATCGGTGTTGATGGAGGGGATGGCGTTGACCAGCACCACGCCGCCGCCGGCCACGATGCCCTCCTCGACCGCGGCCTTGGTGGCGGAGAGAGCGTCCTCGATGCGGTGCTTCTTCTCCTTCAGCTCCACCTCGGTGGCGGCTCCCACCTTGATCACCGCCACGCCGCCGGAGAGCTTGGCCAGCCGCTCCTGCAGCTTCTCGCGGTCGAAATCGGAATCAGAGCGCTCGATCTCGCCCTTGATCTGGTTGATGCGGCCCTTGATGGCATCGGGCGAGCCGGCGCCCTCCACGATGATGGTGTCCTCCTTGGTCACCTTGACCTGGCGGGCGCGCCCCAGCATGTCCAGGGTGGTGTTCTCCAGCTTGATGCCCAGCTCCTCGCTGACCACCTGGCCGCCGGTGACGATGGCGATGTCCTGCAGCATGGCCTTGCGGCGGTCGCCGAACCCGGGCGCTTTCACCGCAACCGACTGGAAGGTGCCGCGGATCTTGTTGACCACCAGGGTGGCCAGGGCCTCGCCCTCGACGTCCTCGGCGATGACCAGCAGCGGCTTGCCGGCCTGCATGACCTTCTCCAGGACCGGGAGCAGGTCGGCCACCGAGCTGATCTTCTGGTTGGCGATGAGGATGAGGGGCTCGTCCAGCACCGCCTCCATGCGCTCGGCGTCGGTGACCATGTAGGGGGAGAGGTAGCCCTTGTCGAACTGCAGGCCCTCCACCACCTCGAAGGAGATGCCGAAGGTCTGAGACTCTTCCACGGTGATGACGCCGTCCTTGCCCACCTTCTCCATGGCGTCGGCGATGATCTGGCCCACTTCCTCGTTGTCGGCGGAGATGGCCGCCACTCGGGCGATCTCCTCCTTGGTCTCCACTTCCTTGGCCGCTCCCTTGATGTAATCCACCACCATGTCCACGGCCTTCTCCATGCCCCGCTTCAGCAGCATGGGGTTGGCGCCCGCCGCCACGTTGCGCATGCCCTCGCGCACCATGGCCTGGGCCAGCACGGTGGCGGTGGTGGTCCCGTCGCCGGCGACGTCGTTGGTCTTGGTGGCCACTTCCTTGGCCAGCTGAACGCCGCAGTTCTCGTAGACGTCTTCCACCTCGATCTCCCGGGCGATGGTCACGCCGTCGTTGGTGATGGTGGGGGCGCCGAACTTCTTCTCCAGCACGACGTTGCGGCCCTTGGGCCCCAGGGTCACCTTGACCGCGTCGGCCAGCTTGTTCACGCCCTGCTCCAGCAGACGCCGCGCCTCCTCGTCAAAGCGTATCTCCTTTGCCATTGCTCGACCTCCTTTAAGGTTTTATCCGCGCCTGCCCTCGCTCTCAGGACTCCACTACGGCCAGGATGTCCCTCTCGCTGAGGATGAGGTATTCCTCGCCCTCGATCTTGACCTCGGTCCCGCCGTACTTGGAGTAGATGATCTTGTCGCCCACCTTGACGTCCAGGGGGACATACTTGCCCTCCTCCCAACGCCCCGGGCCCACCGCCAGCACCTCTCCCTCCTGGGGCTTCTCCTTGGCGGTGTCGGGGATGACCAGTCCGCTGGGGGTGCGCTCCTCCCCCTCGCCGGGCTTGACGATGACCCGGTCTCCCAGAGGCCTCAACTTCATCTCGCATCCCTCCTTCTCTCTCGACCTCTCTTCCTGCCTCTTCCTCGCGTTCTCCTGAATCCGGCGGACGGTAGCAGACCTTCTGCCGGTCTGATAGCAATTGATCCCTTAGAGTGTTAGCACTCTTATGATAAGAGTGCCAGCAAGAAGTTATGATAGTGCAACTTGCGGCGTAAATCAAGGGGGTTTTTCAAGGGATTTTTCCGGAGGGAGAGAGAGCTTGACCCGCACCGCTAACCCATCGGTTGGGGATATAATCAAATGACCTCCGCCGGATATGCGACCGAGGGAGACAGCTATGGGCGGGAGCACATACAGGGGACGGAAGGATGCCGGGCAGCCGGAAGGCAGGGGCGCGGAGGTCCGGGAGGGGAGAGGAGCCGGGAACCCGGCGGCCCCCTATCTCGGCCTTAGCCGGCAGGAAGCGGAGAGGCGCCTGCGGGAGGAGGGGCCCAACGAGCTGAGGTCCACCAGGGGGCGGCAGGTGCTGGAGACCGCCCTGCGGGTGCTCAGCGAACCCATGCTCCTACTGCTGCTGGGAGCGGGAGGTCTCTACCTGCTGTTGGGCGAGAGGCGGGAGGCCCTGGTGCTGCTGGCCTTCGTCGCAGCCATCACGGGCATCGCTTTTTTCCAGGAGCGCCGGACCGAGAGGGCCCTGCAGGCCCTGCGCGACCTCTCCAGCCCGCGAGCGCAGGTCATCAGGGACGGCCGGGTCATCCGCATAGCCGGCAGGGATGTGGTCAGGGGCGATCTGCTGTTGCTGGAAGAGGGCGACCGCGTCCCCGCCGATGCCGCTCTTCTGGAATGCTCCCATCTCTTCGTGGACGAATCCCTGCTCACCGGGGAGTCCGTGCCGGTGCGCAAGGGGCCCTGCGCCGCCTTCCCCCAGGAAATGGGGAGGCCGGGAGGGGAGGGGCAGCCCTTCGTTTTTTCCGGGACGCTGGTGGTGCGGGGGCACGGTGTCGCCGAGGTGCTGGCCACGGGGCCGCGCACGGAGATGGGACGCATCGGCTGTTCGCTGCAGGGGCTGGAGCCGGAGCGCACCCCTCTGCAGAGGGAGATGGGACGGCTGGTGAGGCGGATGGCCCTGGCCGCCCTATTCTTCTGCGCCGCGGTGGCGGTGGCCTATGCGCTGACGCACGGCGGCGATGACAACCCCTGGCTCAAAGGTATGCTGGTGGGCATAGCCCTCTCCATGGCCATGCTCCCCGAGGAGTTCCCGGTGGTGCTGGCGGTGTTCCTGGCCCTGGGGGCCTGGCGCATGTCCCGCCACAATGTCCTGGTGCGGAGAGCGGCTGCGGTGGAGACGCTGGGCTCGGCCACGGTTCTCTGCGTGGACAAAACAGGGACCCTCACCCTGAACCGCCTGAGGGCCAGGCTCCTGTTCGCTGAGGGACACTACCTTGATTTGGGGGATGACCGCGGCGGCCCTGCCGGTTCCGGTACAGAAGCGGAGAAAGACGGGGCGCTTCCAGAGAGTTTTCACCGCTTGGTCGAGTTCGCCGTGCTGGCCTGCCGACGGGAGACCGCCGACCCGGTGGAAAGAGCGCTGCTGGAACTGGGCGATTCCCGCCTTTCGCGCACCGAGCATCTGCACGGTGATTGGATGCTGGAGAGGGAATATCCCCTGCAGCCGGAATTGCTGGCTCTATCCCATGTGTGGAGATCGCCGGATGGAGGAGCATATGTCATCGCGGCAAAGGGCGCGCCGGAAGCCGTGGCCGACCTGTGTCACTTCAGCGAGGAGGAGCGTCAGGTGCTGTCGGTGCATGTGTCCAGCATGGCCGAGGAGGGGCTGAGAGTGCTGGGAGTGGCCGCTTCCGCTTTCCCCGGATCCCTCCTCCCCGGGGACCATCACGACTTCAATTTCGAGTTCTTGGGGCTGTTGGGGTTGGAGGACCCGGTGCGCCCCGGGGTGGCCGCAGCGGTGGCGGAATGCGGGGAGGCGGGCATCCGGGTGGTCATGATCACCGGAGATTACCCGGGGACCGCGGCGGAGGTGGCCCGTAAGGCCGGTTTGGACGGGGCGGAAGAGGTCGTGGCCGGGCCTGCGCTGGAGGCGATGGATGACGATGGAGTGCGCGGGCTGGTGGGCAGGGTTAACGTGTATGCCCGCATGGCCCCTGTCCAAAAGCTGCGCTTGGTAAGACTGCTACGGGAGAGGGGCGAGGTAGTGGCCATGACCGGCGACGGTGTCAACGATGCCCCCGCTCTCAAAGCGGCGCACATCGGCATAGCCATGGGGGCCAGGGGTACCGATGTGGCCCGCGAGGCGGCCGACCTGGTCTTGCTGGACGACGACTTCTCCTCCATCCGCGACGCCGTGCGCATGGGCAGGCGCATCTTCGACAACCTCCGCAAGGCCATGACCTACATCGTGGCGGTGCATATCCCCATCGCCGGATTGGCTTTGATCCCGGTTCTCTTTCGGCAGGAACTGGTTCTCCTGCCTGCTCACATCGCTTTTCTCGAGCTGGTGATCGATCCCGCCTGCTCGGTGGTCTTCGAGGCTGAGCCGGAGGAGGGAGACATCATGCGCCGACCTCCCCGTCCCGCCGGGGAGTCGTTCTTCGGGGCGAGGGCACTCGCGCTGGCCCTGATGCAGGGCCTCAACGCTGCCGTTATGGTGGGGTTCGCTTACGGTCTGTCCCGCTGGCTGGGAGGCAGCATGGAGGAAGCGAGGACGGTCTGCTTCACCGCGCTTGTCTTCGCCATCCTCGCCCTGATGTTCAGCAACCGCTCGCGGCGGAAGGGCGCCCTAGCCGGTCTGCGGGGCGGCAATGCCTCGCTGTGGTGGGTGACCGGCGGCACCCTGGCCTTCCTGGCCCTGGCCCTTTTCCTGCCTCCTATGCGTTCCGCATTCCGCTTCTCCCCCCTCGGGCTGCGGCACCTTTCTCTGTGCGCCGGTGCGGGGCTGCTGAGCGTGCTGGGGTTCGAGCTGCTCAAGCTGATGCCGCGCCGACTACGCGCTTGACGGCCGAGTCGGGCTTTTCGAGGAACGCCTCCTTTCTTTCCGAAGTATGACGCAGGCGATTGCGCCGCGCCGTCGCCGCCGGGTATCATTATCACCGGGAAAATGAACGAAGGAGGCGAAGGACATGCCCTTTTATGAGTACCGATGCGGCGGTTGCGGCGCCGAGTTCGAGCACTTCGCCCGCAACACCTCGGATGGGGCGCGGGCCTGCCCGAAATGCGGCTGCTCCGATCTGAAGAAACTCTTCTCCACCTTCGGCTTCAAGAGCGGATCCGCCTCCGGGGGGGATTTCCGCTCCTCAGCGGGCGGCTCTTCCTGCAGCAGCTGCACCGCCACCAGTTGCTCGTCCTGCAGCCACTGAGGGGGCCGCTTTGCAGGAGGGAGGGAGCGGGCTTTCCTGGCAGGAGGCGCGGAGCCTGGAGGAGCTCGAGCGTTTCCTGAAGGGGTGCTTGCGATGCGGCTTGGGTAGGGGAAGGACCAATCTTGTCTTCGGGACCGGGGATCCTTTCGCCCGGGTCATGTTCGTGGGGGAAGGCCCCGGTTTTTATGAGGACAAGCAGGGGGAGCCCTTCGTGGGACAGGCCGGGCAGTTTCTGGACCAGCTGCTGGCCTCCATAGGCCTGCGCCGCGAACAGGTCTACATCGCCAACTGCGTCAAGTGCCGCCCTCCCGGCAACCGCGACCCCCTGCCCGAGGAACTGGAGGCCTGTACACCGTTCCTCTTCAAGCAAGTGGAGCTGATAGCGCCGCGCATCATCTGCACCCTGGGCAATTTTGCCACCCGCACCTTATTGCAGACCACCGCGGGGATAACCGCCCTGCACGGCAGGCGCTTCCGGCGGGGGGATCGGGTGTTCGTCCCCCTCTTCCACCCGGCGGCGGCCCTGCACAAGCCGCCGCTGAAGAGCATCCTTATCGAGGACTTCCAACTGCTCAGAGGATACCTTGAGGAGGATCTGGGCGGGGGAGGGGGAGAGGCCGAGGCGAGCTCCTCGGGTTGCGGGGGCCAGGAGCCGCTCTTCTCCGAGAGCGGGGTGGAGGCGGGCGAGGAGGCGGCTCCGGGGGAGGCCCGTCAGCTGGGATTGTTCTGAGGAAGGGGCCGTGGGATCATGGGGATAGACGGTGGCTTCGAAGGAACATCCGAAGGAAAGAAGAGGATAGCGGAGGAGAGGGCCCGCCTGAATTACCTCTCCGGCTACAACTGCGCCCAATCGGTGCTGGAGGCCTTGGGATACGCCGAGGGCATCGAGGTGGAGCCGTTGGTGCGTATGGTGACCGGGCTGGGCGGCGGGCTGGCCAGGAGTGGCGAGGCCTGCGGAGCCCTGGTGGCGGGGGTGCTCTGGCTGAGCATGAGCGGCGGAACCGTCCTTCCGCAGGAGCCACGCGGTAAGGCCTACGAGATGGCGGGGAAGCTCCTGGAGCCGTTCCGGAGGCGCCACGGCCACCTGGACTGCCTGAGCATCAACGGCCTCGACTATTCCAGGGAAGAGCACCGCCGGCGCTGTTCGGGCATCTGCGCCTGGACCGCCGGCCGGGTCGTTTCGATCCTCCATGAAGGGCAGGGTCCGGCGGGATGGGGACAGGCGGGTGGCGGAGAGGGCGTTGGCGGCGGAGCGGGGGGACCATTGCCCGAACCCGATGCATGATATCATGGTTTATCGGGTCCGGCTGCGCCTTTTAGGGGAGGAGGCGAGATGAGGATAAAGAAATGCAGGAAGTGCGGTTTTTCCTGGGTATTGGCCAAGGTGATCCGCTTCAACGACAACGGGACCATCACCCAGCTCTTCAACCGCAACTTCCGCGTGGTGCTCATCGAGGGGGATTTCCTCACCGAGGTCTTTGACCGCATCGAGAGGGAGCTCGGGCTGCCCATCCTGCATATAGTCTTCGAGGCGCAGCGCAACGCTTCCATTCATACCATCAACGACAACCTCTGGGGGCCTTTGGCTTCCGCTCGCTGGACCACCTTCAGCAAACGCTTCACCGTGAACATGTTCTGCCGTCTGGCGGTATGGACTGGGCAGAGTTACGCGAAGACGGTCGTTTACAAGCCGGGATGGTTGGGGGAGGCCATCGTGCGCAACCCCTTTAACCGGGAGCTGATGGCGGCCATCGTCGTGGGGGCCTTCGAGGCATTGGAAAGGAGCCCTTACAGTCATCAGTGGTACCGCCTTGGCGACGACGACGTCATCTCCATACGGCCCGAGCCGTCTCGCCCGGAGATCGCCAAGCGGCTCACTTTCGATACCCCTCCGCCCAAGCCGGGAAAGCGCTCCTATCCACGCTGCCCCGGCTGCGGGGTGCCCCAACTGCTCAGCCTGGAATGGCATGCGGACGAAGGTATCATCATGGACACCCGCCGCAAGGTGCGCATGGTCTTCCTGGATGCCTACACCCCCGTGGTGGTGTTCCGCGAACTGGCCAAGGAGCTGGGCGAGGACATCTACCCCATCATCATCGAGGCCCAGCGCGACTTTTCCCTGCATCACCTGCGCCAGGAGTTTTTGGCCGGGGGCGAGGTGGGGGAGGAGGTTGACCGCGACACCTTCTATATCGCCGTGCTGGACACCCTGGCCCTGCGGGGGCAGGGCAACCCCGTGGACTACGACACCATCGACGGGACCCTCAGGGTGGTCATCGAGAACCCCTTCCAGGAGCACCTGCTGGCGGGCCTGCTCTGCGCCATGTATGAGCTGGGAGAGGGACGAAGGGCCGAGGCGGAGTGGAGGGAGCTGGACCCCTCCACGCTGGAGTTCACGGTGACCGCCTCCGACTGAGGGCGGCTCCGGGAGCGCTTCCGCGCGGCGCGTGAGGAGCGGCGGCCGGCGGGCCGCTTTATGGCGGCGGGGGAATCTGTGTGAATGGGGGTCAGTCCGCGGCGGGGGCGGATAAAAAAGTCTCCCGGAATATCTGCATGGTGGTCTTTCTTGGCCTCCATCCCAGTTCCCGCTTGATCTTCTGGTTGCTTCCCACCAGATGATATGCGAGCATGCGTATCCAGTGTGAGGAGATGGGGGAGACTCCCAGGCGAAAGGAGATGTCCGCCAGGGTGCACAGCGGGCGCAGGGGCACCGCCGGGGCCCGCAGACCCCGCTCGCGCATGAGATCGCTCATCCTCACCCAGTCGTCGCTGGTGATGTTGTAATTGCCCACCGCGCCCTTCTCCAACACCAGCAGTATCGCGCTCACCAGGTCCTCCTCGGTGATGAGTTGGGTCTCGGGGTCGCAGCCGCCCGGACGCACCGCGAAGGGCTGAGAGAACAGCTTCACCACGGTGTTGTCGATATTGGGTCCGGCGATGACGCAGGGCCGCAGCACCGTCACCCGGAGTCGAGGGTGGAGTTCCCTCAAGTAGCGCAGATAATGCTCCATCTCCGCCTTGGCGTATGAGTAATAGATGCCCCGATGGCCCCGGGGGTAATCGTCGTCCATGATGGGAAAGGGATTGTCGGGGTAGCCGGCGAACGCGGCCATGCTGGAGAGGAAGACGATCCAGGGCACTCCCGCTTCCACCGCGCGGTCGAAGACGTTGCGGGATCCGTTGATGTTGATGTCGTCGGTCAACTCCTTGTCCCTCATCTCATCCAGGACGAAGGCCATGTGCAGCACGGCGTCGCATCCTCTCATGTGCCGGACGACCCCGGGATCGCGCACGTCGCCGCGGCGGAATTCCAGCTTTTCGGGCTGAAGCGGCGGCTCCTTGACATCCAGGCCCACCACCTCATTGACGAAATCGGCTTGGTCCAACGATCTGAGCAGCAAACTTCCCAGGTAACCGCTGATCCCGGTGACGAAAAGACGCATCCCTTCCTCCCTCATCGCGGACAGGCGTCAGACACCGATATCACAAAATATCACAAAATATCACAAAGGACCGGGCAGGCGGTCAAGCGCCGCCTCTCGATGCCAAGGCGACCATCGGGTTTTAAGAATGGCCGCGCTTCGAGCGGTCAGTCCCGGTGCCCCTGCGCGCGGGGAAGGGCGAAGTAAAAGGTGCTGCCCTTACCCGGTTCCGTCAAGACCTCGATGCTGGTCCCGAGCATCTCCGCGGCCATACGCGCCGCATACAGCCCCAGACCCGTCCCCGCCTGATGCTTGTCCACGTCCTCCAGGCGGGTGAAGGGCTGGAAGACCTCCTTCAGCAATTCCGGACGGATGCCCGGTCCCCGGTCGATCACTCTGAACTCCGCTCGGTCCGCTGCGGTTGAGGCTTCGAGGACCACCTTGCTTTCAGGGGGGCTGAAGCGCAGGGCGTTGGAGAGGAGATTGCGCAGTATCAGCAGGACGAGGTAAGGGTCGGTTATCGTCAACGCGCTCTCCTCTGGTAAGCGGTAATCCACCCTGCCGTTCTCCACGGGGTTCAGGAGCAGGCGCACGCGCAGGAAGATCTCCTCCAGACCCACCGTCTCCATGCGCAGGACCACCCGGCCCTCCCGAAGCCGGCTGACCTCCTCCAGGGTGGACATGATCCGCTCCAGGCGGCTTACGTTCTCCTCGACGGAATCGACGCACTCGGCCACGGTCCACCGGTCCAGTTTGTCGTAGCTCTCCTTGAGGAGATGGGAGAACCCCACCACCGAGGTGAGGGGGGTGCGCAGCTCATGCGAGACGATGACCGCGGCGTCGCGGCGCAGCCGCATCTTCCCGGCCAGCTCCCGCGCGGATGAACGCAGCACCTCCAGTCTGCGGATAAGGCGCGTGGAGAGCGTCCTGGTCTCCGCGAATATGGCCAGGGCCCCGGCCAGCTGCTCCAAAAAGTCCAGATCGACGGCCCGCAATCGCGCCCCTCCCATCCGGCAGCCGGCCAGCAGATTGCCCATCCAACCGGAAGGGGAGATCGAGGGCAGCAGCGCGCAGACCCCCTTCCTCTCCATCTCCTCCCAGGGCTCGCGAACGGATCCTCCGGGGCCTTTTACGCTTTCCTCCCCCAGTAGGAGCGGTGTGGCGTGAGGCAGGCGCAGTTCTCCCTCCGGCGGGGCCGCCTCGTCCACCTGCACATATCCCGACACCCGGTCATAGCGGCATCCGAGCAGGCGCGCGTCGCCGCCCTCGCCGGGCAGGACGAAGAGCAGCTTCTCCAGCCCCATCTCTCGGCAGGCCGTTTCCAGCGCCGACCTTAGGCCCCGTCCCGCTTCGATGGTGTCGTCCAGTTGGCGAGTGATGCGGTCGAGCAGATCTTCCGGCCGGTAAAGCCCGGCGAAGAGGAAGAGGGTGGCAGCCCTGTCGGTCAGCCGATAGATAAGGGGAGCCAGCAGCACCGTCAGCACCAACAGGGAGAGGGCCAAGTGGGCCTGAGCTTCCACGGATTCCGGGCCCGCGGCCCAGCGCAGCAGCAGGATGAGCCCCAGGGACGGCCCGGTAACCAGGCCCACGGCCAGCAGCCAGGAGACGATGCGCTGCGCCGCCAGCCGCGGGTCCAGCAAACGGTATCTGAGGACGGCGTAGGTCGAGGCAGCAGCAGGGACGATGACCGTGAAACTCATCCAGTCCCCGGGAAAATCCCGTCCGGTGATAAGCGGGTAGATGCCGAATCCCGCGAATATGGCGGTTAGGGGCGCCGCGAACCCCCATAAGATCACGTTGATCCGGGACCGCTCGATGCCTCGAGAGGTGCTCCTCAGGCGGAAGAGCGTGGCCAGGAAGGCGGCGAATTTAGCGGCCGACCAAATAATAAAAACGATATAGAGCGGCTTCAGCTTCAAGCGCCATTCGGTCTGATGCATGGAGACCCCTCCGATTAGCAGCCCGGACCAGGAGGCGGCCGCGAGAATGGCGTCTGCGATGAACACCGGGAACAGCATCGCCTTGGGAGGCTTCCCCTCGCTAAGCAGGGAGTATCCGAAGAAGAGCAGGACGGATAGGGCCAGCAAGTCCAGGGTGTAAGTGATCTTATAAGTGAGAAGCAATATGGACTCAGGAGGGTCGGAGTAGAGCGTGTAGGTTACCGAGGCCGGGAGCCAGCCCGCCGCGCAGGCCAAGAACGCGGCGAGCCATAGGTTGGCGGGCCTCTTCTTGCTCGCGGCGATCACCAGGCCTGCCAGGAAAAGAAGGATGGCCGAAACGAGCAACGCGAACAGGAACACGATCATGCCGCGCCCCTCTCCCCGATATCACCGATCGGCAGATCCGTCATGAAGCCCCAGCTCTCTCCTCCCTCGTCGAACAACCAGACTTCGCTATCCATAAGGGAGGCGGCCATGCCCGCCACCGCCTCCCTTTCCTCGCCCCTGCCTCTGGCTTCCTGTGCCAACAAGGATAGGGGGCTGAAAACGCGCATGCAGGGAAGCGGATCCCCTTTTCCCTTCCGACAGCGGATCTCCATGCGACCGGAACGCCCTCGGGTGACGCAGTCGATGACCGCTCCACCCCCCTCTCCGGCTTCCCTCAAGCAGCATTCGACCAGAAGGGCCAGCGCGTCGCGGAAGCGCGTCCGATCATGGTTCAGAAGGATGCGACCGTCGATGGACGGCGTTATACGCTCGACGCATTCGGGAGAGAAGAACTCGATCGCTTCTGACAAGACGTCCCGCAGTTCGAAAAGAACGCGTTCTTCACCCGCCGCAACTGCTTCGGCGCATGCTTTCTCTCCCTCTTGGGGCTTTATGAGCCACTTGACCGTGCGGGATACCCCGCGATTGAGCTCATCCGCGGCTTGCAGCATGCTCTCGAGCGCCTCTCTTCGCTTCTCTCCTTCCCGCAGCAGCGCACGGTCTTTCAGCAGATCGGCCGCCGACCTCATCTGGGCCAGCGGCCCCAGCAGCGAACGGTAGGTGGAATCGGCCAGATCGGAGCGCTTTCTCTCTTCCTCCCGCAGCATCTCGTTGATGCGGGCCAGATCATCCACCCTCTCTTGCAGATAGAAGGAAAGGAGTCGGTTCTCCACGAAGGGAGCCAGGATCTCGGCGAACCCCTGAAGGGTGTCGTAGTCCATGGGGGTGAGGCCCCCGGCCGCGGCTCCTCTTCTTCCCCGATTGCCCCTCCTCGCTGACTTGCTTCCGGCCAGGAGCATCCCCACCAGTCCCCCTCCGCCGATCACCGGAAGGGCTGCCTCCAGACCCGCTTCCCTCAACTCCCGCAGCGCCTTGCTTTTCACGAGCCCGCGGCCCACTTTCTCCTCAGGCCCAGGGTCCGCGGGGAACAACGGCCCGCTCCAGGGGTCGAGGAAGCGCAGGGCGGTGTTCGGCTCATCAAGCGGGCACATCGAGCCGTCATCCTCCATGCGCGTTCCCAGCGACCTCCCCGCATAGGGGCCGGAAAGAGACGGATGCAGGGCCAGGCGCAGCTCTCGCAAGCCCATGGCCGCGGCCATTAAGGCGGCGCCGCGCTTCACCCCCTCATCCAGGCTTTGAGAGGAGGAGAGAAGGGAGGAGAGCCGGGCCAGCAAGGTCCGGGGGTCGTATATCCCCATGAGGAAAAGGCGGGAGGCATACCTCTCCGCCGCTTCCAGCACCGGCGGAGCCACTAGCACGGTGAGGGCCAGAACGGCCAGGTACAAAGCATAACGCACGGGGGTGGATGCCCCCAGCGCATGCAGGAGCAGCACCGAGGCCGCGGCGGGAAGGCCGAACACCAGCACGGCCAGCAGATATGCGGTGGCCCTGGAAGCCGCTATCCTTATGTCCAGTTGGCGGTAACGCAGCATGGCGTAAGCGAAGAGAGCCAGCGGGAGGAGCAGGGAAACGGCATAGTAGCTTGCCCCCGTGGGGTCGAGGTTTCCCCTGAGGTGGAAGATGGCCCCGGATACCGCGACCGGCAGGGTGAACAGGAGGAACCCCAACAGGAAGTTGAGGTTCCTCACCCTGGCGTAGCCGCCCGAATCCCTGGCCGCCGCCGCCAACGCCAGGAAGCTGACGGAGCTGAAAAAAGCGAGGGAGGCGATCATCAGCGGGTAGAGAGGGCCGGTGGCCACATATACGGTCTTTCCCTCCGGCCGCGCGCCCTCGATAACCCAGGGAGACAGAAGGCCCGCGCAGAAAAGGGTCAGTGAAGGCAGGATCAGGGAAAGGGATAGCCGGCGGGAAGGGGGCCTGCCCCGGCGCAGGGAGATGGAGAAAAGAGCGAAGACCCCCAGCCCCACGGCGGCGATAGAGAGCGACCAGCGGTAGATAATATAAAGGTATCGGGGAGCCCCGGTGAAGAGGAACGATTTCACCAGCATCACGGGCGCCCAGAGGAGGAAGATGAGCAGAAAAAAAAGGAAGCCCCTGTTCAGGTGGCTGCGGGGACGGGCGCGTATGGTTATCACCGCCAGGACGGCGATGGCCAGCTCAATACCTATGTTCAACGCCAAATCATAAGCGGTGACTTCCAATTATCGGAAACCCCTCTCAAGATCGCGGTAACGGACGCATTCTGAAGACGATATATTCCCAAAACCTTGGTATTGTTTTATCGGCGAATCGGTTAATAATATTGACCCTTTTGGTCAACCCCGTCCGGCGGTTGGGACATAGTGGTGGATTGCAGCATCCCCTTAGGCTTGAATGGCGAGAAAGGGCTGGCTGAATGAGCGGGATCATGAGGTTTATCTTCCGCTCATCTGCCGAAAGTAGCGAGGATACCGGGAGCCGCGAGGATATAATCTTTATCGGCGCTTCGATCGATGAACTCTTGCGGCTGATGCTTTCGGCGCCCGGCGCGCGTGGGGAGGTAACGTATGGCTGAGGTGGTGGTGGTCGGAGCGGGGCTGGCGGGGCTTACCGCCGCCATATGCTGCGCCCGGGCGGAGCACGAGGTGCTGGTGCTGGAGAGGTACGGACGGGTGGGGGGAGACCCCGAACACCGCCCCTCCGCCGATTCCACCCCCATGGACATCGCGGCCATGGGAACTTACCTGGGGCTGAAAATGGGGCCTCCTCAGGTCCAGGCCACCTCGCGGCTCATCTTCCACGTCTACGGGAAGCGCTACGAGGTGGAGGGCGCCAGGCAGTTCACCCAGACGGTGGAGAGGGGCCCCCGGGAAACATCCATCGAGAGTTTTCTGTACCGGGTGGCTCTGGAGGAGGGAGTGCGCTTCCAGTTCGGCTGGACCCTGCGATCGCAGCGGGACGCCGCGCAGTTGCCGCCCGGCAGCATCATCGCCACTGGGCTGCATCCCCACCCCTACCTGGCCCTGGGGGTCCCCTTCCAGCTGGTGTTCGGATATGCCGCCGGCGGCAGGCATGAGGGCCCGCCGGTAACGGCGGCCTGGTTCGATGATTTCGCCGGCGATTACTGTTATTACGCGGCCACCAACGGCATCGGCTTCGCCCTCGCCTTCGACCGCGTCCCCCTGGGTCGCGAGGTACCGGGACGTTTCGCCGAGAGGCTGGAGAGCGATCTGGGGGTGCGGCTCTCCGGCTGGCACGGGTTCGAGGGAGCGGTGGGGGCGAGGCGGCTGGACAACCCCCGCCTCTTCGCCGCGGGCAAGATACTGGCCGGATCCCTCGCCGGAATGCAGGACCCCTTCTTTTTCTTCGGCGTGCACGCCGCCCTGGTCTCGGGGAAGATCGCCGCGCTGGCGGTGGACGACCGCGCCGGGGCCTGGGAGCTCTTCAGGAAAATATCTTCAACATATAAATATTCCTTTGCGGCCCGCCGGCTGTTCTCGCCACTGCCGCACGCGGTCAGGCGTCCCCTACTGCGTTCGTTCTTCTCGGCCATGGTCGGCTGGCCGGACCGCTTTGGGGGGCTGACGCTGCGAAACGTGCCCGGTTTCGCTGAAGTGCGGCGAGGTTGAGGGGAGGGTGAAGGTCCATGGCGACGGATGCGGCCGACCATGCGGAGAGGGGCCGGTCCTGTCAACGAACGAGGCCGGCGCTTTAAGCGGGGAAGCTGCGCGGAAGGGCGCCGGGCCCCATGCCTCACTCCGCCTCTTGCTTGCAGCGGATGGCCTTCATGAGGTCGGTGCGGGTTATCACCGCGAGCGCTCGCCTTTCCCTGTCGATGACCGCGAGGATGCGGGTCTGTTCGGAGAACATGCGCTCCAACGCCTTCTGAACGCTGTCTTGGGGGGCGATGGTCAGGGGAGGGGTGAACATGATGTCGGAGACCCTGCGCGCCACGGCGACCGCAAGGTCGCGCCGGGCGAACATGGAGAGCAAGTCGCTGTCCCGCAAGATCCCGACAACCTCGCCCCTGCGGTTTACCACCGGCATCCCGTGAAAATGATGCCGGGCGAATGCCTCCACGGCCTCTTCCAGGGGCGTGTCTTCCCCGATGGTCACTGCGCTCTCGCTCATGTAGTCCTCCACCTTGCCGGTGAGATAGAAGGCGGGCCTGTGTTTTTCCATGCGGTTCCCTTCAGACATTGGCCTCCCCCGCTTTGATGACAGCGTAGCGCGTCAAGGGCGGTCCTATCAACTGGAACACCAGGGTGGTGGCGGCGATGATGCTAACGGCCATCATGCCCAGCTCAGCCCCGGCGGCCCCGTACTTATCCTGCCCCAGCGTCAGCCATGTCTGGATAGAGAGGCCGATGGCCACGCCTGCCTGAGAGAAGAGGCATAAACCCAGGTATTTACGGACGGGAGGGGGAGCATCGGAAACCACCGCGCCCAGGGAGGCCCCCGCCTGTTTTCCCATCGAGCGGAAGACGATGTAGAGGACGCCGATCCAGCCTAAGCTGGCCAATTTTCCCGCATCCAGCTGGGATCCCACCAGGACGAAGAATATGACGAAGACAGGGGGTGTGGTTCCGCGCATCAATTCGAAGAGGTCGTCCCGGCGCCACTTGGTCGTGTTGACCACGGTGAGGCCCAGGGCCATGTTGGCGAGGATGAGGGAGAACCCGAAAAGGTTGGCTAGGCCGGTGGTGACCAATATGGCTCCCCAGGTGAGCACCAGCAGGCCGCGGCGGGCGGTATAGTCGCGGATGAGGAAGAGGAAGGCCACCCCGACAGCGAAACCCAGGACCAGGGCCCCGAGTATCTCGGCGGTGGGCTTCAGCGCCACCTCGGCAAGGCGCACGTCGCCCTGAACCAGCAGCATCTTGGCGAAGAATATGGAGAAGGAGTAGATGATTATGGCGGCGGCGTCGTCGATGCCCACCACGGCGAAAACGGTGGTGGTGAGGGGTCCGGCGGCCTTGTATTCGCGCAGCACGTCCACGGTGGCGGCGGGAGCGGTGGCCGAAGCCAGTGCCCCGAAAACCAACGCCGTATACAGCCTGCGGGTGTGGAGATAGATGGCCGCGGCCACCAGGGCGAAGGCCCCCAGTGCCTCCAAGGCGGATATCCAGATGATGGGCTTGCCCAGGCCCCGCAGCTTGCGCAGGACCAGCTCGCCCCCGATGTCGAAGCCGATGCAGGCCAGCGCGATATAAGAGAAGAACACCAGGCCCTCGAAGTTCTCCGTATTGAAGATGCCCAGAACCGAGCGCCCCATGATCACACCGACCAGGATATACCCCACCACCATGGGCACCTTGAGCCTGCGGCAGAGCAGGCCCGCTCCCCATCCCAGGAGCAGGGCCGCTCCCAGCATAGCCATGAGGAAATGGGGGCCTTCCGGCATGATGCCCTTGAGCAAGCGGCTACTCCCCTTTCCTTCGAAGGCGCCTGTAGCTGTCCCGGAAGGCCGCCAGGCCCCTGCCCATGCTCTCCAGCTCGCTTCCCTCCATGCCCTCGAGCACCTTGTTTACGAGGGCGCGCCGCCTGGCGTTGACCTTGCGCACCAGCTCGCGCCCCCTCTCGGTGAGCTCCAGGTCGACCCGCCTGCGGTCCCGGGAGCCGGGACTGCGCCGCAGCATCCCCTCGTTCTCCAGGCGCTCCAGCAGGACGGTGACGGCGGGCGGGGAGATGCCCAGCAGGCGGGCCAGCTCCGAGGGGCCCACACCTCCGTCCCACACCATGTCCAGGATGCGGAACTGATGCAGGGACACATTTCCGTAACCCGCCTGCAAGAGGGATTCAGCCAGGATGTCCATCATCACCCTCGCAGCCGAGAGGACCTGTTCTTCTATTTCACGGGAGGCATTTTGTCCGGACATGGGCGTGATCCTCGGCTGAACGAACAATTTAAGAAATTAATATTTAACTTCTTTAATCATAACGGGGGATGGCGAAGGACGCAAGGCCGCATCGCCGGCGCAGTCTCCCGACGCCGCTGGCTTCAGCCCTCGAAAAGATGGCGAGAATCGGGCAATTGCCGGAAGGAAGCGGCCTTCTCAACGCGCGTTCCCGATAAATTATGATAGATGTCCGATCTCGTTCACGATCTCGGTCGCTCTTTGGAGCTGCCCTTCCGGATGCCGTGAAGATGAGGAGCGGTTCCCGCGGCGGTGAGGTTTAGGGATGCGAAAGGCGGAGGTCGGATCCCGCGGAGGGGACGAGGGCATGCCCAGGATG
>JACVIY010000039.1 GCA_015711755.1 Candidatus Geothermincola secundus | reverse complement strand
GAAAAAGTGGCGGAGGACGAACTGGGTATGGTCAGGGGAAGCAGTTCCCTGGTGGTCCGGTTGAGGCCCCGGGAAGCGGGATCGGCGGCGGGACCAGAGCGGGTTCAAAACGGCGAGAGTCCGGGCCCGCGGCCTGCCGACTGGGAGGAATAGCCCCTCCGGCGGAGATGCCGAGGGCCGTGTCGTTCCGGCGGGTCAGGGTCCCTTCGGGCAGAGGGAGGGTCCCGGAGATGACCCGATAAGGAACGGGCCGCTGAGGACGGTCGTGAAGAAGGAGGCGCGAAACGGGAGGAGAGGGATGTTCAGGAAGTCCTCATGTGATCGACTGACCCTGGTCACTTTGGCCCTCCTCCTCGCCTTCGGGGGTTTGACCGGCAGACTCGCCTACCTCCAGATAGCCAGGGCCGATCAATATCGCGAGATGGCGGAGCGCCAGCGCAAGAGGATGACCCCGCTGCAGCCGAAGAGGGGTTCGATCTTCGACCGTGACGGGGAGATACTGGCCTTCTCCCGCGACGCTTATTCCCTTTACGCGCTGCCTTATCAGGTCAGGGACGTTGACGGTACCGCCTCGCAGCTGTCGCTGTTGCTCAAGGTCCCCCGGAGCGAGATAGCCGAGAAGCTGCGCAACCAGAAAGGGTTCGTCTATCTGCGGCGGCAGTTGGACAGGGATACCGCTTCCGCAATCGAGAAGCTGCAGCTGCCGGGGGTGGGTCTGGAGAAAGAGAGCAAACGGGTCTATCCCCAGGAGTGTCTGGCGGCGCCGTTAATAGGTTATGTCGGGATCGACAACAACGGCCTGGCGGGCATTGAGTTGCAGTACGAGGATATCCTGCGGGGAGAGGGGGGCGTGGCGGAGGAGGAACGCGACGCGGTCGGGAACCCCATCCCCGGCGTGACCAGGGTGATGAAGGAGCCGCGCGACGGCATGGACCTAACGCTGACGCTGGACCTCGACATCCAGAACAAGGCGGAGGCGGAACTGGCCGCGGCGGTGGAGGCTTCCGGGGCCAAAGGGGGCAACCTGGTGGTCATGGACGTTCGCAGCGGGGAGATACTGGCCATGGCCACCTTCCCCGGGTTCGATGCCAATCAGTTCGCGACGACGGACCCGGCCCTCGCCCGGAACCGGCCGGTCACCGACGCCTTCGAGCCGGGTTCGGTGCTGAAGGTGGTGACCGCGGCTGCGGCCATGGGGGAGGGGCTGGTGTCCCCGGGTTCCACCGTTGGCATCCCCCCCCAATTGAGAATAGGAGATTACACCTTCAAGGATCCCCATGAGATGCCCTCGAGCCAGCTCTCTTTCTCCGACGTCATCGCCCATTCATCCAATCTGGGCACGATCACGGTAGCCTCAAGGCTGAAGCCGGAGGCGCAGCTCGACTACCTCAAGAGGGTGGGCTGCGGCGAGCCCACCGGGATAGATTTCCCCGGCGAGGCCCGCGGCCTGGTCCCCCCGCCGGAACGATGGACCGCCACCACCGGCGCCACCCTCGCTATCGGCCAGGGCATCAGCGTCACTACCCTGCAGCTGACCGGCATCCTCGCTTGCGTGGGCAACCGAGGGGTGATGGTCAGGCCGCATCTCTTCAAGGAAGCCGTGGACCCGCACAGCGGCGAGAGGATTGTCTGGGAGCGGGAGGAGCGGACGGTGCTGGAACCGGAGCTGTGCGAATCGCTCATCGGGATCCTGGAGCAGGTGGTGCATCACGGAACGGCCACGCGGGCGGCCACCGGGCTGTATAACGTGGCCGGCAAGACCGGAACGGCCATGAAGCCGGATCCGAGAGGCCGGGGCTATCTGAAATCGTACATCGGCACCTTCGCCGGCATTGCCCCATCGGAAGACCCCCGCCTGGCGGTGGTGGTCACGTTGGACGAGCCGGAGACCATCTACGGGGGGATATGCGCCGCTCCCTGCTTCTCCGCGGTGGCCGAGTTCGCGCTGCAGCAGCTCAAGGTGCCGCCCAGCCAGGAGAAGGTCAACACCAAGGACAGGGTGAGGGAGAGATGAAGCTGGAGGAACTGGCCGCGTCGGTGCCCGGGGCCCAGCTGTTGAGAAAGGCCGACGGGGAGGTCCGAGGCATCACCTATCACTCCGGGCGGGTCGGCCCCGGAGACCTCTTCGTGGCCGTGCCCGGATTCCGGGCGGACGGCCACGATTTCCTGGGAGAGGCGCTGGAGCGGGGCGCCCGCGCCCTGATGGTGCAGGAACCATCCCGCCTGCCCACCCCTCTGCCGGAAGGCATCGGCGTGATCAAGGTGGATGATTGCAGATCGGCCATGGCTCTGGCCGCCGACGTGTTTTACGGGCACCCGACCGGGGCCCTGCGGTTGGTGGGGGTGACCGGGACCAACGGAAAGACCACCACCGCCTTCCTGGTCGAATCCATCTGCCGGGCGTCCGGGATGCGCACCGGTTTGCTGGGCACGGTCGCCTATCGCCTCGGGGAGCGGGAGTTTCCCGTTGAGCGCACCACCCCCGAGGCGCCGGACCTCCAGGAGATGCTGAAACGTATGGTGGATGCGGGGGTGGAGGTCGCGGTCATGGAGGTATCATCCCACGCCCTGGACCTGCACAGGGTGGACGGATGCGAATTCGAGGCGGGGGTGTTCACCAATCTCACCCAGGACCACCTGGACTGGCATGGAAGCATGGAAAGGTACTATCTGGCGAAGCGCCGCCTCTTCATCCCGCCTCCCGGGAGCCGCATAACAGTCCGTTCGGCGGCGATCAACGTCGATGACGATCACGGGAGGCGGCTGCTGGAGGAGATGGGCGGCAAGGCCTTCACTTACGGCGTTCACCGGGCCGGCGATCTGCGCGGCAGGATCCTCGAACTGGGCCTCAAGGGCTCGCGGGTGGAGCTCACTCATCGAGGTCGCACGGTAGATCTGCGGACCTCGCTGGCCGGCGCCTTCAACCTTTACAACATTATGGCCGCCGCTTCTGCCGCCCTGCTGTTGGGCCTGGACCTGGACCTTATCGTCGAGGGGATCGGCGCCTGCCCGGGAGTGCCCGGACGCTTCCAGTCGGTGGAAGAGGGTCAGGAGTTCGCGGTGATCGTGGATTACGCCCATACGCCGGACTCCCTGGCCCAGGCCATCCGAGCGGCGCGTGAGATAAGCCGCGGGCGGGTGATCACCGTGTTCGGGTGCGGCGGCGACAGGGACCGAGGCAAGCGCCCCCTCATGGGTCGCTATTCGGTGGAGCTCTCCGACCACGTCATCATCACCTCGGATAACCCGCGTTCCGAGGACCCCCGCTCCATCATCTCTCAGATAGAGGAAGGGATCATCGGAGCGGGCGGGGTCTCGATAAGGGCCGGCTATGAGGCGGTGGAGGACCGCCGCGAGGCCATAGGAAAGGCGCTGCGCATGGCCGCCGCGGGAGACGTGGTCCTTATAGCGGGAAAAGGCCATGAGAGGGGTCAGGTCTTTGCCGACCGCACGGTTCCCTTCGACGATCGTGAGGTCGCTTCCGAGCTGCTCAGAGGGATGAGGGGATGAGCGGCGCCATGCCCACCTTCGGCGACATAGCCCGCGCGTGCTCGGGCATAATTCTCCGCGGGAAGGGCCGGGCAGGCAGGCGCCCCGCGGGCATAAGCACGGACACCCGCAGCCTGCGCCGTGGCGAGCTGTTCGTGGCGCTCAAGGGAGAGAGGCACGACGGTCATGACTTCCTCCGGCAGGCGTTGGATAAGGGGGCGTCGGGACTGCTGCTTTCCGCCATGCCCGCCTCGCTGGCGGGTCTCCCGGATGCCGGGAGCGCGGTGATCATAAAGGTGAGCGACACCCTGAGGGCGCTGCAGGAGGTGTCTATGCTGGTGCGGCAGGGCAGCGCCTGTGTGGCCATCGGCATAACCGGCTCCTGCGGAAAGACCACCACCAAGGACTTCCTTCATTCCATACTCGGCCGGCGCCATTCGGTGGTCGCTTCGCTCAAGAGCCATAACAACGAGGTGGGGGTGCCTCTGACCCTGCTGCGCCTCCGGCCGGATACCGAGTTCGCCCTGGTTGAGATGGGCTCCCGCGGCCCCGGCCACCTCAGCGAGCTCGCTCGGCTGGTGAAGCCGAGCTTGGGCGTCATCACCAACATCGGAAGAGCCCATCTTAAGACCTTCGGGGATCTGCGAGGGGTGATGCGGGCCAAGGGTGAGCTGCTGCGGGCCTTGCCGCCGGAGGGCACAGCGGTGCTCAACGCCGACGACGCCTTTTTCCGGGAGCTGCGCGCCCTCAGCCCCTGCCCGGTCATCTCCTTCGGAACGGCGGAGCACGCGGAGGTCCGGGCGGCAGACATCAGGTCGGAGGCGGGCGGAGCGGGGGTGAGCTTCGTCCTTTCGTTGAGGGGAGGTGATGTGCGCAGGGTGAGGATGAGTATGCCGGGAAGGCACATGGTGTCCGATGCCCTGGCGGCCGCGGCCGCAGCCGAGGCCGTCGGGGCGGACCCCGATGAGATCGAAGGAGGGCTGATGAACGCAGTGGCGACGGAATGGAGGATGGAGATGGTGAGGATGGGCAGGGAGATAACGGTGCTGAACGACTCTTATAACGCCAACCCCGAGTCCATGCGGGCCGCCCTGGAGGCCATGAGAGACATGGCGCGGACCACCCGGGCCATTGCCGTCCTGGGGGATATGGCCGAGCTGGGCGAGATCTCCGAGGAGGCGCACCGCGAAGTGGGGCGGATGGCGGTGGATTGCGGTATCGACATCATCATCGCGGTGGGGCGGCGAGCCCGGTCCATAGCCCGCGCGGCGCGGGAGAGCGGCCTGCCCAAAGGCAGCGTGTTCACCACGGCGGGCGTGGACGAGGCCGCTGCCATCCTGAGGGCGATCATGGAGCCGGGCGACGTGGTGCTGATCAAGGGCTCTCGCTTCATGGGCATGGAGAAACTGTTGGACCTGGTGGCTTGAGGCCGCGTGGGCGGCCCATGGGATAGAATATCCCGCGTCTCCGCGGAAAAGGTCCGCGTTAAAGCCGGGAAGGAAGGATGCTTTGTACCGTGTACTGTCGGCGACGCTCATAAGCCTCTTCGCCTGCATCGGCTTGATGCCATTTCTGGTCAGGCTGCTGAGGATTAGAGGGATCGGGCAGTTCATCAGAGAGGACGGCCCTGAGTTCCACCTGAGCAAGGAGGGCACGCCCACCATGGGTGGCGCGCTCATCGTGCTGGCCACCGTTCTGGCCTATCTTTTAAATTCCATCACCCCAACTCTGGGGGTGGGATGGGCTCTCTGCTTCGTGGCTCTCAGTTTAGGCGCATTGGGCTTCACCGACGACCTGATGAAGCTGAGGCAGCGGCGCTCCCGGGGGCTGAGCGGAAAGCAGAAGCTCTTCTGGCAACTCCTGGTGTCTTTGGCCCTGGCCTGGACAGCCACCCGCTGTTTCGGGGTGGACACTCGCATATACCTTTTCCGGGTGGGGGACGTGCTCGGCGACCTGGGCCCTTTTTATTACCTCCTGGTCTTCCTGATGGTGGTGGGGGCCTCCAACGCGGTCAACCTCACCGACGGGCTGGACGGGCTTGCCAGCGGGTCATTCGCTTTGGTGATGACGGCCTATATCCTCATATCCTTCATACAGTTCCGCAACCACGCCTTCATTTATCCTCATCTGCGGGGTTCTCTGGACGTGGCCGTTTTTTGCGGGGCGAGCATGGGATCCTGCATCGGCTTCCTCTGGTGGAACGCGCCTCCAGCCAGGATCTTCATGGGCGACACCGGCTCCCTCGCCCTCGGGGGGATACTGGCGGCGGTGGCCATATTCACCAAGACGGAGCTGCTGCTTTTGGTGCTGGGGGGGCTCTTCGTGCTGGAAGCGCTGTCGGTCATCGCTCAGGTGGCGAGCTTCAAGACCACCCGCAGGAGGGTTCTGCGCATGGCGCCGCTCCATCACCATTTCGAGCTCTCGGGGTGGTCGGAGTTCACCGTTTTGGTGCGCTTCTGGATAGTGGCGGGCATATGCGTGGGCCTCGGCTTCATCATATTCTACATCGATTATGTGGGGAGGTTATGAGCGGGATGTCGTGTTCGGAGTCTGGGGCGAGGGAGGTGTGCCGTTGAGGATCGCAGGAAAAGAGGACGGGAACAGGGTCTATCCCTCCCGCCGGCTTGCCGGCGGCGAGAGGGTCGTTTCCATCTCCCGGGTGCTGCGCTACACCTCGGGAGGGCGGATGGTCATAAGAGTGGGCTCGTTGGACTGAGGATAAACGGGAAAAGGCATATGGGCTGGCACAGGAAGATGCGCTTCCCCGACGACCTCTACCGCACTGTCCCCATGATCGGTCCGGACGGCGAGGTCTTCCCCTGCGCCTACAGTCCCCCGGAATGGCGCCTCACCGCGCGCATCATGGTGGCTTTCGACCGGGAGGCATGTTCATCGTGAATGCGGCATCGGATGCGGTTGGGGAGGGGGCTGGGGGAGTCCTCCGCAAGGGAAGGCGGGCGCTGGTGCTGGGTCTGGGCCTCAGCGGAAGGGCCGCGGCGGACATGCTCCTCGACATGGGCTTAGACGTCACCGTCAGCGACTCCGCGGACGACGAGGGGCTGCGGAGGGAAGCGGATCGCCTGAGTTCGCGCGGGTCGACCTGCATCATCGGAGCGCAGCCGCCGGAGCTGCTGGACGGCCGGGAGCTGGTGGTGGTGAGCCCGGGCATCCCCGATACCCACTCCCTGCTGGTGGAGGCGGAGAGGCGGGGGATCCCCATCTGGAGCGAGCTGGAGCTGGCCTGGCGGTTCGCGCGGCTCCCGGTGATAGCGGTCACCGGCACCAACGGCAAGACCACCACGGTGCGCATGATCGAGGAAGTGCTGCGTGAGGGAGGGCTGCGGGTCCTGGTCGCCGGCAACATCGGCCGTCCCTTGGCGGAAGCGGTGAGGGAGCAGGAGGGATACGATTGGCTGGTGCTGGAGGTGTCCAGCTTCCAGCTGGCGAGGACGGTGACCTTCGCCCCGGCGGTCGCGGTGATACTCAACGTGAGAGAGGATCATTATGACTGGCATACAGGGTATGAAGACTACCTTCGCTGCAAGGCGATGATCGTGCGCAACCAAGGGCCGCAGGACTGCGTGGTCTGCAATCTGGACGACCCCGGCAGCATCGAAGCGGCGCGCGAGGCCCCTTCCCGCCGCATCTGCTTCAGCATCTCACCCGACCCCAGGGCGGCCGTGTACGTGTCGGGGGGGCGGGTGGTGAGCCGCCTCACCCTGCGCCCGGAGATGGCCCTGGACCTCCTGGAGGTCATGCCGACGGCGGAGCTTTCCCTTCCTGGGCGCCACAATCTGGAGAACGCCCTGGCGGCGACGGCGGCGGGTCTGGCGATCGGGCTGGATCCCCGGGACATAAGAAGAGCCCTTAGCGCTTTCCGCGGTCTGCCCCACCGCCTGCAGAGGGTGGGAGAGGTGGACGGCGTCGTTTATTACGATGATTCCAAGGCGACCAACCCCGACGCGGCAGCGCGCGCTCTCGCTTCCTTTGCCACACCCCTGGTGGCGATCGTGGGTGGACGCAACAAGGGCCTGGATCTCGGCGGGCTCGTCGAGGAGCTGGTCGATCTGGACCGTAAAGGCGGCCTGCGTGGGATAGTGCTGATGGGAGAGGCCGCCGGCGAGCTCGGGTCGCTCCTGGAAAGCCGCGAGCCGGCCAGCCCTTATCGCGCAGTGGGGTCCATGGAGGAGGCGGTTGAGGTTGCCCGCAAAATAGCTCGGCCGGGGGATGCGGTGGTTCTCACGCCGGCCTGCGCCTCATTCGACCTCTATTCAAGTTACGCCGAGAGGGGTGAGCATTTCGCTCGGCTGGTGCGGGAGATGGCCGAAGGCGGGGGAGGTGAGGGAGACGCCTGATCGCTCGCGGACAGGCCGCGCGGGCAGGCCCAGGCCTCGGTCAACGGAGGCGGCAACGCCTTCCCGCACCGCGGGGCGGTCAAGAGCCGGGGCTCGAAGCGTGGCTGATGCCGAGAAGAAGAAGAAACGCTCGTCGCCAGCGAGAGGCGCCGACGGGCCGCGTCGCGGCGAGATGAGGCAGGCCGGCGCCCGCCCGGCTGCGGGCCGCCGCAGGATGCCCGAAAGCGCCAAGGTCATACCCCTGCGCGGAGCCGTGCGAGCGTCGGAACCCGCGCTGTATTCGAGGGGGCGCGGAGAGGTCAGGGCCAAGCGGGCCAGACCGGCGCGGCTCAACGGCTTGAGTCTTTTGATAGGCGGCCTGGCCCTGACCTTATGCCTCTTCGGCCTGTTGATGATCTACTCCGCCAGCTCCAGCCTCTCCTCCCTGCAATACGGCAACGGCCTGCAGTTCCTGTGGAGGCAGACCCTCTGCATGGCGGTCGGCATGGTTTTCATGGTGGGGTTGGCGCGCATAGACTACCGCAGGCTGATGGAACTTGCGCCCCTGCTGATGGGAGCGGCCATGCTCCTGCTGATCCTGGTCCTAATCCCGCCGCTGGGCATAATGGCCAACGGTTCCCGCCGCTTCCTCCGCCCCGGCTTGCAGCCCTCGGAGATGGCCAAACTCGCCTTCATCCTCTTCGCGGCTCAGCAGCTGAGCCGCAGGGACCGCGACATGCGCAAGGCGGCCGACCTGCTGCCGATCCTCGGAGTGGCTGCTCTCACGGGTTTACTGATCATGCTCGAGCCGGACTTGGGCACCACCGGCATCTTCATGCTGGTGCTGCTGGCCATGATGGTCGTGGCCGGATGCCGATGGTCGCATCTGATCACCCTGACCTCGCTGTCGGGAACGGCCGCGGCCCTGCTGGTCTATATGGAGCCCTACCGCTTCCAGCGCCTTTTCAGCTTCCTCCACCCCTGGGACGATCCTCAAGGAAGCGGCTTCCAATTGATCCAGTCGCTGCTGGCCCTGGGATCGGGGGGGATGGGCGGCTTCAACCTGGGGATGAGCCGCCAGAAGTTCATGTACCTTCCCAATGCCCACAACGACTTCATCTTCTCCATCATCGGGGAGGAGCTGGGGTTCCTGGGGACGATGTTCGTGGTATCCCTCTTCGTGGCGCTTCTCTTCGCCGGGACCAAGGCGGCCCGCGAAGCGCCCGACCGCGCAGGCCGCCTTTTGGCGGTGGGGATAACCGTCCTGCTCACCGGGCAGGCCTTCGTGAACATGGGAGCGGTGAGCGGCGTTCTCCCCATCACCGGCGTCACCCTTCCCCTGATCTCCTACGGGGGGACCTCCGCGGTGATTTTCCTGTCCTTATTAGGTATATTGATGAACATCGCAGTCCAGGGTAAGGCGAGTGCGACCGGACGCAAAGCGAGAGGCGGAGAGAATGAAGATAGCGATATGCGGAGGAGGCACCGGAGGTCACCTCTTTCCTCTGCTGGCCCTCGCCGAGGAACTGGAGTCGCGTGAGGGCGCGGAGGTATCCTTCTACCTCTCCTCCGACCGGCTGGGCCTGTCCGAAGGGCTGGAAGGCAGACAGGTGCTGCGGGCCCGCCTGGCGGGATTCGATCGCGGGGGGACGAGGAAACTCATGCGCAATTCCCGGGCGGCTTTCGGACAGGTCCAGGCCCTGGCGATCTTCTACCGACATATGAGGCGCAGCAGGCCGCAGGTGGCCGTGGGCTTCGGTTCCTATGCCAGCCCGCCCGGCATCGTGGCGGCGCGGCTTCTGGGAGCGCAGGTCCTGCTGCATGAGCAGAACGCGGTGCCCGGACTCGCCAACCGCTGCCTCTCTCCTTTGGCCAGCGCGGTGGCGGTGGCCTTCCCCGAGACGGCTGCGGGATTCCCGAAAAAGCGGTGCACGGTGGTGGGGAACCCGGTGCGCCGGGAGTTGGAGGATCAGGCGGACAGGCGGGAGGCGATGCGCTTCTTCGGGCTTGAGGAAGGCGTTTTCACCCTTGCGGTGATGGGGGGCAGCCAGGGTTCGCGGTCCCTCAATCTGTCCCTCGCGGACGCCTTACCGCTCCTGGGGTCCGCTTTTCCCGTGCAGATCATCCACAGCACCGGCCGAGACAAGTTCGCGGAGATGGGGCGCATGGTCAGCGATCGGCGGATCCCCGAAAAAGTGACCTACCTCCCCCTGCCGTTCGTGGAACGGATGGAACTCCTCTACGCCGCGGCGGATCTGATCATCTGCCGGGCCGGCGCCTCGACCCTTGCGGAGTTGACCCTGCAGGGCAAAGCGGCCATACTCGTACCCTTTCCGATGGCGGCCGAGGATCATCAGACTGCCAACGCTAGGCTGCTGGAGAAGCGAGGGGCGGCGCTGGTCATGCAGGAAAAGGATCTCAGCGGAGAGAAGTTATCGGAAAAAGTGCTCGAGTTAGCCGCGGACAGGCCGCGCCTCCGGGAGATGGAGAGGCGCTCGGCCGAGCTGGGCGTGCCGCACAGCGCTGCCCGCCTGGCGGATCTGGTCATGGAAACGGCGGAAGGAGCGGGAAAAGGCGGTCATCGACCGGTCGAGGCCGCGGCGGTTGATTGAGGAGAGGGAGGAGCGTTCTCGTTGAGAGGCGGAAGGATTCATATGGTGGGCATCGGCGGAGCGGGCATGAGCGCCCTGGCGGCGGTGCTGCTCGATCTGGGATACGGAGTCAGCGGCTCCGATATCAAGGAGTCCCCCAATACCGAACGGCTGAGGGAGGCGGGGGCTACTATAAGGATAGGGCACAGCCCCGACAACGTGGACGGGGCGGAGACCGTGGTGTTCTCCTCGGCCATCCGCGCCAGCAACGTGGAGCTGCGGAGGGCGAAGGAGTTGGGGCTGGAGATCATCCCCAGGGCGGAGTTGCTGGCCCGTCTCATGCGGGAGAAGAAGGGGCTGGCGGTGGCGGGAACGCATGGAAAGACCACCACCACCTCCATGCTGGCCAAGATACTGTGCGATGCCGGGCTCGACCCCACCTGCGTGGTGGGAGGAGAGCTGAACGACATGGGCAGTAATGCGCGGACCGGCAGCGGGGAACTGCTGGTCGCGGAGGCGGACGAGAGCGACGGCTCATTTCTGAGCCTCAGGCCCCACGGTATAATCGTCACCAACATAGAAGAGGATCATCACGACTTCTACGATACCCCGGAAAGGCTGGACGGCTACTTCCGCTCTTTCCTGGAAGGCATGGAAGAGGTAGGGGCGGCGGTGCTCAACGGGGATGACCTCAGGTTGCGGCGCGTAGCCGAGGGGCTGCCCCGGGAGGTCGTCTTTTACGGTATGGGCGGGGAGAACGACTGGTGTTTTGACCGGGTCGAGCTCAAGAGAGGAGGGGGCCGCTGCCGGGTCCTCAGAAGCGGGAGGGCGCTGGGGGAGATGGAGTTGGTCGTGCCCGGACTCCATAACCTCTACAACGCGGTGGCCGCCACGGCCATGGCCTCATGGCTGGGGGTGGATTTCGAGCTGGCACGGGATTCGCTGAAGGGGTTCACCGGGGTCCGCAGGCGCTTCGAGCTGGTGGGAGAGTGCGGGGGCATACGCCTATTGGACGACTACGCCCATCACCCCACGGAAATGGCGGCGACTCTGGAAGCGGCCAGGCGCGAAGGTGCGGGAAGGATAGTGTGCATCTTCCAACCGCATCGCTATTCGAGGACGGCCGCTTTGGGCAGGGAAATGGGAGAGGCGTTGGGTCTGGCTGACTTGGTTATCCTGACCGAGGTCTACGGGGCGGGCGAGGACCCCATCCCGGGGGCCAATGCCAAAGTGGTGTTGGACGGCTTGCTGGAAAAGCATCCGCGGTGCTACGCCGTTTTCGTCCCCAAGAGGGTGGAGCTGGGAACCGTCGCCCTTCGGCACCTGCGCCCGGGAGACCTGGTGCTGACCATGGGAGCGGGAGATGTGACCCAGTGCGCGCGCGAGCTGCTCGAGGCCATACGCCCCACGGCATGAACGCACGATGAGGGATGAGGTGGATGCGAGCATGCGGGAGAGGGTAAGGGCGTTCCTCGAAGAGCTGGAGGGGGAATGTAAAGGCAGGGTGCTCATCGATCATCCCCTCTCCCGTCTGACCACCTTTCGCATAGGAGGACCGGCGTCAGCGGTTTTCATCCCAGAGAGTGAGGCCGAGATAGAGACGGCCTTCGAGCTATCGCGGAACCACGCAATGCCCATGAAGATCATCGGTCGGGGGTCCAATATCCTCGCCTCCGATGATGGTTTTCCCGGAATCGTGATGTTGATCGTGAGGCGTGGGATAAAAGGCATCCGTGAGAATGTGTGTGAAGTAGAGGTTGATGCAGGCGTTTCCATGAGCAGGCTCATCAGGTGGTCGTTGGAGAGGGGCTTGGGCGGTCTGGAGGGAATGGCGGGCATACCGGGAACTATCGGTGGCGCGGTGCATAACAACGCCGGCTCCCGAGGGACGGAGATCTCGGACCTTCTGCTTGGGATGAGGATATATGACGGGGAAAAATGGTCGTGGAAAGGCAGGGAGGAAATTTCGTTCGATTACAGGAGATCGGATATAGGAGGACTTATATATAAAGTTAAACTACAGCTTCATAAAAAAGACAGGCAGACGCTTGAGCGCCTTTATGAGGAGAATATGATGTGGAGGAAGAAAAGCCAGCCGCTCAATATGTTCTCGGCGGGTTGCGTATTCAAGAACGGAGAGGGCTATTCCGCGGGAGAACTCATCGAAAGATGCGGATGCAAAGGGTGGAGGGTGGGAGACGCGGTGGTATCGGAAAAGCACGCTAACTTCATCATCAATGTCGGGAGGGCCAGGGCCTGGCAGGTCTTTGAACTGATGGAGGCGGTGCGCAGCAGGGTATTTGAGGAGACCGGGGTGGAGCTGGAGAGGGAGATCGAGCTGTTGGGCGATTTCCCTCCGACGGTCGAGTGCGGGGAGATGACCTTCGAACGCCTGGAGTCGGGAGATACCCTTTACCGCCCCGACATCAAGGGATGAGGAAGGCGGATCAACCGGACGCGGTCAAGACGGAAGCATGCGGACGGATGAAGGAGAGCTTTTGAGGATGGCCAGAGTGCTGGTTCTCATGGGAGGCACCTCCCGCGAGAGAGAGGTCTCCTTGCGGACGGGAGCGGCGGTCGCGGCCGCCCTGCGCGCGATGGGCCACGAAGTCGTGGAGATGGACGCAGGTGAGAATTTCCTCAAACATCTGGCAGACCTATCTGAAGAGGTGGATGTGGCCTTTCTCGCCCTGCACGGAAGAGGCGGGGAGGACGGCACGGTGCAGGGGGCACTGGAGCTGGCGGGTATCCCCTATACGGGTTCTGGGGTGCTGGCCAGCGCCGTTGCCATGAGCAAAGTGATGACCAAGACCATTTTCCGGGCGGAGGGCATACCGGTGGCTGCGGATGTGGTCATCTCCCGACGCGACCTTCGGGAGCAGGGACTGGAGAGGTTGTCCGGCGGGGTGGCGAGGGACCTCGGCTTTCCCTGCATCGTCAAACCCGATCGCGAGGGCTCCACCGTAGGGGTGAAAGTGGCGCATAACCTCGATGAGCTGGCCGGGGGGCTGGAAGAGGCTTTTTTCCTGGACGAGCTGGTGCTGGTGGAAGAGTTCCTGCAGGGCAGGGAGTTCACCGTGGGGATCTTGGGAAGCGAGGAACTGGTGCTCCCGGTGCTTGAGGTCCGCTCATCGGGGGGCATCTATGACTACCGCTGCAAGTACACGCCCGGCCTCACCGAGTACCTGGTGCCCGCCCCTCTGGAGGAGGAGGCGGCCCGCCGTCTTCAGGATACAGCATTGCGCGCTCACCGCTCCCTGCGCTGCGAGGGGGTTTCCCGTATAGATTTCATCATGGAAGAAGAGACCGGCAGGGTCTGCTGCCTTGAGGTCAATACCCTGCCGGGAATGACCGAGCTCAGCCTCATACCGAAAGCCGCGGCCGCCGCTGGCATCGATTTCAACTCGGTCATAAAGATGATACTGGACAGCGCCGCTTTGAAGATGGCCTGAGGCAAGAGCCGATGAGCGGGATGCAGGAGACGGGATCGAGCGGGAAAGTGGGGGAGAAACCGCGCCGCGGTGCTGGGAAGGGCGCCGGGCGGCGGACCGCTTTACCGCGAAAACGCCGGGTAAGAGCCGTTGTGGCTCCTCGGGAGGGGGGCGGCGAGCGCATACCCCGCGCGGAGGCACGAGCGGTAGCGGCAATGGGGCCGCGGGCAAGGGATGACGTCCTGCGGGCCCGCGTGAAGGTGCGATGGGACCGCATCGCCCTGCTGTCAGCGCTGACGGCTTCCCTGGCCCTCCTCTTCTTCACCTACTTTCGAACGGGGGTTTTCCGCGTCTCGGAGGTCCGGGTGATCGGCAATCGCCGCTTGGACGCGGCATACGTCATCTCCCGCTCGGGCATCGACCATCGGGATAATGTCCTGATGCTGGATGCGGGGGAGGTGGTGGGCAGGCTGGAGGGGGAGCCCTGGATAAAGAAGGCGAGGGTCATGAGGCGATTCCCGGACGCGGTGGAGCTTATAGTGGAGGAAAGGGAGGCCGTGGCTCAGGTCGCCTCGGGCAGGTGTTTCCTGCTGACCGATCTGGAGGGGTTCCTGTTGGAGCTCTCCGACTCCCCGTGGGTGGGTTATCCGCGGTTGGAGCTGCACGAGGAGAGGGAAATGGAGGTGGGCGGCAAGCTGGTCGGCGATGATTTTCTCGAGTATGCGGAAGTGCTGGGAGCGATGAGCCCGGACATGCTCTTAAGAGCGGAGACCCTTGGATGCGACGCGCGCCGCGGCATCTATCTCTTGACCGGGGAAGGCGTTCGCATATTTCTGGGAGGGAGCGATGACCTTCAGCTCAAGCTGGAGAACGCCTTCGCCATAATGGATGATTGTGAGGTCCGCAAGAAGTACCCCCGCCTCGATTACGTGGATGTCTCCTGTCCCGACGAACCCGTCATATCCCCGAGGTCGAGCTGACCCCCCTTTTGAGAGCCGGTGAGTCTCTCGCAAATCACAGCTTCACAATGAGGTAAAGGTTGCATCATCACCATCCTATATATTCACTTGAGCATGATTGCCTGAGGACCGTGGGAGGACGGAGGGCGGATGCGGCTGATCCGATCATCCCGGGACCCTCGCAGGTGAGCCGGAGGTGAGCCGGAGGGTTTTTGGTCGTGGATACGGCGTTTCCCGACGCGGGAAAAGCGGCTTGAAGCTCGCGCATCGGCTGTATTGAACCGCGGTGCTCGGAGGCGGTGAAGGACTTCACCGAGGGCAAAGCCGGGTTTGGTCGGGATCGAAAGGGAAGGATAAATCACCCGGATGTCTAATGAAAGCGAAGAAGCCGAAAAGGAGGCTGGGCAGAGCGGAGCGTGAATGAGTGATATAATGACTTAAGGCGGGTTCCGGAGGTGAGCCCGGAAGTTTAAACTGCCGGTTTATGTTTTTTCGGCTCCGCTGGCGGGGAGTGAAGGGTAAAGGAGGAGCAGGATGGTGCCGGAGACAGCCACGAATTATCTGGCGGTCATAAAGGTCGTGGGAATCGGCGGCGGTGGCACCAACGCCATCAACCGCATGATAGACTCGGGGCTCAAGGGCGTGGAGTTCATCGCCATAAACACGGATGCGCAGGCCCTGCTGATGTCCGATGCGGACGTCAAGGTCTACATAGGGGGAAACGTCACCAGGGGGCTGGGAGCCGGCGCCAATCCGGAGATAGGAGAGAAGGCGGCCCTGGAGAACAAGGAGACCATAACCGAGGCCCTGAAAGGGGCCGACATGGTCTTCATCACCGCGGGCAAGGGCGGAGGCACCGGGACCGGGGCGTCTCCGGTGGTGGCGGAGATCGCCAAGGAAGTGGGGGCGCTGACCATCGGCGTGGTCACCCGCCCGTTCTCCTTCGAGGGGCGCAAAAGGGCGCAGCAGGCGGAGGAGGGCATCCAGAGGCTCAGGGAAAAGGTGGACACGCTCATAATCATCCCCAACGACCGCTTGCTGGAGGTGGCCGAACAGAAGACCTCCGTTCTCAACGCCTTCCGCATGGCCGACGACATCCTCCGCCAGGGAGTGCAGGGGATCACCGATCTCATCACCGTGCCCGGGCTCATCAACCTGGACTTCGCCGATGTGCGCACCATCATGCAGAACGCCGGCTCCGCCCTCATGGGGATCGGCAGCGCCACCGGGGAGGATCGGGCCTCGGAAGCGGCCAGGTCGGCCATCTCCAGCCCCCTGCTTGAGGCGAGCATAGAGGGAGCCAAAGGCATCCTGCTGAACATCTCCGGCGGTTCCGACCTGGGCCTTTTCGAGGTGAACGAGGCAGCCGAGATCATAGCCAGCGTGGCTGACCCCGATGCCAACATCATCTTCGGAGCGGTGATCGACGACGCTCTCGGCGACGAGATCAGGGTCACGGTCATCGCCACCGGCTTCGAGTTCGGTTCTCCGGGAGGGCCGCGCCCGCCTCGCAAGGCGGTGAGGCCGGAACAGGCCCCGGAGCGGACCATGGTGTTCGAATCGGAGGAGCTGGACATCCCCACTTTCCTGCGCAACAAGTGATATCCTTACCGGCCGTCGGGCCGGCGTCGAAAGATCTCGGGGAGGCGGCGGCAGTCGCCTCCCGCCTTGTGTGAGGCGAACGGACTTGGACGAATGCAGGTCGATAACCGGCTTCCTGCTCCGTGAGGCAGGAGCGGTGGAAAAGCCCGCCCGCTATCTGGGCGAGGAGGTGAACTCTTGCCGCAAGGACCACTCCGCGGTGAGGCTGCGGTGCGTGTTCGCGTATCCCGATGTCTATGAAGTGGGGATAAGCAACACGGGCATACAGGTCCTCTACGAACTGGTGAACCGCCGCAGCGATGCCTTGGCGGAGCGTGTTTACATGCCTTGGACGGACATGCAGGAGCGCATGGCCGCGGCGGGCATCCCCCTATTCACGCTGGAGTCGAGGAAGCCGGTCAGGGATTTCCACCTGCTGGGAATCACCCTGCAGCACGAACTGACCTACTCCAACGCCATCCGCATGCTCCGTCTTGCGGGGATTCCCGTTCGGGGGGAGGAGCGCGGCGAGGACGACCCCCTGGTGGCCGGAGGGGGGCCCGGCGCCTTCAATCCCGAACCGCTGGCGGAGGCCTTCGATTTCCTGCTGCTGGGCGACGGGGAGGAAGCCGTCGGGGAGATCCTGGACCTTCTCCTGGAGCTGCGCGAGAGGGGAGCAAGCCGCGAGGAATCCCTGCGCGCTCTGGCGGGCATCCCCGGCGTGTACGTGCCTTCCCTTTACCGACCGGTATATCTGGAATCGGGCGAGGTGGCATCAATAGAAAGGAGCAGAGGCGCTCCCTGGCCGGTGATCAGGAGGGTGGTGGAGGACCTCGACCGCTTTCCCCTGCCCTCTCGGCCCGTGGTCCCCTATCTTGAGGCGGTGCACGACCGCTGCAACGTGGAGCTCTTCCGGGGCTGCACGCGCGGCTGCCGTTTCTGCCAGGCGGGCATGGTGCAGAGGCCGGTGCGGGAACGTTCGCAGGGATGCCTGCTGCGCTGGGGGGTGGAGGCCCTGGAGGCCACGGGGCACGATGAGCTATCCCTGGCTTCCCTGAGCAGCACGGATTACCGGGGCATAGGGGAGCTTCTGGAAAGGATGCGGGCGGAGCTGGGAGGGCGCCGGGTGAGGATCTCCCTTCCCTCCATGCGCACCGACCGCTTCTCCCTGGAGCTGGCGGAAAAGCTGGGGGAAGGGCGGCGTAGCGGCCTCACTTTCGCCCCGGAGGCGGGGTCGCCGCGCATCCGCAGGTCCGCCAATAAGGACCTGGGGGAGGAGGACCTCAAGAGCGTGCTGCGGGCGGCGTACGAGGCCGGTTGGAGGAGGGTGAAGCTCTATTATATGATCGGGTTCCCCGGGGAGACCGATGAGGATGTGGGGAGCATCGCCCGCTCGGTCTTCTCTGCCCTGCGGGGCGAGAGGGGTGAAAAACTCGCCGGAATGAGGGTCACCGTCAGCCTCTCCACTCTGGTGCCCAAACCGCATACCCCACTGCAATGGGCCCCGCAATTGGGGATGGAGGAGACGCGGAGGCGACAGCAGCTGCTGAAGGATGTCCTGCGCAGCCGGCAGGTCGAGCTCCGCTGGCATCAGGCGGAGATGAGCTATCTGGAAGGGCTGCTCTCGCGCGGTGACCGACGTCTCTTCCCCGTACTGCTGAAGGCGGCGGAGAGGGGTCGGGGGTTCGAGAACTGGAGCGAGCTTTTCGACTGGGAGGTGTGGGAAAAGGCGCTGCGCGAGGAAGGCCTGGACCCGTCCTTCTACGTGGAGCGGGAGAGGGGCAGGGATGAGGTCTTCCCCTGGGAGCATCTATCCGGCGGTGTGCGGCGGGATTTCCTCTGGAGCGAATATCAGAAATACTGGAGGGGGGAGCCCACCCCGGACTGCCGTTGGGGGGACTGCTCCAGGTGCGGCGCCTGCCCGAGGGGAGAGGTTTGAGGCTCGAGGGCGCAAGGAGAGACGGGGACTTGAGATGAGGGGAAGAAGACATGCCGCCTCCGGGGGACCGCCTTCGGCGGGGGGAGGGCGTAGGGAATGTCGCCTTTTACTGGTGTTTCGTAAAACGGGCCTTTTGGCCTACTTATCCCATCTGGAGACCATGCGGGCCATGGAGCGGGCTTTGCGGCGGGCCGGCCTGCCCCTCTCCTACAGCGAGGGATTCTCACCCCATCCCCGCCTGACCTTCTCGCCCGCGCTGCCCGTGGGGGTGGCGTCGGAAGGGGAGTATCTGGAGGTACGCTTGCGGGAAGAGGTCGCCTTGCAGGGCCTGTGCGAGCGCATAAACCGCGGGCTCCCCCGCGATCTGCGGGTCGTCAGGGCGGAGTTGCTGCCTCCCCATTTTCCCAAAATGTCGCGATGGATAGGATACGCCCTCTATCGGGTGGAGGGGCCGGACGGCGGCGGGAGCAGCGTCTTTCTGGCCCTGCCGCTGGCCGGCGCCTCAAGGGGAGGCGGGAGGGAGGGGGCGGCGATGCCCCGACTGCGAGACGCCCTGGAGTCCTTGAGGAAGCGGGAGGGCTGGGGGGAAGGGGAACTGCGGGTTGTCAGGGCGGGCCTTTACGCCTCCCTGGACGAGGTGAAAGAGGACGCGCCCTCGGGCCTGCTGGAAGCGTTCGGCCGGGAAGCCGAACTGCGGGAGGTGTCCGGTTAATTGCCTTTCTTTAAGAGGAAGCGCTGGGTGGACGAGGGAGTTCCGCCGCCGGTGGAGAGGGAGATAGCGGTGTCCGTCTATCCGGAGGAAACAAGGGTGGCCGTCCTGGAGCGGGGAAGGTTGGTGGAGATCGATGTGGAACGCCGGGACCGCCGCAGCATGGTGGGGGACATTTACTTGGGCAGGGTGGAGAACGTTCTCCCCGGCATGGAGGCGGCTTTCGTCAACATCGGGCAGGAACGCAACGCCGTGCTCTATGTGGGTGATGTCTTCATCGAGGAAAAGGAGGGGGGCAGGCGCCCCGGGATCAAAGGGCTCTTGAAACAGGGCCAGAAGCTGATGGTGCAAGTGAGCAAGGACCCCATGGGCAGCAAAGGAGCGCGGCTGACCACCTACATCAGCCTGCCCGGTTGCTATCTGGTTCTGCTTCCCCAGGCCCGCAACTTGGGCATATCCCAGAAACTGCACCCGGAGGAGAGACAGAGGCTGCGCGAATTGATGGAGGGCATGAAGCCCCCCGACGCCGGCCTGATAGTGCGCACCGCCGCCCAGGGTCGGGGGGAGAAAGAGCTGCGCCGCGACCTCGATTTCCTCCTGCGCAAGTGGAAAGGGATAAAGGCGGAGGCGGGCCGCCGCGGGGCGCCCGCGCTGCTCTTCCGAGAGCCGGAACTGGAGATAAGGGTGGTGCGGGATCTGTTGAGCGAGGAGTGGGACCGAATCATCACCGACTCGCCCGAGGCCCACGACAGGCTGCGCGACTACCTGAGGTCGGTGGAACCCTCCCTGGAGAGGAAGCTGGTCCTCTTCCGCGGCAGGGAACCCCTTTTCAAAGCCATGGACATCAACCGGCAGATAAAAGAGGCCTTACGCCGGGAGATCCCCCTGCCCTCGGGGGGGAGCATCGTGATCGATCCGACCGAGGCGCTCACCGCCATCGATGTCAACACCGGTCGTTTCGTGGGCCGCTCCAACTTGGAGGATACCGTGCTGCGGACCAACTTGGAGGCGGCGCGGGAGGTGGTGAGGCAGCTGCGCCTGCGCGATATCGGGGGCATAATCGTCATCGATTTCATCGACATGACGGAGAGCCGCAACCGGCAGGAGGTCCTGGAAGTGCTGGAGTCTGAGCTGCGGAAGGACCGAACCAAGAGTTACGTGGTGGAGCTGTCGCAGCTGGGCCTGGTGGAGATGACCCGCAAGAACGTCAGCGAGGGACTAATCGAGGCCTTCGGGGAGACCTGCCCGATGTGCGGTGGGCGGGGGGTAATCTTCCGCGAGCCTTGAAAACCGGGCCGGGACACCCGTTTCCAGGCCGGTCATCCGCCTTCGTCGAAGAGGGCCCTGCGGCATTCCGGGCAGTAGACGGCGTTCCCGCCGAGGGTCTCGGTCACCCCCACAAGAAGCCATTCGCCGCGCAGGAAGAGGTGTCCGCAGACGGCGCATTCAGACCCCTCTTTCACTTCGTAGGGCGATCCCTCCTCATGGCTGCCCGGTTCCTCCACCGCCAGAGCGGATTCCAGGCTTATCACCGTGGCGGGGAGCTCTTCAGGGGAAGGCCGGCAGGCCGGGCAGCAGAGGAATGCCCCGGATCGCACGGTCGCCATCGTCACGGCGTAGACCGTCGCGCCCTCCTTCAAACGGCTGCCGCAGCCCTCGCAGTAGGCGCCTCCGCCCACCAATCTGCCCTTGTCGATGCGGTATGCGGACATCTCACACGAAGGCCTTTCCTCTCCTTGGCCGTATCGATCATATTTTATTCCCAACGGCACCAACCGAAACAAGAAGGCCTCCACGCTCGAACGCCGCGTGGCCCCTGATGCGGATAGGCCAAGGGCGGCCTTTCAGAGCCGACTGCGCATCCTCTCTATCTGCTCGGAGGTGCCTATGACGATGAGGCTGTCGCCGGCCTGCAGGGTCGTCTGGGTGGACGGGTTGGTGTTGAAACCGCTGCTCCCCGCACTTCGCATAGCCAGCACCAGCACCCCGGTCTCCTCGCGCAGCCCGGATCGGCCTACCGTCCTCCCGGCGTAAGGGGATCTTTCGGTCAGCGTGACCTCCTCGATGCGGTACTCGATGTTCTCGGCGTGCATTACCAGGTCCAGGAAGTCGCAGACCCCCGGCTTCTGCAGCAGGTTGGCCATGCGCTTGGCGCTCATGACATAGGGAGAGATCACCCGATCCGCCCCGGCGTAGAGCAGCTTGTCGGTGGACTGGGGTTGAGCCGAGCGGGTCACGATGTAGATCTCGGGGTTGATGGAGCGTGCCGAGAGGGTGACGAAGAGGTTGTCGGCATCGGTCTGCAGAGCGGCCACCAGCCCCCTGGCGCGCCTGACCCCCGCTTCCTCCAGCACCTCGGCGTCGGTGGCGTCTCCCTGTATGACCAGGAAACCCTCGCCCCGGGCCCGCTCCGCCGCCTCCTCATCCTTCTCCACCACCACCAGATCCGGTCTGGTGGAAAGCAGTTCACGACAGACGTTCTCCCCCACCCTGCCGAAACCGCAGATCACATAATGGTCCTTGAGTTTTCTTATCCTCAGGCTCATCCGTCTCCTCCCCATCCTTTCCCCGAAGACCTCCTCGAGGACCAGCTCCGCCAGACTGCCGGCGAGAAAGAAGAGGGTGATCACGCCGGTCACGATGAGAAAGACGGTGAAATACATGCCGGCTGCGGACGGTTCCCTCACCTCCCGAAACCCCACCGTGGCCAGGGTGATCACCGTCATGTAGAGGGCCTCGGTGAAGGTCATGCCCTCGATGAGCATATATCCGGCGATGCCCACCGCCAGGATGGCGGCCAGGATCAGGGCCGCCGCTCTCGCGTGCCTTCCCGGGATCGTCTTGCCGCTCAACCCTCCGCCGCCTTTCCCGCCGCTGCGGATGCTGTTATTATACCAGCAGGCAAAACCCGGTTATCGGAGGAGGAGGGGCCCTTGGCGGATAAGAGCGGAGCAGGCCCGGCGGGAGAAGGCGCCGAGCACAGGTTCGACCGCTGGGCGCGCACCTATGAGAGGGGCATCCTCTGGAAGAGGTTCTTCCTGCCCCTTTACGAACAGCTGCTCGAGGCGATGCCCGACGTGAGGGGGATGA
>JACVIY010000038.1 GCA_015711755.1 Candidatus Geothermincola secundus | reverse complement strand
TTCTCACGATAGCGGTCTGCGCGCTGATGCTGGCCATGGCCGGTACCTCCTGCGGGAAAAAGAAAGAGGCCGCCACCAAGGGCCTTCCCCCGGAAAAAATCGAGGCGATAGACGAGGCGATCTACTCGGTCACGGATAAGCATCACGCTCCCGGGGCGCTGGTGGGCGTATGGGAAGGGGACGACGCCCTGTTCCTCAGGTTTTACGGCAATGCGAGCTTAGAGCCGTCCGAGCTCATGCGCGAGGGCCTGTACTTCCGCATAGGCAGCATCACCAAGACCTTCACCGCCGTCATGGTGCTCATCCTCGCCGACGATGGTTTGCTCTCGCTGGACGACCCGGTTTCCGGGTTCGTGGAAGGGGTGCCGGACGGCGAACGCATCACCCTGCGCATGCTCCTCAACCATACCTCGGGCATTTTCAACTACGGGGTGGACACGGCCCTCAACGAGGCCATCGCCGCCGATCCCCACAGGGTCTGGAAGCCGCGGGAGCTGGTGGAGGCGGGGATCTCCAACCCGCCATACTTCCCGCCCGGCGAGGGCTGCATGTACTCCAACACCAATTACGTGCTCCTGGGCATGGTGGTGGAGAAGGTCACCGGCAATCCCTTCGAGGAGGAGCTGGAGCGCCGGGTCATCGCTCCGCTGGGCCTGCGCGACACCTACATGGCCAAAAGCCCGGAGCTGGGGGGCGAACACGTCAGCGGATACGGGTATGACCCGGAGAGCGGGGAACTCATGGACCTGACCGACTACCTCGACCCCTCCATCGTCTGGGCCGCGGGGGGCATGGTCTCCACCCTTGAGGACCTGCGGGCCTGGGGCCGGGCCCTGGGCGAGGGACAGCTGTTGAGACCCGCCACCTTCGAGGCCATGTTCGAGGACATGAACGACCTTCCCTATATGACCGAGTTCTTCGGGTACCCCAAAAATACGGCCTGGGCATCATGGACTTCGGCGGGTGGCTGGGCCACGATGGCATGCAGCCCGGTTACACCGCGGCGGTCTTCTGCCTGCCGGAAAAGCAGACTACGGTCGTCACTTTCCTGAACATCTCCGACGCGGAGGAGCCGGCCATGCCCCTGTTCATGCGGGTGGCGGAGATACTCTTCCCGGACATCACCCCTTGGGGAGGGGAGAGCGACACCGGCGGCAGGTGAGCGGCGCAGGGGGACGCCCCTCCGGCCGGGCATGACCCGGGCGAAGGACGACGAGGATCCCGGCGCGGTCCGATCTTATCAGCCATCCGGCCTGTCACGAACGCCGTATATCATGAAGGGGATCGGGGTATCATGTCGTTCATCTTTCAGGAGGTCCGATCACGGCACGCAGGCCCGAGTTCGGGAAGACCTGGTGGGGCAACGCTTGGCTTGAAGCCCTGCAGCGCATAGATTACTACACCAACCGCCTGCCCCGGGGGCGCGACTACGCCAGGCGGGGCGCTGTCGTGAGCATGGACATAAAGGGCGGTGAGATCAGGGCAAAGGTGCAGGGGAGGCGGCTCCATCCCTACGAGGTGTTCATCGGCTTCCGCCCGTTCAGCGCCGCGGAGAAGAGGCGCATCAGGGATATCATCGAACAAAGCCCCTCCCTGGCCACCCGCCTCTCGCTGGGAGAGCTGCCGGAGGCCCTGCTGGATGAGCTGGAGGCGGCGGGGATCCGCCTGTTCCCGCGCGACTGGGACGACCTGCGCAGGCGATGCTCTTGTCCCGACTGGGCCGACCCCTGCAAGCACCTGGCCGCCGTTTATTACATCCTGGCCAACGAGATAGACAAAGACCCCTTCCTGGTCTTCGGCCTGAGGGGGATGGACGCCGAGGAACTCGGCGCCGCCTCCGGGCTGTCCGTGGAGGACGTGGGGATCGGAGATGCTCGGGAAGAGTTGCCCTTCGTCCCGCTTACGGAAGCGACAGTCCGCTTGCCGGAGGAAACCGGCGAAATCCCCGGTCTTTCCCTCGCTCCCGTCGAACCGCGCACCCTCCTCTCCCCGCTGGCATCATCTCCACTCTTCTGGGGGAAGGGGGACTTCAAGGACCTCCTTCTTTCGGCCTACCGCCTGGTGAGGCAGAGCGTGCGGGAAACCGGGCTGGTGGAGGAGATGCCCCGGCTGCGATACGTTGATCTGCGTCTTGTCTTCGATGCCGCCGAAAAGGAGGAACCATCCTTCTTCGTCTCATGGCTCTCGCCGCAGAGTAGCGTGAGCAGACTCGAATACGCGCTGAGGGGCTCACTGCCCGAGGGATCCCTGCTGCGGGAGGCGCGCCTCAAGGTGCCGGACTTCCATGGTGAGAGGCCGGTTCTCATGACCAGAAGAGGTTTCGCGGTGAGGGTCGAGGACCTCTTACCGCTCCTCATGTCCCTCTCCCCCAAAGCGGCGGCACGCGATCTCCGTTCGCCGTCTTTTCGCTACTTCGTGACGTTAACCTCGGTGGGCATGGCCTTCGCCGGCGCGGGGGCCTTCTTCCCCCGCGTGGTGCCCGCGGAGGGACATGACTTCCGGGTGGTTTACCGACCGTTCATGCGTGGCCGCGAGGAAGAGGAGATCTGCGCGCATCTGGGGAGGACCATGCCCGTCGAAGCCGCTTTCCGCTCCCCCGACGGCCGTGTCTTGTCCGCGGAAGGGGCGGAAGAGTTGCTCTCCCTTCTCATCACCCGCATGGTCTGGTTCTTCTGCCGGGGACGGGACTGGTCATACGGCGACAGGATGGCGCAGGTTTTCTTCCGGGGACGCCTTTTCCGGGCCGCACGCTTCGAGGAACGGCGTACCCGCATGAGCGTCGCCAACTGGCTGGCCGCCCTGAGTCCCGCCATGACCGGACTCACCCTTCAACTACGAGTGGAACCGGCGGGGGAAGATGATGTATTCCGCCTGGGTTTGGAGCTTGCGGACCGGCATGAGCCGGTGATCGCGCCCGTGCCCTGGGCTGAGGTCTGCTCTTCCTCCGGCACCGTCCTCGGCCGCCCTGCGGAGAAGGTCCGCATGGAAGCGGCCCGACGCCTCGCTCTGGCCTCCGAGTATCTCCCCCCGCTGTCCCGCCTGCTCGACAGCAGGGGGAAGGAGAAGCCCGAGCTGGACGGCGGGGAACTGGCCCGGCTCCTCACCGGCACAGCCGGCATCCTCGAGATCATGGGGATACGCATAGCCCTGCCCAGGGAGTTGCGCGACCTGGCCCGCCCCCGCCCCGCCCTTCGCGCCGAGCTCAGGGCCCTGCCCGCGGAGGCGACGTACCTGTCCCTGTCCTCGCTTCTCGAGTTCGAATGGAGGGTGGCCCTGGGTGAGCTGGAGATATCGGTGGAGGATTTCCGCCGCCTGGCCTCGCGGGCCACCGGGGTGGTGAGGTTCCGCGACAGGTACATCCTCCTCTCTCCCGGCGAGGCACAGGCATTGCTGAAGCGCCTGCTTGAGCCGCCCCCGCAGCCCTCTCCCCTCGAGGTCGTGCAGTGGTCGATGCTGGGGGAAGCTGAGGGCGGCTCGCTCTTCCGGCCGGGACGGGAACTGAAAAAGCTGCTGAAGTCCATCGGGAAGCCCGCCGAGATAGAGATGCCCGCCTCGCTCAGGGCGGAGTTGCGCCCCTATCAGGTCCGCGGGGTGCGCTGGCTCTACGCCAACACCTCCCGCGGTTTCGGGGCTTGCCTGGCGGACGACATGGGCCTGGGCAAGACGGTGCAGTCCCTCGCTCTTCTGCTCATACTGAAGGAGGAGGGGCGGCTGAAGCGCCCCGCCCTGGTGGTCTGTCCCACCACCGTGCTGGGAAACTGGCTCAAGGAAACGGAGAGATTCGCCCCCACACTGCGTACCCACGTCTATTACGGTACGGAACGGCAGCTCAAATCAAAGGGAAGCGACCTGGTCATCACCACCTACGGCACCCTGCGCAGGGACATGCGCGTTTTCGCGGACAGGCGATGGGGGGCCCTGATAATCGACGAGGCCCAGAACATCAAGAACCCCCTCACCGGCCAGGCCCGGGCGGTGAAGGCCCTCACCAGCCCGATCCGCCTGGCCTTGAGCGGCACCCCCTTGGAGAACCGACTGCTGGAGCTGTGGAGCATCTTCGAGTTCCTCAACCCCGGATATCTGGGAAGCCGCAGGGAGTTCCAGAGGCGCTACGCCGTGCCCATCGAGCGCTTCCGCGACCGCGAGCGGACCCGTCGCCTGCAGGCGGCCATCTCCCCCTTCGTCATGCGCCGGCTCAAGACGGACCGCGCGGTGATCCGCGATCTCCCGGACAAGGTGGTCATCGACGAGTTCTGCCGCCTCACCCCCGCCCAGGCCTCCCTTTACCAGCAAGTGGTGGAGAAGGCCATGGAGAGCATCGAGGGGAGCAGGGGCATGGAGCGGCGCGGACTGGTCCTGCGGTTGATCCTCTTCCTCAAGCAGATCTGCAACCACCCCGCGCACTTCACCGGGCGGGAGCGGGCGTCCCCGGACGCCTCGGGTAAATCCCAACGGCTGGTCGAACTGATGGGACGCATACTTGAAGCGAAGGAGAAGGTCCTCGTTTTCACGCAGTTCAAGGAGATGGGGGACCTGCTGTGCGGGATGATCGAGGCGGAGCTGGGCGAGGAGCCCCTTTTCCTCCACGGGAAGGTGCCGCGCGCCAGACGCGACCGCATGGTGGAGGAATTCCAGGAGAACGAATACCGTCCCATCATGGTCCTCTCGCTGAAGGCGGGAGGAACGGGCCTGAACCTCACCGCCGCCAGCAACGTCATCCACTACGACCTGTGGTGGAACCCGGCGGTGGAGGACCAGGCCACCGACCGCGCCTACCGCATCGGCCAGAAGCATAACGTCATGGTCCACCGCCTGCTCTGCCTGGACACCTTCGAGGAGAAGATAGACGCCATGATCAAATCCAAGCGGGAACTGGCGGAGATCACCGTTCGGGCGGGAGAGACCTGGATAACCGAACTGAGCGACTCCGAGCTGCGGGATATATTCCGCCTCGGCGGGAGCTGAGGCGCATCTCCATCAGGCCATATCCGGAGATGCCGTAGGCATGCCGTTAGAGCGACATCCGCCGGTGGCTCAAGGCGACGTAGCCCCGGCTCTCGCAGGGCTTCCCGGGCCGGGGGTTCTCTTCCACCAAGTCAAGTCTCACCGAGGGGCAGCCCATGCACTCCTTCATTTTTCACATTTTAACCGACCGGCGGATTGCGGATTATCATGAAATGGCATCCAGCCACATTTTCGCAGCAAAGCAGGGATGGAGGCTGGCACTTCCCCCACCGTGACTGTGCGGAGGGATCCCCGGCTCGACGTCTCCCATCGATACTCTCGGTGCCGCGCGCATGACTCCGGAGATATATAATCTTCTTGTGGTTAGGTGGGATTTTTCGGCTTTGACCGGCAAGAGGCTGCCCCTCACCATCCACGAGCTCAACCAGCTCGCTCAGGAGGAGAAGGAACGGCTGTATTCGCTGTTGATACCCGACCGGGCCTTCGAGCTGTTCAAGATCGACCGCCGCTACTTCACCAACCCCGCAGGCGGGAAGGTGCTCGAGGTCCGGGCCGACCCCACCCTCCCCTTCGCCGTAATCGAACTTAGGGAGCGCCCCGAGGACCGCGACTGCATCTTCTACCTGGAGATAGAGGACACCGCCTTCGGCAGGTTCGAGGTGAGCTTCCTGGTCATCAACGACGTGCGCGCCCCCCGCTTCGAGACCGACCTGGACGAGCAGGGGCGCCGCACCAAGTTCGCCACGGTGCGGCGCAACATCCCCGAGGAAGTGCGGGCCATGCAGGCGGGGCTGGCTCCGGGGCAGGTCCGCAAAGGGCTGAGGTTGCTTGGTGATTTTCTCTCCCTGGCCCTTGACTTTGCGGAATCGATGGGCCAGGACATGATCCTGGCGGAGCCGCTCACCTACTGTGCCGCCATCACCTTCGAGGTCCACGGCTTCAATTATATGAGAGGCCGGCGCAAGATGGAGGAGATCGACCGCGATTTTCGACCGGGCGGGCCCCTTCACGAGAAGCTGGACGGCAGCACTCCCTTCCGTCGTCCTGGCATGGAGCAGACGGTCCGCGGACGCGCCTGGGCCATCCACGACGGCATACTCGGGGAGCCATGGCGAGGGGTGGAGATGTATCTGATGCGCAAGCCCGCGGGCATCTGCACCTTCCCCGGGTGGGAATGGTGAAAGGAGCCGGACAATAGTCGCCTCGCTGCGCTGACCATGAAATATAAGAATAAGACAAGCTCATACCGGCTCCCGTGCGGCGAGGAAAGAGGAGCGACTCGGATTATAACCTCCCGCAAGGAACCGCCCGGCTTGAGTTCAGGTCCCGCCTACGATCTTCCTCAGCTCTTAGAATGCGGAGGCGCTCCCCTGCGAAGAAGGGTAAAAATGTGAAATGAGAAGGGCCGACCACGCTTGGGTTACCAGCCCAGCTTGCCTTCGTTCAGCTGGTCGGGAGCGAAGTCCTCGTCGTTGAGCTCATTCATGCTCTCGTCGATGTCCCTTATGAGCTCGTCGATGTCCTCGGCTTTCCGGATCTCCACGACCACCTCGGAAGGCCCTCCTCCCGCCTCGCCCCCCTGATCGGTTCCCTTGCCGCATGAGGTCGGCAGCAGCGCCGCGGAAAAAAGCGCCAATGACAGTGCGCCCGCCGCGAGAGACCTCCTCAAAGCCGTATTCCGCGCCATGGTGACCCCTCTCATGTGCCCGAGCCCTCCCCGCCCCACTGCGAACGCAGCTCCTGGATGTCGGAACGGATGGTCTTCTGGTAAAAGAGGCGTATGTCCATGGCGTCCTGATGCACCTTTCTCAGCATCTCCCGGGCCTCCCGCAGCACCTTGACGAATTCCCTATCGGCCTCCCCGGCATCCATGCCGACTATCTCCCTCAGCTTATCGATCATGGCGGAGTAGTCGGCGGCGAAGCCGCGTATCATCTCGTCCCAGACGGCCAGGTCCCCGGACAGCTTGGATACGTCCAGCCCGCGGGCCTGCGCCTCCTCCAGCACCCGGCTCACCTTCTCCTTGGCCTCGTTGTAGGCCTTGACGTGCCTTTCCTTGTTGTTGTCGAAACGGGTGATGATCAGCTCCAGCCGCTCCTGCACCCTCTCCCAGCGCTCCTGCAAACGCTGGGAGACGCGCTCCCTGCCTTCCTTCTCCTTCTCCTGGGCCAAAGCCGCAGGTGCCACGGAACAGATGAGCAGGGCCGCGGCGGCTGCCAGCAAGATGGTCTTTTTCATCGCCGACCTCCTTATCCCCGGTGTGACGCTACGACAATCGCCACCATCCAATAACAGGTTACTACTCGACGGATGACACCGCAAAGCCGCGGCGGTCCGCAGCGGGCTCTCGGGGTGGGCTTTTCCACCAACCCCCTCCCGGCCTCCTAAGACTTCATGATATCAACTTCCATATATGCAGTTGTTATGCGTCTGTGAAGATTCTGTAAAATCCCCCCCTGCCTACAGTGCTATCATATTTTCCGACGCCCGATGACGGGCGGAGACCGTCGGCCCGCCGAGGAACGGGAGGAACTCGGATGACGGCGCAACCGGAACTCTTGTCGCGCCGCATCGGCGGCATCGAGATCGAATACCTGCGATGGCCGGGAGAGGGCCCGGTGGTCGTGATGCTGCACGCAACCGGCTTCTTCCCTTGGCTGTGGCATCCCATCGCCCGCGAGCTCGCCGGTGGATTCGATGTCTACGCGCCGTACTTCTGTGACCACCGGGAGGCGGACCCCGAGGACGGGGGCTTGAGCTGGCTGGTGCTGGCGGAGGACCTGGCCGCCTTCGTGCGCGACCTCGGCGCGGGACCCTTCCTCATGGTGGGGCACTCCATGGGAGCCACGGTCACCGCGCTGGCTGAGGCGTTGCACGGCCCCGTCGCCCGAAGCGCCGTGCTCATCGAGCCCATCTTCCTGCCCCAACCGCTATACCGCATGAAAATAGGCGTGGATCAGCACCCCCTCGCCTCCAAAGCCATCAGGCGCCGCAACGCCTGGGAGAGCCGCGAGGAGGCGCTGGCCTATTTCGCCTCCAAAGAGCTCTTCCGCAACTGGGATGAGGAGATGCTTCGCCTCTACGTGGAGAAAGGAGTGGTGGCCGGGGACGGGGGCGGCTTCACCCTCGCCTGCCATCCCCGCAAAGAGGCATCGCTGTTCATGGGAGGGATGGCCCGCGACCCCTGGGAGATAATGGAGAGGGTGGCCTGCCCGGTCCTGCTGATAGAAGGGGAGAGGAGCGAGAACCGCGGGGTCATCGACCTGGCCAGAGCGGCCGAACTGATGCCCCGCGCCGAGCTGCGGGTAGTGGAAGGCGCTGGGCACCTGGTGCCGATGGAGAAACCGCGGGAGACCGCCGCCCTGATCCGCGGCTTCTTCGAGGGATAAAGGGGCCCGCCTCCAAGGGCCGTTTTGCGAGAAAGCGCGAATGCGGATAAGGCGAGGGATCGGATATGGACGACTGCCCGTTCTGCGGCAAGAGGGAGGGTGATCTTTTAGCGCACAACGGCCTGGCGCGGGCCTTCTACGACGCCTTCCCGGTCAACCTCGGCCACGTGCTCATCGTGCCCCGCAGGCATGTGGAGACGCTCTTCGAGGCGACTCCGGAGGAGCTGGCGGCCATGAGCGAGCTGCTCTTCGAGGTTAAGGAGCTGCTGGACGCGGAGTTCCGGCCGGACGGCTACAACGTGGGCTTCAACGTAGGGCGGGCCGGCGGGCAGACCGTCTTCCACCTGCACATGCACGTCATCCCCCGCTACGAGGGAGATGTACCCGACCCCCGCGGCGGCATCCGCCGCATAAAGAAGAGCCTGGTCCCCTATGTCGAGGAGGGGGAGAGCTGAGTCTTAGGGTTCGCTTATGGACCTTAAGCGGTCCGGTTCCTCGTATTGTTTGATTTTCCAGCGTTAGATGTCATAATTTATGACATCTGCTGTCTTATCTTAGAAAGGATGCGCGATGGTGGATTACGTGCCCAGGGAGCTGGCCGGCGTCGCGAAAAGAGCGCTGCGCAATCTGCCGGTCGTCGTGATCACCGGAATGCGACAAGCAGGTAAGAGCACGATGCTGCGCCGTGACCATCGTTTCGGGGAATTCGCCTATATCAGTCTGGACGATCTGGCCACGCTTGCTTCATTCCGGGAAAATCCCCGCGGCATCCTCGAAGGCCCGGAGAAAGCGATAATCGACGAAGCACAACGATATCGGGAAATCTTCACCCATATCAAGCTAGCGGTAGATGAAGTCCGAAGGCCTGGAAGGTTCATCCTCAGCGGCTCAACGAATCCCGCCTTGCTGCGCGGAGTCTCTGAGAGCATGGCCGGCAGGGCGGTTTACCTCGAACTCGCTCCCATGAACCGTAGGGAACTGGGTTTGGCCGCCGATAGCCGCCCCTTCCTGTTCACATTTCTGGAGAAAGGAAAGGCCCCAAAGTCTTCCGCTTCGCCGTCAATCAGACCGGAAGAGGTCCTCAAGGGGGGCCTGCCTCCCGTGGCTCTCGGGGAGGCGGAAGACCCGTATATCTGGTTCACCGGCTATGAGCAGACTTATCTTGAAAGAGACCTGAGGGACATAGCAGCCGTTGAGAACATCCTGGGGTTCAGAGATCTGCTGAGGCTCGCCGCCCTTCGCACTTCCCAGATACTCAACATCGCCAATCTCGCTCGTGATGCTTCCCTTGAACCTAAGACAGCGTCGAGGTATCTGGGTTGGATGGAAGCCGGCTTCATCATCAAGAGAGTGCCCCCTTTTATGCGCAGCAGGACAAGCAGTATCAAGAAATCGCCGAAGCTCTTCATATCCGATTCCGGCCTCGCTGCCTTCCTTGCCGGTTGCCGGGACCTCAGGGAGAGTCCTCTCAGGGGAGCGCTTTTCGAGACCTTCGTCATGCAGAACCTCCATTCCCTCCTTGCCTGCAATCTCCCGGCGGGCAGGATCTTCTACTGGCAGACACACAGAGGTCATGAGGTGGATTTCGTGTTGGAGGTCGGCGATGAGATACTCGCGGTGGAAGTGAAAGCCGGGGAAGGATGGTCGAGCAGGGATCTTATGGGTCTCCGAGCTTTCCTGGAAGCCTATCCGAAGTGCAGGGCCGCCTTGCTCGCCCATAACGGAAAAAAACTCCTGAGGCTCGACGAGCGGCTATGGGCCATCCCGTTGTCGTTGCTGCTATCATGAAGCCGGCTCAAAGGCCGGACGCAGCCTCTTTGGTCTCCACGGTAACGCTGCCGTAAGTTTCATGCATCCATCCGGCGCTCTTCCGTAAGACGGGCGGCGATGGGGCGGTCGGCCTCGGCGAAATCGTAAGCGGACATCTCCTCCGGCCTGACCCAAGCTATCTCGGCGTGGCTGTTGAGGCGGAAATCGCCCTCCACGCGGTCCACGCGGTAGGCCAGCAGCTCGATGGCCACGTGACCGTAGTCGTGGGGGCTCGCGCAGATGAACTCCCCCACCTCCGCCTCCACCCCGAACTCCTCCCGCAGCTCGCGGCGCAGGCATTCCTCGGGGGACTCCCCCGGCTCGATCTTGCCGCCGGGGAACTCCCACTTGCCCTCCAGGTGGGATCCCTTCCCGCGGCGGGCTATGAGTATGCGGCCGTCCCTCTCGATGACCGCCGCGGTGACCTTTTTCACGTCATGCATCTGTCGCGCTTCCTTACCTCTTCTCGGGTTCGAGTCTTGCCGTTTTCCCGCCTCCACTCCGCGAATCATATCACTCAGAGGCGACGGAAACCCGCGGCTGTAAGGAACGCGAAGGTCTCATCGAGCTCCGCCAGGGGAGGCACGAAGACCACCGTGGCATCGCGTCCGCGGGTGAGCAGAACGCGGTAAGCGTTGAGCCGCAGGCGGAAGGGGTCTTCCACCTCGCTGCCTTTTCTGTAGCGTCTCGCCCGGCGGTTGGTCCAGGCGCCGTTCTCCCGCATCAGATCAGTTCCCCAGGCCAGCAGAACCGCGTCCAGCTCCAGTCCCTGCGCCCCGAACTCGGTGACCGCATCGGTCAGGCGCCTGCAGGAAAACGGACTCTCCTCGGGGTCGGCGTACCAGGGGCCGAACCTCACCCTCTTCGTGGACTGGAAATCGTTGGGTACGCCGAACCGCGCCAGGTCGCGGTCGCGAGAGGACGCGAGCAGCCCGAACCTGGCTTCGAGATGCGCCGCGTATCTCTCCCACAGGTACTTTTTCGCCTCATCCAGATCCCTGGCCAGGCGCAGATGATAGCCCTGCCTCTCCAGCAGGCGCGCGACCCTCTCGGCGTCCGGGGCGGAGCCGCGGTCCAGCAGGCAGGAGACGAACTCGCTTATGTCGGTGGCAAGGTGGAAGCGGATCTCGGTGTCCAGCGAGAGCAGCTGCTCCACCCGGCGGCGTACCGGGCTTCCCGCGAACGCCGCCGCCGCTTCGGGCGGGCAGTGGACCTCCCATTCCCCGAGGTTGGAACGATGCTCCAAGGCCCGCCTCCACTGTTCGAGGCCGCCCTCCTCCCCCGCGTGGATCTCCTGCCCGCTGCCCACAAGCCCCACCACCACGCTCCATCCCGGGACCCTCTCGGCGAACTCGATGAAGTGTTCCGGCTCCGACTTCCCCGCGACCCGCTCGCCGTGCCGGTCGTGCACGTACTCCACCCTGCGGGCGTCGAAGGCCCGCTGGGCCTCGTCGAACACCAGGACGTGCTCGGGCGGTACCAGATCCGGCCTGCCCGCGTACCGCTTCACATAATCCCTGACGCCCCGGACGAACGCCTTGCCCCCTCCTCCGGCATCCCGCAGTTCATACTGCAACACCTCCACCAGCGGCCCGTTCCCCGAAAGATAGACGGCCGGCGCCGTCGGCTTGCTTTCCCCCCGTGGTACGGAGAGGTCGTCGAGGAAGTGGGCGTGGACGACGCGCAAGCCCACCAGCGTCTTCCCTGATCCTGGAACTCCGGTGAGCAGGACGAGCCGCCTTCCCCCCGCGGCGGCCGCCTCGTGGATGACGCGGGATATGTACTCGACCGCCGGGTCCGTTGCCGCGCGGGCGCGCCATATCGGCCGGATCCTCCCGTGATGGAACAGCTCCCGCGCCGCCTGCACCAGGGTGGGAAGAGGACAATATGCCGACTCAGCAAGGAAGCGGCTCGGAGATAGGGGCGGGGCATCCGCGTCCTTCTCTATTTCCATGACCAACTTATGGAGGGCGTCCGGTCCCGCTATGTGCACTCCGGTGCGCTCGCCCAGATAGCCGCGGGCCCGCGTGGGCACCACGACGGCCATCACCGGGCGGCGTGCGCACTCGGAGTGATAGCAGCGCAGATCGCGCGCGTAGGCCGCCGCCTGGTCCATGTCCGCTTGCGATGGCGTTTCCTTGCCCTTCAACTCCAGCACCAGCACCGCTCCGCGCGCCAGGAAGATGACATCCACCCTGCGCGATTCCATGGGAAGCTCGTATTCGAGCACGGCCCAATATTCCCTTGCCCCGATGTCGTACTCCAGGACCTCGCGCACCTCTTTCTGCAGCTCGGGGATGGATTCGTCCCATGCCTTGATCTGAAGGTCACCGGCCCCCCCGATGAAGTCCTCCAGCCTAACCCTCACGAGGCGTGAGGGCGCCTCGGAGAAGCGGGGGAAATCCGACTCCCAGCCGCAACGCGCACCTTCCCTCTCCATCTCTCTCAATCCCCTTGATCAACGCCGTCCGAACGATATGAGCTCAACGCGGATCCCGCGAGCGGACCCCACACGCCTCTTCAATCTGCCATTTTACCGCGGTGAATCAATGTCTGACGCCCCTGGGGGCACCGTCGGGTTACCGTTGGTCCGGCTCTGGTATGCTATTGCGTCGTGAGGTCAAGCGGGCCGGGGGAGGGAGGCCCGTCCGGCGCAAGGAGGGATGAATATGTACGACTACGACGCCATCGTGGTGGGAGCGGGCGTGGCCGGCCTGGGCCAGGCGGCCCTGCTGCAGCAGAGCGGGAAAAAGACGCTTCTGGTGGACAGGTGGCCCCGCGCCGGCGGCCGCCTGCAGCCCTATCCCCAGAAGGACGGCTACATCATCGAGAACGGACTGCACATCGTGGAGATGGGCAAGAAGGGCTACTGCCACGAGATGGCGGCGCGGGCGGGAGCGGAGATAGAGTGGGGGTCCTGGACCACCGGGGGGGAGTTCTACATGGACGGCAGGTGGGTGCCTGACGCCGAGCTCCTCAAGCAGAGCGAGGGGGTCATGCAGCGCTTCGTGGAGACCCTCACCCGCATCGCCGCCATGCAGGATGCCGACTTCGCCGCCTGGGACAACCGCTCGGTTTCGCAGTGGCTGGACCACGAGGGGATCAGCGGGCAGCTGCGGGTGCTCTGGGAGAACGCCACCATGATAATGACCACCATCCCCGATGCGGACGAGCAGTCGGCGGGGGAGTGCCTGTACATAGCGCGGGAGGCCATGGTCAAATGCAACCGCGTGCTGGCGGCGGCGGTGCCGCGGCGGGGCATGCTCGGCATCACCGAGCCGCTCACCCGCGCCTTCACCGAGGCCGGCGGCACCCTCAAGCTGGGGACGGTGGCGGATCAGGTGGTCTTCGAGGGCAGGAAGGTTGTGGGGGTGCGCCTGCGCACGGACGACGGCAGCCCCCTGGCCGGGGAGTGGAGGTTCCGCCGCGGCACCCTGGTCACCGCGCCGCTGGTGGTGCTGGCCCTGCCCGTCTGGTCGCTGAAGAGCGTCCTGGACATGGACCCGCGGCGTTCTCCCTTACCCCCCTGGTGGATAAAGCGCATCCGGGACATCGAGGGAGAGCGCACCGGGCTTTTCGGCTTCATGGTGGCCACCCGCCGACCCCTCTACGAGAAGCCCAACTTCCTCTCGGCCCTGTCTACGCCGCGCACCGGGTACCCCTTCCAGGGCTACTCCCCCACCGCATACACCGAGGATGTCGCTCCCAAGGGTCGCTACGTCCTCATCACCGACAGCGTATGCGAGCCGGAGGAGGTGGAGGACAAGTTCAACCTCATGGCCAAGATGGAGGCCCACTGGGAGGACATCAAGGAGATGTTCGGATTCGAGGACGGCGAGGTGGAGTTCGCCTGGCCCTACTACACCACCGGCTGCGACGGGCTGGCCCGCAAGCCCGGGCTCACCGGCAACTTCAAGCCGGACGTGGAGGCGCCCGGGGTGAGCGGGCTTTTCTTCTGCGGGGACACTTACAGGGGACGGGGCATCGGCATCGAGAGCGCCTGCTATTCCTCCTTGCTGTGCTTCGAGCGGATCATGGGCTGAGCGTGATCGCCCGCCCTTTAATCGCCTGCGGACTCCCATCGCCACCGAGCCTGCGGCGAAACGGGAAAATGAGGTAAAATCCTTCGAAAAGGTCGGGAGTGCCGAAGCAGCCGCAGCAGACCCGCATATCAGCGCCGATCGATGCCCCGCTCGCCGCACGCAGGTCCGGTATCAAGGATAAAGGAGGATTCCTATGGGCGGCGCGGACGTCGCCAGTGCTGAAGGGGATGTATATTCCTCCAAGCCTTGGCTCAAAAACTACGACAGCCATGTCCCCGAGCATCTGGAATACGAGGACAAGCCCTACAACGTCAAGTTCGGCGAGGTGGTGGATAGGGTGGGGGACAACCCTGCCCTTATCTACATGGACGGCGTTCTGACCTTCGAAGAGGTGGACCGCCTCTCCAACCGCCTCGCCGCCTACTTCATCGACATCGGCCTCAAGCCCGACGACGTCATAGGACTGCACGCTCTGAACATACCGGCAAACTACATCGCCATGGTGGCGGCGCAGAAGGCGGGCTGCGTGACCACCGGCATCAGCCCCTTGCTCACCCCCCACGAGCTGGAGCATCAATTGAAAGACAGCGGCGCGAAGGCGGTTCTGACCATGGACCTGCTTTTCCCCGCCATCGCCGGGGTGGCGGAGAGGTGCCCTTTCTCCACGGTCATCGTCGCCGCCACCACCGACTTCATGCCCGGGGAATTCCCGCCCCAGCAGGTGCAGGAGCTGGCGGGGAAAAAGGTGCTTTCCTTCTCCGACGCCGTCGCCGGCATGCCCGAGGATCCCGTTCAGGTCCCCCGCGCCATGGAGGACATGATCTTCATAATGTACACGGGAGGCACCACCGGCCCCTCTAAAGGAGCGGTGCTGACACAGCGGAGCTTCATGGCCAACTGCCTGCAGACCCTCACCTGGGCGGACGAGCCGGGCTTCAGCGGCGAGGTGGGCATCTCCGCCTTCCCCATGTTCCACATGGCCGGGCTGGCCATGGCCGCGGGACTGCTGCAGGGGGGGCTGGGCCAGATCTGCGTTCCCAACCCCCGAGACATCGACTTCATCATCAGGGCCGTAGAGAAGCACAAGCCCACCTCCATCATCAACGTCCCCACCATCTTCCTGGAGCTCTTGAAGAGGCCGGAGTTCAGGGCCCTGGATTTCTCGGGCGTCCGCTACTGCATCAGCGGGGCCGCCCCCTTCCCCCCGGAGCTCATCCCGGAGATGGAGTCGGTCATAGGCAAGAACAAGTTCATCGAGCTCTACGGGATGACCGAGACCTCACCCGTTACCATCTGCAACCCACGCTACGGCCTGAAGAAGCCGGGGTCGGTGGGTATCCCCTACCCCGATACCGAGGTCAAGCTGACCGACCCGGAGACGGGGGAGCCGGTGCCCCAGGGGGAGACCGGCGAGATATGCGTGCGCGGACCGCAGGTGATGAAGGGCTATTTCAACCGCCCCGAGGAGACCGCCAACGCCATCCGCGACGGCTGGATGCACACCGGGGACCTGGGGCGCATGGACGAGGACGGCTACTTCTATATCGTGGACCGCCTCAAGGACATGGTCATCGTCTCCGGCTATAAAGTCTTCACCCGCGAGTTGGATGACGAGATCATGGCCCATCCGGACGTGGAGCTGGCCGCCTCCATCGGATATCCTGACCCCGACCGCCCCGGCTCGGAGAGGGTGATGGCGGCGATAGTGTTGAAGCCGGGCATCGAGAAGAGCGAGGAGGAGAGGGAGAAGATCCTGGGCTGGCTTAAGGAGAGGGTGGCGCCCTATAAAGTGCCCAAGGTCATCCGCTTCCTCGATTCCATGCCCTTGAGCGCGGTGGGCAAGGTCCTCAAGCGCGAGCTGAGGGAGATGCTCCGAGAGCAGTAAGGGTCACGGTCAACGAGGGTCAGGCCCGAATCGGTGCCGGTTTTACATGGTCATCGCGAGGAGCGATCGTTGATTGCACTGATGGTTTGACCAGTGCGTGACAAGAAGAGGCGGCGCGGCGATCTCATCACTCTCATGCGGGAGGCCGTCAGGGCTGGTGCAGGGGATCGCCGCGCTTCGGCTCTCGCCTCCGCTCGCGATGACAGTGAGAGGATGACACTGCGGCCTCCGCTCGCGATGACAAGGAAGACGGCCTTGCGGCCTCCGCGGGTGATAGAATAGCCGGGCGGGAGGTGCGGTATGAGCGATAAAGGGACGTCTTCGGCCGGCGGAGGTGCGGCGATGACCGCCTCTACGGCATCCCCCAACGTGGACGAGAGGGGCAACGTCCTCTTCCTCGACGAGGATCGCCTGCGCCGCAAGGAAAGGCCGGGCAAGCGCATATACAGGGCCCGCAGCGGCCCCCTCGGCGTCACCGACCGTCTGGCTGACGTGATGGCCATACGCGGGTGGAACTACTGGGTCATCCACTGCGGCTTCCCTTATCTCCGCCGGGTCATCGAACTTCTCGGCAGGTCCGGCCCGGTTCTCTCGAGCATACTCAAACGCATGGCCATGCTGTCCCCCGAGCCCAAGGCCTACACCAAGGGCGTGATCCTCAACCTGAACGTCGACATCGAGGAGCAGTCCCGGAGCGTCACCCTCCCTTTGGACCTGGTGAGGGACGCCGTCCTCAAGGCCGATTTCATCGCCGGCATGAACAGGTGCTTCTGCCGCGACGGATACGGCTGCCGCGATTACCCCCACGACTTGGGATGCCTGTTCCTCAACGGGAGCGGACGCGTTGTGGTGGAACATGGCCTGGCGGCTGAGCTGACGAAAGAAGAGGCGCTTCAGCGAATAGGCAGGGCCGCGGAACTGGGTCTGGTCTGCCAGGCGCTGTGGGTGCAGGCGGAACGGTTTATCTGGGGGCTCTCCGCCGAAGAGATGAACGAGCTGCTGGAGATATGCTTCTGCTGCCCCTGCTGCTGCGCCGGCCTCAGCCTGTGCCGGGCCGGGGACCGCGGCATCAAGAGCATGTTCACCCCCAGCGGATGGACCGCGGTGTGCGACCGCGGACTCTGCGACGGCTGCCGCCTATGCGCCCCCCATTGCCCCCAGGAAGCCATCGCCTTCCGCGAGGATGACGGAAAGGTCCTGATAGACCAGGAGGCCTGCATGGGATGCGGGCTGTGCAAGGCGCACTGCCCGCGGGGGGCCATAAGCATCCGGCAGACCATGCCCATGCGGGAGAGCCTGCACTCTTATTTCTTGGAGGAAGGGCGTCTGCAGCTCAGGTAGGAGTCGCGGCCGAAAAATCCCAAGGCCCCCGCCCCAACCATGATCGGTGCCTCGATCTCCCGCTCACAGGTCGTCCAGGACCATCGCGGCGGCCCTGTCCCCCGTGGCGAAACCGCCCTCGGTGCAGGCGATGAGGAAAAGATATTCCCCTGCCAGGTAGAGCCCTCCCACATCACGGAAATCATGCTCGAGCATGCGGTGGATGGCCGGGAACTGCCCGGGGGACTCCAGGTTGATGGCCCGGTCCCAGCGTACGCACTCGGTGAACAGGGGCTCGTCGGGGAACTCCGGCCAGAACCTCTGGACCTCCCGGATGACCCGGCGGCGCCTCTCTTCCTCTGTGAGCTTTCCCAACTCGCGGTCGTGCCACCCGGCGGTGAAGGCGTACATCAGGCCGGATCCCGGCGGGGCCGTCCTCATCGCTCCCCCCGCCGTCTCGAAAAGGGCGGCGAGCAAGGAGCGTTCGCTGCGGGGGATGAGGGTGGCCGCCAGGTGGTCAGGGGTTATCTTCTTCTCCAGGGCGAAGATATAATTATAAGTAGAGCTGTATTCGCAGGTCTCCAGGGGCTTTCGGATGGTGTCGGGAAGATCGGGCATCATCTTAAGCGCCGCCACCGCATCGGTGGCGCAGATAACCTTATCCGCCTCCATGAACCCGTCGGCGGTCTCCACGCCCCTCACCCGCTTACCCTCGATGACCACCTTTCTTGCCGGCGTCGACAGGCGCACGCAGTCCCTCACCCTTTCGTACAGCGCCTCGTTGATGGAGCCCATGCCGTTCTCCATCACGCAGACCCCGCCCGCCAGAAAAGCCAGGGCTATGAGGTGGGCTATGGTGACCTCCTCGGGCCGCGCCAGCACCATGGTCCCCAGGATCGGCGAGACCAGGTGATCCAGAAGCTCCGGCCCCCCGTTCTCCAGGGCGAAACGGGCCGAGCTGACGTCCCCAAGCTCAAGGAGGGGCCGGAAGTCCCGCGTGACCGGGTCGAGCCGGCGCAGGTATCTGTACACGGCCCATCCGAACCTGGCCAGCTGGGGGTAGGCCATGGCGGGCAGCCCCCTGAACCTCAACGCCTCGGGAAGGCTCCGCAGCATCTCCAAGGGGGTCCCTTTCAGGAGATAATGCCTCTTCCCGTTCCTCCAGAAAGCAACCCTCATCGTGGACTGATGATGCGCCTGCCCCGCCAGCCCCAGCTCCCGTATGAGCCGCTGGGTCACTTCCCACTGCATCTCGGTGAAACCTGCGCCGATGGGCATCAGGAACCCGTTTCTCCTCATGCTCCAGCAGCGTCCGCCCGGCCTGTCCCTGCTCTCAAGGGCGACGACCTCCACCCCTGCGTTCTTCAGCCTGTAGGTGGCGGCCAGGCCCGCGCAGCCCGCACCGATGACGACTACCGGTTTGCCTCCCATGCTCCCATCCTTTCCTCGATATTCGAACGGCGCTGCCCCGACCGGATCACGCCTAAGGCCCTGCGAAAGACGGACTTCTTCCAGCGACAGATTCGGGGTAGGGGCAAAGAGCCGCAACAGGGCGCCATCTCGTGGTGAAAAACGCTCCCATAGTCTGTCCGGACCCCGACCGTATCGGCTCGGAATAGGTCACGGCGGCTAACGGGGCCCGCCGATCTGACCGGGCGGTCCTCCCGCTTCGAAGGTCCTCTGCAGCCCCGAAGGCCGTTCCGCCTCCTTCAAGCGGGGCTTCAGCACCCCGTTGACGAACTCCAGGGCCTCATCCTGGTCCTGATCGGTGATGATCCGCCTGAGCCGGATCATCTCCTGTTCTTTCAAATCGATAAGCATATCCCGCTCCTGCATGATCGGTCCGGCTGGAGCCGAAAAATTATAGCACGCGTCGGCGGACAGCCCATGCCCCGAGACTGCCGCGCCCTTGAGAGAAATCGTTGACAAATACGCTACGGGTGCTAATATACAAATGTAAATTAGTAAAAGATAGCGTTTGTGTAATTGTGAGCGAGTTCGGGAAGGAGCGATTGTGGACGGAGATCGAGGGTCCGAGCTTCGGCTGCATGAAGCGCGAAGCCGTCGAGGAGCCCATGGGGAAGGCGGCCGAGGGGCCGGGCGCGAACATCATGATCGAGGAGGCCAGCGGCATGGATGAGATCCTTAAATCTACCATGTTTACCACGCCTGAAGAGGTCATCGGCGGCGGTGCGGCCTTAAGGGGAAAAGGCGCCCGCGGAGAAAGAAGCGGCGAAACGGCTTAAGAGATAGAAGGAGTGAGATCGCATGGGTTTCGGAGGACTGTTGATGGAGGGCCTGAGGACCCTCTATGACTACATATTGCAGCACACCCTCTTCTGCCTCATCCCCGCCTTCTTCATCGCCGGGGGCATAGCCGCCTTCCTCAACCCCGCGGCGGTGATGAAGTACTTCGGCCCCCGCACCAACAAGGCCCTCGCCTATTCGGTCGCCTCGGTGTCGGGGGCCATCCTGGCGGTATGCTCCTGCACGGTGCTCCCGCTCTTCACCGGGATCCGCCAGAAGGGGGCGGGTCTGGGCCCGGCCATCGCCTTCCTCTATTCGGCTCCGGCCATCAACATCCTGGCCATGACCTACTCCATGAACCTGCTGGGTTATGATCTGGGGATAGCCCGCATCATCGGGGCGGTGGGCTTCGCCTGCGTCATCGGCCTGATCATGGCGGCCGTCTTCCACCGGGAGGAAGAGGCCCGGGTCAGGGCGGCCGAGGAGGATGAGGAGGCTTTCGCTTACGAGGGCGAAGGCCGCGTGAGGCCCGGCCGCCAGAACCTGGCCTACTTCGGGGTGATGATTGCGATCCTGGTCTACGGCACGGCGAAGATGCCCACCATCATCAAATACGCGGGTGAGATACTCCTTACGGCATTGCTCATATACCTGGTTAGGCGTTGGTTCACCCGAGAAGAAATACGCAACTGGTTCTCGGAGACCTGGCACATGGTCAAGCTGATCCTGCCGGTGCTGCTCATCGGGGTGTTCCTGGTGGGCATCGTCAAGGAGCTCATCCCCTCGGATGTGATCGCCCGTTATGTGGGAGGGAACACGGTAGGAGGCAACGCCATCGCCTCGGTGTCGGGAGCCCTGATGTATTTCGCCACCCTGACCGAGGTGCCCATAGTCAAGGGGCTGCTGGAGCTGGGCATGGGCAGGGGCCCGGCCCTGGCCCTGATGCTGGCCGGACCGGCCCTGTCCCTTCCCAGCATGATCGTGCTCATCCGGGTGATGGGCTTTAAAAAGGCGGGGGCTTACATCCTCCTGGTCTGCCTATTCGCCATGGGCACCGGTTACGTGTTCGGTATGTTCGCGGGATAAGGCAGGCCTGAGGAAAAAGGAGGTCGAGATGTCGGAGTTCAAAGTGGTCTTGGCTACCTGTTACGGGGCCGCCAACACCGGTCAGCTGGCGGGGGCGGTGACCACGGAGCTGGTCAGGGAGAACGAGGATTACCACCTGGTTTGCCTTCCGGCGGTGGCCATCGACAAGGACACCGGCCTGGGCAAGATAGCCGGGGCGGAACTCTTCGTGATAATCGAGGGCTGCCCGGTGATGTGCTGCTCCAAGATCGTGGAACAGCATTCGGGACGCAAGCCGGACATCCGGGTGGAGATGGTGGAGGACTACGGGGTCAAGAAAGCCCCGATGCTCACCTACGACGAGGAGGAGAAAGAGCGCATCAAGGCCGACGTGAAGCGCCGCATCGAGGAGGCCCTGGCGGAAAAGGGATAGTGCTGAGGAATGGCCATCGTATTCGTGAAGGGCGGGCAGTGCGGCAGGGAGACCGTGATCACGGCGCGTAAAAGCGGCCGGATCAGCGTATCCCTGCGTTTCGAGACCACCTGCGAGCATATCGCCGCGCTGGCCGAAGGCCTCAAGGAGGTCAATCCAGGCAGCGAGATGACCCTGCCCATGCGGGACACGGCCGTGTACCGCGCGGCATCCGAGCACTGCTGCCGCAATTCCTGCATCGTGCCGGCGGCGACCCTCAAGGCGGTGGAGGTGGCAGCGAGCCTGTTCGAGCCCGAGGATGCCTGCGTCAACTTTCTGGAGGACGCCTTGTGATGGGCCTATCGTACGGCAGGAAGAAAGCGAGAAGGGTAGATGTGAAATGTGAAGGGCTGGCCCCAACTGCAGGCGGGAAGAGGAAGGCGAGGGCCGAATGGATCTGACCACCGATGTGATCCTGGCGCTGACCGGCCTGCTGCTTTTGTTGAGCGTTATCAAGGACCGCAAGAAGACGGCGGCCGCACTCCGCGTGGCTTACAAGGGGTTCATAAGGCTGCTGCCCAGCATCCTGGCCATCATCCTGGTGGTCGGTCTTCTGATCGGCTTCATCCCTCCCAGATGGATCGCGCAGGTGATCGGCGGGAACAGCGGCGTTCTGGGGGTAGCCATCGCCTCTTTCCTGGGGGCCGTGCTCTTCATACCGGCCATCATCGCTTTTCCCCTGGCGAAGTCCATGCTGGACATGGGAGCCGGGGTCATGGCCACCGCGGCCTTCATCACCACCCTGACCATGGTCGGCTTCGTGTTCCTCCCCCTGGAGATCAAGGAGTCGGGAAAGAAGTTCGCCATCGCCAGGAACGCCTTGAGTTTTATCGCCGCCATAGCCATCGCCGTGGTGATCGGGGTGATCATAAAATGACGGGGAAAGGCGGCATCGAGCCCACCGCAAAGAAGAAGGGCTTGAGAGAAAAGATCCGTTGGGACTTTGCCCTCCTCTTCCTCCTCATACCCGTTTTTGTGGCGCTGATCATAGCGTTCCCCGACAAAGGCGCCCCCGCGCGCCACGTCGCCTGGGAATACTTCAAGGAGATGGCCGTGATCCTCCCCGCCGTCTTCATCATCATGGGCCTGGTGAGCGTTTGGGTGGAAAGGGAGTTCATCGTCAAGTTTCTAGGTGAGGGATCCGGGGTCAAAGGGGTCATCCTATCATTCATCCAAGGAAGCATCCCCATGGGGCCGCTCTATGCGGCGTTCCCGCTTGCGGCGGTGCTGCTTAAAAAAGGCGCTAAAGTCGCGAATATCATCATCCTCCTCTCGGCCTGGGCCTGCATCAAGCTCCCGGCGGAGCTCATGGAATTGCAGTTCCTGGGCTGGAAGTTCACGCTGGTGCGCTACCTGGCCACCCTGGTGGTGGTGGTGGCTTTGAGCGAGGTTATAGGGAGAGTCTTCTTCAAGCACGGTTATATGAAGCCGGAACATGCTCTGGAAAAGGCGGACAACTGATACTTTGGAGGTGCGATGATGCCGGGGTTGCCTGAGAAAGAGGCCTCGATGAAAGAGATACTGGGCATGACCACAAGCCCGGTGGCGGTGAGGTTCCACGAGGAGACCTCTCGCCTGCCGGGATACGAACTGCCGGATAAGCGTCGCTACTGCCAGGCACTGATGGAGGCGAGGGAGGGCAAACGCGTCCTGCTTACCCCCGAGAACATCGCCTGCCCGGCTGCCGCGTGGGCCCTGGGTTTCGAGGATCCCCCACCCCGCCTCATAAGCGGGGAGATGCCGGCGGCCATGGGCATTTTCGGCAACCCCGAAGCGGTGCGGCGCACCTTCTCCACCATGCAGCGCCTGGAGATGGGCCGGTACAAGATGGTGTCCGTATGCCCCCTGGAGGAAGCGGAAGGCGAG
>JACVIY010000037.1 GCA_015711755.1 Candidatus Geothermincola secundus | reverse complement strand
TTGAGCAAGCGCATGAAGGGGGGATGCGAGCTCCCCAGCCCATCCCCCCGATGCAGGCATCGCCGCGCCCACCGTATCCTAAACCTCCACTTCCGATTGATATATACGGGCCTGAAGTCATGAATACTACGCCATATGGCATGGAGGTTACCCAGAAATATGCCACTATACAGGGTAGGAAGCCATCAGAGAACGAAATAAACCTAAAGTTAAGATATACAACTCTGCTGTCCCTGGCGGGACTTGGAGGCGATACTTCAGTCGGTATAGGCGATGACAGTCCCATGTTCGGAGAGGACAACATGGAGATCTGCCGCATGGTGGAGGAGAACTCCCGTGAAGGCGATGTGGTCTTCGTCCCCGACGCCCGTCTCGCCGACCTCATCTTCGCCGTCACCGGGAGGCCGGTCACCGAGGGCATGTTCAGGGAGGTCGAGCCGGAGGTGCGCAGCGACCCTCAAGGGGCTGCCCTGATAGTGGTCAGGGACGTGCAGCGTCCCGGGCCGCGTGGCGTCATTGAACAGGGACCCGCCGTCGGGCTGGAAGCTCCTGCCGGAGCGGCATCGGGGGAACTCGTGGGAAGGGCGGGCGGCTACTCCGTCTTTAGGAATGAGGACTACGGGTCCACGGTCACGCCTGCCGGAGCGGCCCTTCCCATGTGGGCGGCGTGGCTCTTTCTGGCCTTGGCTGCGCTGCTGGTCGCCTGCGATGCTTTCCTCTACCAGAGGGCCCGCGGTGAAGGAGATCCCGGAGGCGGCGGTGAGGGCCCTGCAGGGGGAAAAGGCGGGGGAGAGGGCCGCCTGATGGTGGCGGTGCCCTGCTTGAACGAGGAGGCCACCGTTGCCGGGGTGGTGGCCGAGGTCAGGGAGTCCCATCCGGGGTGCCGCGTGCTTGTCGTGGACGACGGCTCGCGGGACGATACTGCCTCCAGGGCGCGGCGGGCGGGGGCCGAGGTCGTCTCCAACCCCCGGAATCTGGGCATAGGTGCCGGCCTCAAGCGGGCCATGACCGTGGCCCTGCGCGGCGGGCATCCTTTTCTGGTGCGCCTGGACGGTGATGGCCAGCACGACCCCGCGTTCATCGGGCCCCTTCTCGAGCCGCTGCAGGAAGGCAGGGCCGACGCCGTCATCGGCTCGCGCTACCTGTCGAAAGAGGGCGGAGCGGATATTTCGACCACGGCTCTGCGCCGGCTCTCCCGCAAGGCGTTCTCCTGCGTGCTGTGGATGTATACCGGGCGGACTTTCACCGATCCCAATTCGGGCATGTGGGCTTTCAACCGCCAGGCCATGCGGGCGCTACTCACGGTGGACCTGCGCCGATTCCCCGAGAGCGAGATGCTCATGGTCCTGGAGCGGGCGGGGCTGCGGGTGGAGGAGGTGCCGGTGCGGATGCGGCCGCGAGGCGCCGGGCACAGCTCCCTGAACCTCCGCCGGGCGCTCTCCTACTTGCTGGAGTTGGGGCTGGGCCCCCTGTTCGACCCGCGTGACCGCTGGGAGGCGGGACCCCGCGCCCGCTCCGCCGCCTTCTCCTAAAGGGCGTCACCGTATCCTTTCGCGGGGAAGCCACCGTAGCGGCCCCAGGCCTGCCCGCTGGGCCGCTCTTTCGCCCGGCCTGCTTCGGGGGGCTTGAGCCGCGGAGGCGCAGGCGGGGCTCTCTCTCATTATGTTACTTGACAGTTAATTCAGCCGCGTTAGACTTATGAGCGGGGAAAGCCGCCTTCACGGGCGGCACGGGATCGTCGGCTGCACCGTACCGCAGAAGGAGGACAGAGATGGCGCTCACTTACGGCACCGAGGAATACGAGAAGGCCTATCAGGAGGAACTGGCCAAAAGGCTGGAGAGCGAACAGAAGCCGTACCTTTACTTCTCCCCGGAGTGGGTGCATCTGTACGAGAAGGCGGTCCAGGGCGATGAGCAGTACAGGGAGGTGGCCAGGGACTGGGAGGGAAGCGTGGCCCTGCACGTGGAAAAGGCCCCGCAGTACGGCATCGATTACGACATCTACCTTTTGATGGACCTGTGGCACGGAGAATGCCGTTCCATGCGCATAGTCCCCCCGGAAACGGGGGAGGCGGCGGATTACGTGATCAGCGGGAGCATGGACCAGTGGTGCAAGGTGGGTCGTCGGGAGCTGGACGTGGTCAAAGGGATGATGCAGGGCAAGCTGCGCTTGAAGGGCGACCTACCGACCATCGTCAGGGCGGTAAAGGCCTCTCTGCGGCTGGTGGAGTTGAGCGGCGAAGTGGGGGGGAAGTACCCCGACGAGCTCACTCCCGAGGAGATAGAGAACGTCCGTGGATGGATAGGTGAGTTGGCGGACAAGTTCCTTCTTTAAGAAGAGTCGGAACCGTTTCCGCGGCCGGAAGGGCGGAAGATGGAAATACGTCGAAAACATGATCCCGTTCAGGCGACCCGGCCTCTCTTTACCCCGTTGATGTCCCAGAGGAGCTCGATGAGCTCCATGCGCTCCTGCCATTCCTTTCCCGTTGACCAACCGCCATCTGTGGCGCTATTTTGCGGATGCATATAGGCCACCGCCTGGTCACGGTGGAGACAGCGACCGCCGCCAGTATCTATCTCAACCATCCCCAACTTCCTCTTGATGATCCCCAGAAAAGTGTCGGCCACTTCCGGGTCGTATTGAGAGCCACGGCTGCTCATGATCTCCCGCAGGACGCTGTCCAGGGAACAGGGAGGGCGCCAGGGGCGGGGACTGAGCATGGCCACGAAACTGTCAGCCACCGCTATGATCCTGGCCCCCAGGGGAATGGATTTGCCTTTGATGCCATGGGGATAGCCCTTACCGTCCCACCATTCGTGGTGATGGCGTATCAAGGGGAGGATGCGCCTGTCCTCGATCACCGGGGCCAGCGCCCTCTCCCCCTCCAGCGGGTGTCGCCTTATGGCCTCGCGCAACTCCTCGGAGGGCTCCCCGCTTTCTTGCAGCAATGACGCATCCATGAACAACATGCCCAGATCCATGAGTTCCGCCGCCTTCGATACGATCTCCGTTTCAGATCCATTCAAGCCCAGACGCTCAGCGAGGAGTGATGAATACTTGGAGGCCCATTTCCAGTGGTTCTTCATCTGCGGGAAGCGCTGCTCGAGGAGGGCGTGAAGGCGCTCGGGGTCTTTCGCGAACCCGCTTATGGCCTCATCTCCCGCCGTAATAGGAACACGAGGGACCCCGATCTCCATGAAGGCTCACCTCCAACATCCTTACATCAGAAACGACTGACCTTCTCGAATGGCGCCCCGCCATCCTCCTCTTTTCACCACCTTGATTCGAAGACAAGCGGACAGCCGTTCATAGGGAAATCGGTTTAGAGGAAGGGGATAAGAGAGTGATTCGCCGGGTTTCTGCGGCGGATCATGACGGCGCGAGGCGTGCCGAGCTGGCTCAATATCCCAGCTTAGCCAGCTCCCGGTCTATCCAGTCCTCCACCTCGTCCTGATAGCCCAGGAACTTCTCGAAGAGGTCCTGGTCCAGGAGGACCTGCCAGTGGGGCAGGGCCCAGCGGGCCAGGATGGCCTTGCCCTTCACCCGCAGCTTGCGGGTGAGCACCAGCTTGATGGGGTCCACCCGCTTGAGGACGCCGTCGCGGTAGGCCTCCCGGGAGACCACGGTGAAGACCACCTGGCAGTCCCGGTCCAACCCCAGGCGGTGGGAGAACCCGTCGCGGTGGAAGGTGAGGGTGCTGCGGTAGACCCCTTCGATGACCAGACCCACCTTCCTGCCGTCGAAGTCTCGCATGATGCGGGCGATGCGGTGGTCCTCCAGGAAATAGGGGGTGGCGAACTCGAAGAGATCCCTCTGCACCTGAAAGAGTTTCTCCGGCTCGGCTTCCATGATGAAGCGGCCGGTGCGCTCGGCCACGTCCGCCCGGTGAAAATCCGGGTAGAAGTCGAGCACCTTCCAGATCTGTTTTATGGTCTCCAGGGGCGAGGGCAACTCCCGCCTCCTTTCCCGGCCCGGCCGTGCGCTATCTCACTGTCCAGCGATTCCGCGTTGTCCTGACGGGGTGACCCGCCCGCTTCCTTCTTGCGCTCAGACCGGGCCTCCCGATGATGCGGACTTCGGGGCTCCGGGGGAATATTATCATATCGCCCGAAGCACTGGAGTTTACCGGCAATTCTTCAGGTTGTAAAATATGTTCATGCGCGAGGAAGCGGCCGTGAAGGCGAAAGATCTGGTGATGGAGTACCCGTTGCGGGGCGCCGCGCGTTACCCCTCGCCGGTGCGGCGCCGCCCAAGGGTCAGGGCGCTGGACGGCGTGGATCTGCGGCTGGATTTCGGAGAGGCCCTGGCCCTGCTGGGCACCAACGGGGCGGGCAAGACCACCCTCATAAAACTCGCGGCCAATCTCCTGCTTCCGACTTCCGGGGAACTCGAGGTATGCGGCTTTGACTGTCGCAGGCGGGGTAAGGAGATAAGGAGGAGAGTGGGCCTGGCCACGGCGGACGAGCGCAGCTTCTACTGGCGCCTAAGCCCCCGACGCAACCTCGCTTTCTTCGCCGCTCTGCATGGCATGGAGATAGGTGAGGCCCGGCAGCGGATCTGGGAACTGGAGGGGCGTCTGGGCATGAGCGGCTATATGGACGCGCCCTTCAGCGACCTCTCCAGCGGCATGCGCCAGCGGGTGGGGTTGGCCCGCGCTCTGCTGCACCGGCCGCGGGTGCTGCTGCTGGACGAGCCCACGCGCTCCCTAAGTCCAGAGGCGGTCTTGGCGGTGGACGAACTCATCGCCGCGCAGAAGAAGGAGGGCTGCGCGGTGCTGCTGGCCACCCAGTCCGTCGGGGAAGCCTGCCGACTGGGCGACCGCCTCTGCGTGATGCACGGCGGACGGGTGCTCTACTGCGGCGGGCTGGAGGGGCTGCGGGAAGAGGCCCGGCGGTCGGGGGTCGCCGGGGATCTCCCCGACGAGGAGCTCTTCGCTTCCTATCTGGAGGCGATGGGAAGATGAGTCGGGCTTGGGCTTTCCTGCGGCGGGACCTGCTCATCGAGGCCAGCTACCGCCTGAATTTCCTGCTGTCCCTGCTCTCGGTTTTCCTGGCCGCCGCCGTGTTCCATTTCCTGGGAAAGATCGTCGATCCCTCGGCCGTGCGGGGGGCGGGCCCCGATTATTTCTCCTTCGCCATCGTGGGCATCGCTTTCTCCTCGTTCCTGCGCACCGGCCTCTTCTCCTTCTCCAACGCCCTGCGCGAGGAGCAGATGATGGGCACTCTGGAGGCCATGCTGGCTACCCCCGCCAGCGGGGCCGAGGTGGTGCTGTACGGCTCGCTCTGGCGCTTCTCCTTCGCTCTGGCGACCGCCGCTTCCTACCTGGCGGTGGGGGCTTTGTTCTTCGGACTCTCTCTAGGCCGAGCTGACTGGCCCGCCGCCCTGCTCATGCTCCTGCTCACTCTGGCTTCCTACTGCTCGCTGGGCATACTGGCCGCTTGCTTCATCCTTGTCTTCAAGAGGGGGGATCCGGTCAACTGGCTGGTGGGCAACCTCTCCACCCTGCTGGCCGGGGTCTACTACCCCCTGGAGGTAATGCCCGGGTGGCTGCAGGCCTTGGGCAAGTTCATACCCCTTACCTGGTCGCTGCGGGGGTTGCGCCGCGCCCTGCTGGAGGGGTGCGGCATAGGCGAGCTGGGCACGGAGATGGCCGCGCTGGCAGCGCTCTCCGCGGCCTTGCTGCCCCTGAGCCTGGCCTTGTTCGCGCTGGCCCTGAGGCATGCCAAGCGGACCGGCAGCCTGGCGAAGTACTAAAAAGGGGCCAAGCATCGTTCATGCTCGGGGCACCCGCACTTGCGCACCCCGATTTCTTGCGAAAAAAGTGAAGGTTTGGGCCTGGCCCCAAATTGAAGGGTGGTTACATGCAGAAGCGGCAGCCCTGGGGGAAGTGGTTGCCCAGCCAGGACAGGGGCTCCAGCCCCTTTTCCTCGTCCCGGTCCATCCAGTAGAAGACGCCCTCATCGTCGTAGTAGGTCTCGTGTTTTCCCTCCGCCCCGCCGATGGGGCGACGGACCGGCCGTCCGGTCGTTCCCCCCTCCGCGGCGCGCCCCTCCCTCTCTTCAGGGCGAGATCCGCTCCCCGCCATTTTCCCCACCTCACTACGTCTCCTCGGGAGGGTACTGGACCACCTCCAGAAGGGCCCACCCGGTGCGCAGCGTCTTCTGGTAGCGGAAACCCAGGGCTTCAGCCTCGAATCTCAGAAAGACGTAGGCATAGCCCATGCTCGAGTCGAACTGAAAGCGGCTCACCCGGTAGCCCTGCCTAGGCCTGGTGGTCTCCGCGTAGTCTTTTACCTGGGTCACCACCCATGCGGTGTCGGACAGCCAGCGGTAGGCGTCGCTGGCATCGGCCAGCCCCGGCGGCAGGCCCAGAAAGCGCGCGGGGTCGTTTCCCACCTGCTTGATCACCCAGGTGTCCTGGGAAGGCCGCAGGGCGAACGCCGGCCCCTCCACCCTGAAGTCGCGGGTATCCGTGTCCAGCCAGGCCACCGCCCAAGTGGGGTCCTGCCTGCTCAGGGCGATGGCGTAGATGTACTGCCCGGGAGCCAACTCGGGGGTGATCGCCCTTTTTATCTGCTCGAAGATGAGATCCTGCTCGGCGGAGGGGATGAGCCCCTGTACTCTTTGCGATTCCTCCTTGTCGTCGATGTATTTCTGCAGTTCCGCTGCGAGGCCGGCCACCACCACCTCCAGGCCCTCGTTTCGCGGGTCGCCCGTTTCCAGGTAATGCTTTTTCAGATGGTTCTCCTGTTTCTGCAGGTCCTCCCTGACCCTTTGCAGGAGGATGTCGCTGACCCCGGCCTCCTCCGCCTCTCTGTATTTGCGCCAGGCCTCATCGACCACGGGGTTTTCCAGCTTGACCTTGGATAGGTCCGGCTGCCCGCAACCGCATAAGGTCAGGACGAGAAGCAGGCACAGAGCCGCACCGGCGGCGGCCGCCGGCCGCGCTCTTCCCATCGGCATCGGTCTTCGTTGTTCGGCCATCTCATCCTGATTCTACCACCCGCGGGATGCCCCGTCTGCGGGACCGGCGGGTTTAAGGCGCTGCGACCGGCGGAATACATCTATTGCCGCCGGAACGGACGGCGGACCGGAGCGGCCTTCCCCGGCTGGCCGCCGCCGGGCTTTGCCGGATCGAGGGCCCGAGGGAGGTGAGGCATGGATACCGATTTCTTCGAGAAGGCGGAACGGGTGGAGGTGGCCACCTCCCGGGGGCCGGTGCTGCTGCCGTTGCTCATCCGCGAGGCCACCATGGCCGCCGGCTTTTTCTCCGTCCCTGAAGGAGCGGCGCAAGAAGCGCTGCCCTTCCCCGACCTGGTGCCTCTGGGGAAATGGCGGGGGCGCGCGGTGCTTGGGTTCGGTGTGCTCTCCTGCCGAGACGCCGCTACCGGCCCCTTCAAGGCCTTCGCCTTGGCCGTTCCGGTCAAGTTCCGTCCCGCCAGCTCATCCCGCCTCATCCCCTCTCTGCGCATGGCCTCGACCCTGTCCTTCGACCTGTTTCCGTGGGAGCTGGCCGTGGACGACGAGAAGGCGGCTTTTATCGGGCGGGAGATATGGGGCTACCCGCTGCGCGAGGCGGACGTGACGCTGGAGGAGGGGCCGGAAAGGGTCACCGGGCGCCTTTTCCTGGAAGGCAAGCAAGCCCTCTCCCTGACCTTGCGCCGCAAGAGCCCGAATCTTAAGACCTACCTGGAGTTCAACACCTACTCGGTCAGGGATGGTCGCCTTCTGTGGACGCCGGTCCGCGGTCTCAGCCTCGGAGTGGCGCGCTCGTTCCTGCCCGGCGCCGCCCGGCTGGACCTGGGAGACCACGAGCTGGCGGAGCGGCTCCGCGGCATGGGGCTGTCCAACCGAGCCGACCTGGCCGTCTATGCCTCGGGACTGCAGCTCATGCTCCCCGTCGCGGAGCGGACCTACGAGCCGACTGAACATGACAATATGTAAAAATATGGAGGGGCCCCGCGGGGCCCCTCACGGCGCTGTATCGCTTAAGGCTTATTTATCCGGGTGGAACTTGCGTCCCAGCACTTTCTCGGAGTAGCCGGAATAGTCGAGGAACTTGGTGATGCCGCCGTTCCAGAAGGGGTATCCCGCTCCCATGATCATGCACAGGTCGATCTCCTCCGGACCGGCCACCACGCCTTCTCGGAGCATGATGTCTATCTCCTCGGTGACCGCCTCGCAGACGCGGTCGATCATCTCCTGGGCCGAGGCTTTTTTCGGTGGTTCGGCGACCTTGAGCGCCGCGGCGTACTCCGGGTCCACGTTGCCGTCCGGCCCGTAGACCCCGGGCTTCTTCATCTCCACCAGCTTGCGCAGGTTCTCGCTCACGTGGTAGCGCTCGGGGAAGGCAGCGGCCAGCGTCTCCAGGGCGTGCATGCCCACCGCCGGCCCCACCAGGGCCAGGAGCACGAAGGGCGGCATGGGCGCTCCCAGCTTGATCAGGTTGGCGTCTATCTCCTGGAAGGTGTTGCCCTCGTCCACCAGGTCCCAGTTGACCACCATCATCCGGATGAGCAGGCGGTTGACCACGAAGGCGGGGCGGTCTTTGCAGAGGACCGCGCGCTTGCCGATCTTGCGGGCGATGTCGAAGGCGGTCACCAGGGTCTGGTCGTTGGTCTTCTCGCCCCTGATTATCTCCAGCAGAGGGAGCACCGCCACCGGGTTGAAGAAGTGGAATCCCACCACCCTCTCGGGGTGCCGGAGGTCCGAGCTCATCTCGGTGATGGGCAGGGAAGAGGTGTTGGTGGCGAAGATGCAGTTCTCCCCGACCGCTTCCTCCAGCTCCGCGAAGACCTTCTTCTTTACGGGCATCTCCTCCAGGACCGCCTCGATGATGAAATCGCAGTCGGCCATGTCCGCGTAATCCAGGGTGCCCTGCACCAGCCCGAAGAGCCAGGGAATCTGGTTGCGGTCCAGTTTACCCTTGTCTGCCATCTTCCCCAGCTCGCCCTGTATGTAGGCCAGCCCTTTGTCCACGAACTCCTGCTTGATGTCCTTGATCACGATGGGGACCCTCATGCGGCGCAGGAACAGCAGGGCCAGCTGGCTGCCCATCAGCCCCGCCCCCAGCACCCCTATCTTGTTCACCGGCGAGGGGAAGCCCTCCGGCACTCCCACCGGCCGCTTGGCCCGGCGCTGCACCAGGTCGAAAGAATAGACGGAGGCGCGGCACTGGGGGGAGATGATCAGCTCGCCCAGGGCCTCGTCCTCCAGGGCGAAACCCTCGTCCACGGAGATGCTCCCGGTCTTGCGGATTATCTCAATGGCCTTATAGGGGGCCGGCGCCATGCCGTGCGTCTTGGAATCGGCGAAACCCTTGGCGGCGTCGCACAGGGCATCGACGCCGGAGAAGTCGGGCTCGGGCCTCTCCACCTTCTCGCTGCCTTCGAGCAGACCCACCGCGAACTCGATGCTCTTGTCCAGGAAGTCCACCGGCTCGAAGATGCGGTCGGCTATGCCCAGCTCGAAAGCGGCCTTCCCGTCCAGCATCCTGTTGTTGTTGAGGGCGTTGTAGATGATCACCTGCAGGGCCTTCTCCGGGCCGATGAGCTTGGGCAGCAGGGTGGTGCCGCCCCAGCCGGGGATCAGCCCGATAAAGCACTCCGGCAGGGCCAGGGCGGTCACCCCGCTGGAGATGGTGCGGTATTTGCAGGCCAGGGCGATCTCCAGCCCTCCTCCCATGGTGGCCCCGTTTATGGCCGCTACCGTGGGGTAGGGCAGGTCCATCAGGCGCTTGAAGGCGGCATGGCCCATCTGGGCTACCGCTTTGGCCTCCTCGCTGGTCTTGATGGTCTCCACCTGGGTGAGGTCCGCCCCTACGGCGAAGATGAAGACCTTGCCCGTGAGCACAAGGGCCTTGACCTCCGCTTCCTGGGCGATGCGGTCCAGGCAGGCGTTGAGGCTGGCCAGCCCACCCGCCCCGAAGGTGTTGGGCTTTTTGTAGTCGAATCCGTTGTCCATGGTCACCAGGGCGATCTTGCCCGCCCGGGTGTTCACGTAATTCTCCTTGAACTGGGTCACTACCTCGTCGGCCATGTCTTCCTCCTTTCCCCCGCTACGGCTCAACCCTGCACGTTCTCCCAGATCACCGAGCCGCCTTGGCCCAGCCCCACGCACATGGTGGTGAGGCCGTACTTGGCGCTCGGGTCCTCCTCGAAGAGAAGGGCCAAGTGCGCCATCAGTCGGCATCCGGAGGAGGCCAGGGGATGTCCGAAGGCGATGGCCCCGCCCCATTTGTTCAGGCGGGGGTCGTCGGGGAACTTCATTCCGAACTCGTTCATGAAGGCGATGGCCTGCACGGCGAAGGCCTCATTGAGCTCGATGATGTCCAAGTCGTCGAACTTCATCCCCGAGCGTTCCAGGACCTTCTTGGTGGCGGGGATGGGGCCGATGCCCATTATCTCCGGCTTCACCCCGGCGAAGGCGTAGTTGACCAGACGCATCCTCGGCTTGAGGCCCAGCTCCTCGCAGGCCCTGCCGGAGGCCAGCAGCACGCCGGCCGCCCCGTCGTTGAGGCCCGAGGAGTTGCCCGCGGTGACCCGCCCCTTCACCCGGAAGGGCGTGCGCAGGTCGCGGAGCCCCTCCATGGTGGTGTTGGGGCGGGGCTGCTCGTCGGTGTCCGCCACCTTCCACCCGTTCTCCGTCCACACGGTCATGGGGGCTATCATCCTCTGTATCTTGCCCTCGTCATAGGCCTTCTTGGCCTTCTGCTGGCAGAGCATGGCGTATTCGTCGCACATCTCCTTGGTTATCTCCGGGTGCAGGTCGTGCAGGTTCTCGGCGGTCATGCCCATGTTCAGGGCGCTGGTGTCCACCAGCTTCTCGGCGATGAAACGCGGGTTGGGGTCGGCTCCCTCCCCCATGGGGTGATGGCCCATGTGCTCCACCCCGCCGGCGATGACGATGTCGGCGGCGCCTACGGCTATCTCCGAGGCGCCGAAGCACGCGGCGGTCATGCCCCCGGCGCACATGCGGTCCACCGATACCCCCGGCACCGAGACCGGCAGCCCGGAGAGCACCACGGTGGTGCGCCCCATGGTCAGCCCCTGGTCGCCCCACTGGGTGGTGGCGCCCCAGACATTGTCGTCGATGCGCTCCGGCGGCACCTGCGGATTGCGCTCCAGAAGGGTGCGGATGACCTTAACCACCATGTCATCCGCCCGGGTCAGCCAGAAGATGCCCTTCTGTCCGGCCCGGCCGAAGGCGGTGCGCACCGCGTCCACCAGGTAGACCTCGTTCAGTTCCCTTGTCATGACATCCCCTCCTTCACTTTAGATGCGGACACGCGGAACGTCCGCGCGTCCTCCGATTTGATCCTATTGGCGGCGTGAAGGCCGGTCCCTTCGGTAGGTTGCCGCAAGATTATGCCTCGTCCTTTCGTCGGGTTCCATTTCACCGCGCGGTCAATTCTATCACGGGGCCGTGCGGTTTAGTAATAGACCCGTAGTGGTAACTTTTACGGGGCTGGTTGCCGATAAAAGATAAGCGAACGTGCGGAAACGCGGGGAACGCGGTCCCGGAGCGGTGAGGTTAAAAGGCATGCCCTATCGCCCCCCCATCTTCGATTCGCGCCGATGAGCGGGAACGGAGCGCTGCGGGGTAAAGTCCGTGCTCCTGGGCCGCACGAACGCTTCCGCATCACCCCTTGGAGGTTAGCGACAGCCGCTTGTGGAAATATTGGTCATCGAATGGGCCGTGTTCATCCTCAGGGCGTCGATGAGGCCGCGGAGTGCGAGAGAACGTGACCTGCGGTTATGCCGATATGGGGAGGCGGTTGGGTGATATCGTCTCTTGATGATGGTATAAGGATGGCATGAGGATGTGCCTCGGCCCTGAGGGCGAGGCGGTCAAAGGGGGGTGACGACTTGAAGAAGGATCTGGGGAGAAACCTGCTGTTGGGATCGGCTTTCTTTATCGCGGCCTTTTTCTGGATCTGGCTTTACAGGTTCATCGGCGCCAAGGCCTTCTGGGTGGCGCTGATCGCCTTCGGCATCTACCTGGCGGGAGGGGCGGTGCCGCGCAAGCTTCCCTGGATGACCTTGGGCGGGGTCCTGGGGGTCATCGGCGGTTTCCTGGCCTATGCCCTGGCGATGCTGGTGCTCCCCATGTACTCGGCGGTATCCATCGCCATCGCAGGCGCGGTTTTCGTGCTGCTGGGGGCGGTGGTCAGCATAGCCCGCCTCTCGGATATGTTCCCCGCCTACCTGCTGGGGTTGGCCGGCTTTCTGGGCGCCATGGACCGCTTCACCTACCTTTTCGAAGAGAACGCGGTTGAGGCCATGCCGCGCATCCTGGGGACGCTCTTCGGAGTGACGCTATCACTGCTTTTCGGCCTTTTGCTCGGACTGCTGCTGAGCACCCCCATACTCAAGCTGAAGAGGGGAGAGGCGGCGGGGACGAGCGCCAAAGCGGGCGGGGAATAGGAGGTGGTGGGCATGCGTTCGCCGAAAAAGACCGCCCTGCCCTCCCTGCTGGCCTGCGCTTTTCTGGCGGCCGCGTTTCTCCCGGTGGGGGCGGACACGGTCATAGCTCCCGGCGGCGAGACCGTTCGCTCGCAGGAGCTGGTCTTCTGCGAGACCGACGCTTCCGGCCAGATAATCGGGGTGAGGGTGATAGACACTATGGGTTTGAACAAAGGCGCCGGGGCCCTCGAGATCAGGGAAAGGTACCTTTTCGCCGGGAAGGAGCCCTCACGGGTGGCCGGCGTCAGCGGATTCAAGAAGCCCGCGCTTGAGGGCGATCAACTGGTCTGGAAAGGGCTGGATTCCGGGGAGCGGGGGATCAACGCGGTGGCCGATTTCCAGTTCAGCAAGGCCATGGTGGAGGAGGCCCGTCAGCGCATCCCCCTGGACGTGGAATACCGTTATTACCTCGATTCCAAGCGGGTGAGCGGTCCCGAGGAGATCAGGGGCAAATCGGGGCAGTTCCGCCGAGAGGCCACCTTCACCAACACCAGCAGGGAGCGGCGCAACGTGAAGTACACCGATCCGGAGACCGGGGAGACCGTGACTTCAGCAATGGACGTGTACCTGCCGCTGGTGATCCAGCCCTACGACTGGAAGTTCGATAACCAGCACTTCTTCAACCTGAGGGCCGATCCCACGGCGGTGGTGGTGCCCCTTCCCGATGTCTATCAGCCCGGGTGGTCAATCCCCCTGTTCCCCCCGGCCACCGAGGCCAGTCAGACCATCTGGGTGGAGGCCGACGTGAAGGACTTCCGCATGCCCGTGCTCACCCTGGTCATCGCCTTCGTGTTCCCCGAGACCAATCAGGCCGATCCCCTGGAGACCTTCGGCCCGGGCCTGGAACAGCTCATCGACGGGGTGAAGCAGTTGGATGAAGGGCTGAAGGAGGCGGTGGCCGGGTTGGGCAGCGCCGCCACCCCCGACACCCTCATCTACGGCATCAGCAAGGTCTACGACGGGCTGCTGAAACTGGCCAGCCAGACCGAGGGGCTGGGTTACGCGAAGTCCAACATAGATTCGGCCATGCTCCCGGGGGTCAACCAGCTTTACGGCGGAACCGACCTGGTGCTGGGGGGGTTGTCGGGAGCCAAGCAGGGCATAGCGCAGCTCAAGAGCGGGATCAACCAGGTCATAGCCGGCCTGAGAAGCGGGGACCCGGAGAACCCGGGTATCAAGGAGGGCATGCAGCAGATAGTGGCGGCGCTCAACGCCCCCTTCGTCTCCCCCGAGGATACCGGGCTCATCGCCGCCCTGCAGTTCATCCGCAGCCAGATCGGGCCTGCCAGTGACCCGGACACGCTGTTGGGGCAGGTAAACGCGCTCATAGCCAACCTGACCCAACCTATTCCGCCCGGTCCTGAGGTTGGCCCTCTTGGGAGTTTGTGGTATTACGTGCACAACGCCCCGCTTTTCGGGGGCAGCATAAGCCCCGTTTCCGTGGCGCATCTGGAGGCCTTGCTGACCGGGATCGCCGATCAGCTCACGGACAAGCTGCCCGAGCTGGAGCTGCTCTACGAAAGTTTGGGCGACGGCACCGACCCCGACACCATCATCGGAGGGCTCTTCTACATGTCGGCGGTACTGACCAGCATGATCAACGGCATCGGCGACGCGGCCACCCCCGATACCATCATCTTCGGCCTGTCCCAGATACTCATGGGCATGGCCCAACTGGAGGCGGGCATCGGCAGCGTCAGCGAGCCCAACTCCCTGATAGGCGGGGTTACCCAGATAAAGTACGGGCTCTCCGGCGCGCCCGTCGGGCAGCTGGGCATAAAAGAGGGTCTGCAGCAGCTCTCCAGCGGGCTGGGCGAGGCCATCGCCGGCTTGGGCAGCGCCGGCACGCCCGACACCCTTCTCTATGGCGCCAGCCAGATAGAGCAGGGGATGGGCACTTTGAAGTCGGGGCTGGAGAAAGCCACCTCCGAGGGGACCGAGGTGATGATCGCCGGCCTGGACGGGAGCATCACCACCATCCGGATGACCCAGGCGGAACTGGAGGCGATCCGACAGAGGGCCGCCGAGTTCGATGCTTTCCTGGGAAAGCCGGAGAAGGGCGAGAGCGAGGTCCGCTTCATCTACCAGACCGCCGCGGTTTACGATTACATGGAGGGGGGCAGCTGGGTAACCGCCCTGATCCTGTCCGTCGTCATAGCGTTGGGGCTGACTGCCCTGGGGATCTTCGCCTTCCGGCGCCTGACCTGAGTGATAACCATTGGCGGGGGCGGGCGCGGCAGCCCCGCCCCCGCTTCCTTTTTCCCGCGGCTCCTGCGACTTAGGGCCGGAAGCGCACAAAAGCGGTCATCACCTGGAGCAGAAGGGATGGGGGATGCGGGCAAAGTAAAAGGCGCCCCGCGGGGCGCCTTCATCAGTAGGTGCTATTAGCCACCGACAATATAGGGCTATTTTCAGGGGGTGGAATGTGCTGATTCCATCTCATGCTATAGGGCATATGGGGTTGGCCGGTGGCTAATAGCGTTGGGCCTTGTATAAAACACCTTTTCTTCTTTCAAGGTACACGGGCTTATCCCACTCTCATTATCGTCGGGGGAAAACTCAAAGACAATGACTCAAGTCATCTCCGCAATCCAACGTCCGTAAGTGTCCCACCCGAACTCGAGTTTAAGATACCATCAACGATCCACTCTGTCAAGCGGCCCGCCGGCCTCCTTGACGGCTTTTTCGCCGGTTCCGGATCCCCGCTCGGACCAGGTCTCTCTGAGAGTCGGGAGAGAGGCCGCGCTCTCCCCCCTGTGCACGGTTGCTCCGCCGCGCATTCTCCGCTCCCTCCTCTCCTTGCGCCACTCCAGATAGAGCATCCGGCGGCCGGCTATGGTGCTGCGGAGGAAATCCTCCACCTGCGCTTTGACCCGGCCGGAGACCTCCCTGAGCTCATCCGCCAGGTCTTGTCGGGGCGGCAGCAGGCTCAACTGCACCGGCTCCGGCGTCTCCTCGCTCTCCACGAAGGGGAGCTTGCGGTTGCGCAGGGACTCCTCGGGTACCAGGACCCTGAGGGCGCGCGGCACCACGCTGACACGGATCACCCTGCCCGCTTTGAGCTCGTGCACTTCCCCGTCTATCTGGGCGAAAGTGTCGGTCTTGCATTCCAGGCGCATGCTGCGCACCTGATGGTAGGAGACCTTCCGGGAGAAGCCGTGCCGCCCCCCCATGATGGCGAATAGCACCAGCACGAATCCGTATAGGTTGGGCATCTCCCGACCGATGGTCAGCCCGAGGACTCCGTCGTTCATGCGGGCCTCCGGGTGGATGCGGATGTAGCGCCCGAATAGGGGCGCGTTGCAGAGGATGGAGATGAGAGACCACCCCTCGAAGACCTGCCCGTCGTATTCGAAGCGGAGGTGGTAGCGCTTGCGCTCTTCCAGCAGGGCCATCTTGATGCCGGCGTAGAAGTAGGCGGGGACTCGGAAGCGCTTGAGCCGATAGGCCGCGGCGGCGATCTCCGAGTCCACCCCCAGGCCGAAGGACACCGCCGCGTAGCGGTCGTCGTAGCGGATGAGGTCAATGGTGCGATAGGAGTTGCCCAGGACAGCTCGCAGGGACGACTCGCGGTCTTTGCGGTCGTAGCCGAGGTTGCGGGCGAAGTCGTCTGCGGTGCCGGCGGGGAACATGGCCAGCTTCAGGCCGGAGTTGGGCACCTTCATGATGCCGTTGATGACCTCGTTGGCGGTGCCGTCACCCGATACCGCCACTACCACGTCGAAGTCACCGGCCCACTTCATCACCATCTCTTCGGCATGGCCGGTCCGTTCGGTGAAAAGGGCCTCGTAGTCCACCCCCATCCGCTTGAAGCGGTTGAGCAGCCAGATGCCCTCCCGCTGCGCTTTGCCGCCGCGGGATACCGGGTTGACGATGACCAGATATCTCTTGTCCTTGTAGGTCTTGACGAACATGCGGGCCGCCCTCCTCGCTGCCGCCGGCCCATAGATGATAACACAGGCGGCCTGCTCTCGGTAAATCGCACGGGTGTACCGAGAAACCGAGAAATCCGCGATCCGGCGGAGCCCGGCACCGGCGCGACGTCACCGGCTTTAGGGGTTGAGGCGAGGGCGCGGCTGTCGCCCCGTCTTCCTCTCTTCGGCGGAGATTTTGGTTGCTATAATGGTTGCGTCCGCGAGGCGTGATCGGCTCGAAGGGGAAAAGGGATGGTGGAGGAACTGTTCCGCAAGCTCATGTCCGGGGACCGTCGGGCGGCAGCCAGGCTCATCTCCCTGGTGGAGAACGATGAGCCGGGAGCGGTGGAGGCCATCCGCATGCTGCACCGCCATACCGGACGCGCCCATGTGGTGGGGATCACCGGGCCGCCCGGCGCCGGGAAGAGCACCCTGGTCACCGCGCTTACCCGGGAGCTGCGTTCCCGCGACCTCACCGTGGGCATCGTGGCCGTCGATCCCACCAGCCCCTTCACCGGCGGAGCTTTGCTGGGCGACCGCGTGCGCATGCAGGAACTGGCCACGGATAAAGGCGTTTTCATCCGCTCCATGGGCTCGCGCGGCTCCCTGGGGGGGGTGGCCCGAGCCACCAACGACGTGGTGAACGTGCTCGACGCTTTCGGCAAGGACATGGTGCTGGTGGAGACAGTGGGGGCGGGGCAGGTGGAGGTGGATATCGTCCGCCTGGCCCATACCTCCGTGGTGGTGACCATGCCGGGGGCGGGCGATGAGATACAGGCCATCAAAGCGGGGATCCTGGAGATCGGGGACATCTTCGTGGTCAACAAGGCGGACCGCGAGGAGTCGGCCCGCACCGCGTTGGAGCTCTCCCTGATGCTGGAACTATCGCCCCGCGGCCCCGAGGAGTGGTGTCCCCCCATCATAAAAACGGTGGCCGTGAGCGGAGAGGGAGTGGGCGAGCTGGCCGAGGCCGTGCTCCGGCATCAGGATTATCTCCGGGAACACGGACTTCGCGAGCGGAAGGAAAAGGAACGGTTGACGGCGGAGATGCTGGAGATAATCAACCAGAAGGTCAGCGTGGCGGTGCGCCGGCTCATACGAGAGGGCGGCCCGCTTCAGGACCTCATGCACAAGGTGCTGGAAACCAGGGAGATCGACCCCCATACCGGCGCTGACCTTATAATGCAGCGGCTCCTGGAAAACGGCGAGCTGCGGTAACCCCTCTTTTCGTTCGTTGCCGTGGGCCCTTACCGCAGAAGCGCCGCCCCGGACCTATCACTCAGTGGAAGCGGAACCTGACGATATCCCCGTCCCGCACCTGGTAGTCGCGGCCCTCGGAGCGGAGCGCCCCGGCCTCCCTGGCGGCCTGCAGGGAACCGTGGCGCATGAACTCCTCATAGGAGATGACCTCGGCGCGGATGAAGCCCGCTTCCATGTCGCTGTGGATCTTTCCGGCGGCCTGGGCCGCGCGGGTGCCCCGTTTAAGCGGCCAGGCCCGGCATTCCTTCGATTCGGTGGTGAAGAAGGTTATGAGCTCAAGGAGGCGGAAGGACGCGGCGATGAACCGGTGGAGACCCAGTTCGGGGAGGCCGTATCCCTCCAAAAATTCCCGCAGATCTTCGGGTTCGAGCTCCTCCAGCTCCGACTCCAGCTTGGCGCAGAAGGCGACGCACTCGGCTCCCTCCGCGCGGGCCGCTTCCCGCACCGCCGCCGCGGCCTCGCCCCCCTCGGGGAGGTCCTCCTCCCCCAGGTTGGCCACATAGATCACCGGCTTGAGCGTGAGGAGGAAGAGGGGGGAGAGCAGGGCCGCTTCCTCCGGCGACAGCCCCTGGGAACGCACCGGCCTTCCCTCTTGCAGCCCGGCCCGCACCTTCTCCAGTGCCTGGAGCTCGGCCTGCTTCCCCCGGTCTCCGGAGCGCGCGGCCTTGGAGATGCCGGATATGCGCCTCTCCACCGACTCCAGGTCGGCCAACATCAGCTCGGTGTTGACTATGGAGATGTCACGGTCCGGGTCTGATCCGGGTGCGGCCCTGGCCACGTCGGGGTCCTCGAAGCAGCGCACGGTATGGGCCACGGCGTCCACCTCCCGGATGTGGGCGAGGAAGCGGTTGCCCAGTCCCTCCCCGCGGTGGGCCCCCTCCACCAGGCCGGCGATGTCCACGAAGCGCAGGGTGGCGGGCACCGTCCTCTCGCATCCGGCGCGGCGGGAGACCTCCTCCAGGCGGGAGTCGGGCAGGGGTACCACCCCAATATTGGGCTCCACGGTGGAGAAGGGATACCCGGCCACCGCGGCATGGGCTGCGGTGAGCGCGTTGAAGAGCGTGGTCTTGCCCGAGTTGGGCAGTCCGACTATGCCTATCTCCAGGCCCATCCGGCCTCCTTGCACGGTTGAAGCGTGTCAGCGCTATGGCTGTGCAGAGCCGTTCTCCTATCTTATCATTGATGGGGAGAGGAGGAGGTGGGCCATGGGAAAGGGACGGAGTGTCGGGAGGGTGCTGGCGGTGACGGTCGGGGTTCTGCTGGTCATGTCCGGCATCACCGCGGTTGGTTGCAAAGAGAGCGTCTCTTTAGGATCGAACGGCGAAACAGGTGCCGTTAGCACCGGAAGTGAGGACGGAGAGGCAGGGAATGTCCTGCCGAAGGGAAAGGTCATCCATGCATGCGGCCGCTCGGTGCTGGCCGGATGGATGGAACATGGGGGGTGGGACGGGGACCCCGCCATCCCCTTCCGTTTCGAGGGCTTTGACTTCTATTACCATGAGGTGGACCAGCCGCCGGGCATAAGCGGGGATGCGCGGGAGGTCATGAGAGAGGCCGGTGACGGCTCCATCGTCTTCTTCAAGCTGTGCTTCGCCGATTTCGAGGGTGGGGACGAGAGCACCGCCCGCGCCAACCTCCGCCGCAACCAGGCCATCATCGACGCCTTGGTCGAATGTTCGCGGGGGATGCCGGGACAGGTGCTGCTCCTGGGCAACGCCCTTCCGGTGGTCCGGGAGTACTGCGATGAATGGATGGTCTGGAATCAGCGCTCCTACAACGACCACCTGCGGGGGATAGCCGAGACCAACCCGCAGGTCAGGGTAATCGATCTCTACGGGGCTCTGGCAGCGCCGGACGGAAGCCTTGATACGCGGTTCGCCGCCGACCGCTACGATTCCCACCTCAATGCCGCGGGATACGCGGTGATGGACCAAGCGATGCGATCGACCCTGAGCGAACTGCACTGACGCCCATCGGAGCACGGGCTCAATCGGGTCTCGGAAAAGCCCAAGCGGTCTTGGAAGGTCCCCCCTGGCTTATAATCGGCTGTGAGCGATAAAAGAGAGGCGCGAGACAGGCCTGGGTCGACGACCGAGGCCTTTGAGGCGTTGGAGGAAGGTTTGTCGGGCACAGAAGCACGGGACATGATCCTCAGAGCCCTGAGAGAAATCCCGTCCCTGCGGCGCGCCGCGGATCTGCTGCGGAGGGGCAAGGGCCCTCTGGTCCTGCGGGCGGCGGAGACGCTCGCCGCCCCCCTGCTCGCGATCTTGGCGGAGAAGTCGGGCCGCGCCGTGGTGGCGTTGGTGCCGGGTTTGGAAGGGGCGGAAGACCTGCGGGAGGAATTGGAGAACCTGTTGGAAGAGGAGAGGGTCCTGTTGCTCCCGCCTCCCCCCCACCCTCTGAAGGACGGGCTCGCGGAGGATGAAGAAGGAAGCGCAGCCCGTGCCCGCTCCTTTTACTATCTGGCGGAATGGCGCGGCGGCCGGATCCCCGATCCCCCCGTGATCTTGCTCCCGGCGGCAGCAATCGCCTCGTCGTTTCCCTCGGGATGGAAGGCGCTGCGGCCTTTGCGCCTGCTGCGGGGGGTGGAGACGGACCTGGCCGGGGCAGCGGAGACCCTGGCCTCTTTCGGCTACCGCCGGGAGTACCTGGTGGAGGCTCCCGGCCAGTTCGGCGTGCGCGGAGGCATACTGGACATCTTCGAACCCAACCGCCGATTGCCGGTGCGGGCGGTGTTCGACGGGGACGAGCTGGTGAGCCTGCGTGAGTTCGACCCCCTGTCCCAACGTTCTCTAACGGAGCGGCCGGGCCTGGAGGAGCTGGTCGTATTCCCTCTGCGGTGGGAGGAAGGCGAGGGGTCGGAGGAACCGCTTGCCGTTCTGCTGGAGGATGAGGAGCTCCTGCTGCTGGTGGCGGAACCGCGGCTCGTCCGGGAACGCCTGGAGGGATCGGAGAACCGAGGGGCGATCGGTCTTCTGGAAACGCTGCTGGAAAGCGGAAGAACTGTTTCCCTCGACCCATGGTCGGGCTATGCAACCCTGGAATTACCGTCTCGGCGAGCCCCCTCTTACCGCGGCGATATGGAGATGTTCCTGAGGGACATCAGGAAGTGGCGGGAGGGAGGACAGCGCGTGCTGCTCATCTTCGAGACCGCGGGGCGTATGCAGAGGATGCGGGAGCTGCTGCTGGAAGAAGGAATGCCGGCCGCCGACATCCCCGATCCGGGGGCGGGGGCGGCCCTGGCGCGCGGCCGTCTTCATCACGGCTTCGTCCTTCCAGATGCCGGTTGGGTGGTGATCACCGAGGAGGACGTCTTCGGAGAGATGCCGCGGCGCCGGCATGAACCGGCGGTTTCGGGAATATCGGTGGAACGGCTGGATTTCCGGGAAGGTGACCACGTGGTCCACCTCCATCACGGCATAGGGGTCTTTGACGGCCTCATTGTGCGCGAGGTGGCCGGGGCGAGGCGCGAGTATCTGGTCCTCCGCTACGCGGAGGGCGACGTACTCTATCTTCCCACCGACCGCATATCCCTGGTGCACCGCTACGTGGGCGCGGAGAAGCCCGTAGTGCACCGCCTGGCCGGTGCCCAGTGGAAGAGGGCTCGCAGGAAGGCGCGGGAAGCCGTGCGCGACGTGGCCGCGGACCTGCTCCGCCTCTATGCCGAGAGGCAGGCTTCCGGCGGCCACGCTTTCTCCCCGGACACGCCCTGGCAGCTGGAGATGGAGGCCTCCTTCCCCTTCAATGAGACGCCCGATCAGCTCAAGGCAATCGCCGAGGTCAAGGAGGACATGGAGCGCCCCGTCCCCATGGACCGGCTGGTCTACGGGGACGTGGGCTTCGGCAAGACGGAGGTAGCCCTGCGCGCCGCTTTCAAGGCGGTGATGGACGGCAAGCAGGTGGCGGTGTTGGTGCCCACCACCGTGCTGGCCCTGCAGCATGGGGAGACCTTCCGGCAGCGCTTCTCCGCCTGGCCGCTGCGGGTTGAGGTGCTCTCCCGCTTCCGCTCTCGGAAGGAGCAGCAGGCGGTGCTGGAGGATCTGGCGCGGGGAAGGGTGGACGTGGTCATCGGCACTCACCGCCTCCTCCAGAAGGACGTTTCCTTCGCCGATCTGGGGCTGGTGGTGGTGGACGAGGAGCACCGTTTCGGGGTGATGCACAAGGAGAGGCTGAAGCAGCTGCGCCGTTCGGTGGACGTGCTGACCCTGACCGCCACCCCCATCCCCCGCACCCTCCAGATGTCTCTTACGGGCCTGCGGGACATGAGCGTCATCGACACCCCCATCGAGGACCGCCGCTCCGTGCAGACCTTCGTGGGGATCTACGACGAAGAACTGGTGCGTGAGAGCATGAGGAGGGAGCTGGAGCGGGACGGCCAGGTCTTCTATTTGTACAACCTGGTCGAGGGCATCGAGGCGGTCGCCGAACGCCTGCGGCGCCTGCTGCCCCGCGCCCGGGTGGGGGTGGGGCACGGGCAGATGCCCGAGAGGGACCTGGAAAGAGTGGTCTTAGATTTCGTGGAAGGGCGCCTGGACGTGCTTGTCTGCACCACCATAGTCGAATCGGGCTTGGACATACCCAACGCCAACACCCTCATCGTGGAGGGGGCGGAGAGGCTGGGGCTGGCTCAACTCTATCACCTGAGGGGCAGGATCGGCAGGAGCCGCCGCCAGGCATACGCCTATTTTCTTTTCAGGGAGGGGGCGCATCTCACCGATGCAGCTTTTCGGCGGCTGCGGGTGATCCGCGATTTCACCGAGCTGGGCTCCGGCCTGCGGGTGGCCCTGCAGGACCTGGAGATAAGGGGCGCGGGCGAGCTGCTGGGGCCGCAGCAGCACGGACACGTGGAGGCGGTGGGCTTCGAGCTCTACTGCCGCATGCTGCAGGAGGCGGTGGAGGCCCTGCGGGGCGAGGGGCGGAAGAGGCGCCCGCTGGTGACCCTGGACCTCCCCCTTCCCGCTTACCTGCCGGGCGATTACGTCGAGCGTTCATCCCGGAGGGTGGAGGTCTACAGGCGCATGGTGGAGGCGGAGGACAAGGCCCGACTGGAGGAGCTGCGCGGCGAAGTGGCCGACCGCTACGGTCCGCTGCCCCCTTCGGCCCGCAACCTCTTCGGCGCGGCGTTTCTGCGGCTGGCCTGCGAGGGCCTGGGCGTGCGCGAGATGAGCTGGTCCGGCGGCCGCCTGGTCCTGCGCTCAGGGAGCGCCGTTCGCCTGAGCGAGCTCCTCGGCCGCATCGGCCTCAGGGGATTTCTCGGGGCTTATGCCGGAGAGGCGCGCTGCAATCCCGACGCGCGGGAGGTGGCGCTGCTCCTGGATAAACATTTCTGGGATGAGGAAGATTGCCTCGAAAGGTTGCTCGAACTGCTGGAAGCATTGAAAGAGATGATGGGACAATCGGATTAGCTACCACCGTTTCGCCGCGTCGTCTTACTGCACCGAGCCCTCGGCGAAGTACCAGGTGGTGGAGGGCTGCTGCGCACCGATGGAGTCGTGGCCCCCGCCGCGCCCCCGGTAGTCGAAGTACATGGCCCGCTCCGCCGCCAGCGGCCTGTCGGAAGAAACCCGGGTGGAGACGCTGCAGCCCGATACCCCGGGCACGTCGTTCACCTTGACGGTGCGGCGGGAGCGGGGGGGCACGTCCACGTCCAGGGGCACCACCGCTCCGTCCTCCCGCATGAACTCCAATCTGGCCCTGGCCGCCTCCGCCCCCGGGTTCTGCAGCAGTATCCAGGTGTCGAAGCCGCACCCGGTGTAGCCCTCGGCGAAGTACCACTCCCGGGAGGGGGCGGTGGCCCCGATGGTGTTATGGCCATCGAGCCTGCCTCCGTAGTCGAAGTACATGGCCCGCTCCGCCGCCAGCGGCTTGTCGGAAGACACCCGGGTGGAGACGCTGCAGCCCGATACCCCGGGCACGTCGTTCACCTTGACGGTGCGGCGGGAGCGGGGGGGCACGTCCACGTCCAGGGGCACCACC
>JACVIY010000036.1 GCA_015711755.1 Candidatus Geothermincola secundus | reverse complement strand
CTTCGACTACCGCCGCCTGATAACCGGGGGCCACAACGCCCTGGGATCCAACTCCCCCGCCTCCGAGCTCTACTTCGCGGAAGGGTACACCGGGAACCCCTCCTCCCTCTTCCAGACCTGGCTGCTCATCCAGAACACCGCCCCGGAGGCCAAGACCGCCCGGGTGGAATACATCCTGGCCAGCGGGCAGACCGTGCAGCGGGACGTCCCCCTGCCCCCCTCCTCCCGCACCACCGTCTACTGCAACGAGGTCCTCGGGCAGGAGGCCCTGGAGTTCGGCATGCGGGTGCGCTCCCTGGACGGATCGGGCTCCCTGCTGGCGGAGCGGGCCATGTACTTCGACTACCTGGGATCCTTCGGCCGCGCGGTGGGAGGGGATGACGTGCCGGGGTATTGAGGGGGCCTGGAAGTGCGGGGCTCCGCCGACCCCTTTACCCGCCCCTCGGATACAGGGTCCGCCCCTCGAGCCGTTTTCTCTGTAAGGAAAATCAGCTGCGGCCGTTGAATACGTCTTATGAGTGTGGAGGAAGCGAGGTCGGAAGGATAAGGTGGCCGTGGGCGCGGAACGGTTTCCCTCGATGGAAGGGGAGTGATGGGTATGAGAAAAGACAGCGAGAGAAAAAGGGTCTTCCTCGGTACGGCCTTGCCGGCCGCGTCCCTGCTGCTCGCGGTCTTGCTTGCGGCGGTAGGCTGCGGCTCCTCCGGGAAGGTTTCGGAACCAGCGGAGGAGGGAAGGGGGGAAACCGCGGCTCAGGAGGAGATCGGCATGGAGGCGGCGGAGCGGGAGAAACTCCCCGTCACCCTGAAGCTCTATTTCCTGACGGAATCGGATGGGGATCTTTTTCTGGGCGTTGAGGAGAGGGAGGTGCCCTACACCAAAGCGGTGGCCAGGGCGGCCATGGAGGAGCTGATCAAGGGGCCTTCCGCGGGAAGCGGGTTGCGGGGAGCCCTGCCCCCGACGGTGAGGGTGCTGGGCGTCAGCGTGCAGGACGGCGTCTGCGCAGTCGATGTGAGCAAGGAGATTATCACCGATAAACCGCCCGGCGGTGGTGCGGGGGCGCAGGTGGAAGCGCTGGCCCTGGCCTCCATCGCCAACACTTTGACCGAGTTCCCCACGGTGCAGAGGGTCCGCCTGCTGGTGGAGGGAAGGCAGAGCGGGATCATCGACGGCCGTTACATCGAGGACTTCTGGGGGCACGTGGGGTTGCCGGAGTTCCTGGAGAGGGACCCCGGGGTTATCGGTCCGCGCTGATCCGGGCGGACGCGGATAAGACCGAACGCCGGGGCCGTCTGTTCAAGGGAACGGAACGCTGATCGAAAGGCATGCGGCTAAAGTCCCCACGGCCTTCCTGCCGATTGACATCTTGTGCGGACGGTCCGATGATGTTTGGGCGGCGGGTGCGGCGGAAAAGACGGGAAAAGTATATTGCAGGACGTAAGGCGCATAGCCGGTAACATAACCGTGGTGATGTTCGGGGGGGTCTTTCGGGCCGCGCTGACCCCCCTTTTCACCGTGATGGTGGCCCGCAAGCTGGGGGCCACAGGGTTCGGGCAGTATTCCTTCGCCCTGGCGCTGGCCTACATCCTGCTCATTGTGGGGGAGATGGGCCTGCCCAAGGTGGTGGTGCGCGAGCTGGCCGCGCACCGCGATGACGTGGGCCGCTACATCGGGGACCTAACCGTCTTCCGTATCATCTCCGGCCTGGCCAGCCTGGGTCTGGTCTATCTGGTCCTGCTGGCGCATTCGTCCTCATCCGACGTGCGGATGCCCCTTTTTCTGATGGGCATGAGCTTCCTCATCTTCACCGGGCTGCGCCGCTTCTTCGACTCTATATTCCAGGCCTTCGAGGTGATGAAGTACCAGGCGCTGGTGGACGCGGTGGACGTCCTCATCACCTTCGGCGCGGGCACCGCCCTTCTTTACAACGGATACGGGCTGATGGGCATCGCCTTCGCCATGATGGCCGGAGCCACCGTGTCCATGGCCATGGACTTCATCATACTCACCCGGAAGCTGGGAAGGCCGCGCTTCAGCTTCGACTGGCCTTTCTGGAAGCGGATGGCCCTGGGGGCGCTGCCTTTCGGGGTCATCGGGCTGATCACCTTCCTCTTCGGCTATTCCGACACGGTGCTGGTCTCCCTGCTGAGGGGGGATCGCGACGCGGGGCTGTTCAGCTCGGCCCACAAGATAATCTGGGCGTCGGCGGTGATCCCGGCTACGGTGATGACCGCGGTGTTCCCTTTCCTGGCGCGCATCCGCTCATCGGGGAGCGACCGTTACCACGAGGTCATCCGCAAGGTGGTCAAGTATCTGGCATGCCTGAGTCTGCCCTTCGCGGGCCTGCTGGCTTTCTACGCGCCCCAGATCATCTCCATCCTCTACGGGAACGAGTACCGCGCGGCCTACCCGGCCCTGTGGACGCTGGCGGCCATACCCGTTTTCAGCTTCGCCTACCTGCCCCTCATCGACCTGCTCAACGCCCATTACAAGCACCGGCTGAGCGTGATCGCCATCCTCTCGGCTGCCGCCGCCAACCTGGGGTTATGCATGCTGCTGGCCCCGTGGCTGGGGTTCATGGGGGCGGCGGTGAGCACTCTGACGGCGGAAGCCCTGCTGCTGGCCATGGCCGTCTTCTTTGCTTGGAGACACATGAGCGTGCACCCCAGGGTGCTGGGTAACTGGAAGCCGCTGGCGGCCACCCTGGCGGCGGCCCTGGCCTGCCTGCCCCTGCGCTCCGGGCTGCCGCCGGCCATGCTGCTGCCCACTTTCCTCTTGCTTTACCTGGCGGCCCTGCTCGCCCTCAGGACTTTCGGCCCCGAGGACATGAGGACCCTGCGGTCCGTCCTTCCGATAAGCAGGGGCGGCCGTTGATCCCAGCCGGGGCCATCCCGGCGGAACGACATCTCTTCAGCCGGCACCTTGAAGGTTTCCCTCTCGGGGTCCCTGTTCTCGAAGGTCTGAGCAAGTACCCTTTTGAAGCGCGGTTCCTTTTAAAGAAGGCGGGCCAACTGCGAGGCGGCGTAGCGTAGGTTGCGGCGGGCGGTGGCCACGGCCTCCTCCAGACCCATGGGGCGTGGCACCACGGAAAGGCAGCAGACCCGCTCCCCAGCAGCGGTGCCTGGACCATCGCCGCCCGGGGAGAGGATCTCGTCGGCAAGGGACCCGGCCAGGATGATGAGGGGCTTGCCCAGCTCCGCGGCTGCCCTGCGAACGCCGCTCACCGTTTTGCCGTAGGCGGTCTGGGCGTCGTAGCGCCCCTCTCCCGTGACCAGGAGATCGCAGGCGGCCGCCCTCTGCTGGAAGTCCACGGCCCGCATGACCACCTCTATCCCCGGCTCCACTCGGGCGCCCAGGAAAGACATCAGCCCGAAGCCCAGCCCCCCCGCGGCCCCGGCCCCGGGGGTATCCGCAAGCAAGCGGCCCGTCGCCGCTCCAACCACCTCGGCATAAGCGCGCATGCCCGACTCCAGCAGCTCCAGGGCTCGGGCGTCGGCTCCCTTTTGAGGCCCGTATACCAGGGTAGCGCCCTCCTCTCCCAGCAGGGGATTGGCGACGTCGCTGGCCACCGTCACTTCACAGTCGAGCAGGCGGGGGTCCAGCCCGGTGAGGTCCAGGCGCCTCACCCGCCCCAATGCCTCTCCGCTCGGCTCCAGCTCAATCCCCCTTTCATCGAGGAAGCGCGCTCCCAGGGCATAAGCCATACCCATACCCCCGTCGTTGGTGGCGCTCCCCCCGATGGCCACGATGATGCGTCTGAGACCCTCGTCCAGGGCTGCCCGGATGAGCTCACCGGTGCCGCGGGTGGAGGCCCGCAGGGGATCCGGTTCGTCGGGGCCGAGCAGGGCCAGCCCGGAGGCGGAGGCCATCTCCACCACGGCGGTACTGCCGTCGCCCAGAACGGAGAAGGACGACCGCACCGGTTTTCCCAACGGTCCGGCGACCGTTATCGGGATTTCCCGCCCTCCCGTGGCCTCTCGGAGGATGCGCGCCGTTCCCTCTCCCCCATCGGCCAGCGGGAGCATGTCCAACTCCGCCGAAGGAATAGAGGAGAGGATGCCCTCGGCCACGGCCTCAGCCACCTCCGGGGCCTCCAGGCATCCTTTGAACTTATCCGGGCAGACGAGAAAGCGCTTCACCCTCGCGTCCCCTTTACGGCGAGGTGCCGCGGTCGCCCTGAGATAGCGTCAACATATCGGACCCTTCCTTGGATCCCCGCATCGAGGGACGGCCGGAAAAGGCATTGCGCCGCCTCTCAATGAGCGGCCGTTTCTGTGGAGGACAGGTAGCGCTTGAGGGACTCTTCTTCCTCCTCGCGGTAGGCGGAAAGGCGCTCCAGCAGCAGGCCCCAGTCCACCTCGTGCCCGTCGAACTCGGGGCCGTGCACGCAGGCGAAGCGGGTCTCCCCTCCCACCTCGCATCGGCAGGTGCCGCACATGCCCGTGCCGTCCAGCATGATGGAATTGAGGCTCACTCGGGTGGGCACGCCGTAGGGACGGGTGACCGCGGAGGCGAACTTCATCATCACCGCCGGCCCGATGGCCACCACCAGGTCCACGCCGCCCCTCTTCAGCTCCTCCTCCATGGCCCAGGTCACCACGCCCTTGTGGCCTTTGCTCCCGTCATCGGTGGTGATGATGACGCGGTCGGATACCAGCCCCATCTCCTCCTCCAGGATGATGAGCTCGGCGGAGCGGGCCCCCAATATGCTCACCACCTCGTTCCCCGCCTCTTTGAGGGCGCGACATATCGGGTGGATGGCGGCGATCCCCACCCCTCCTCCCACGCAGAGCACCTTGCCGTATCTATCTATCTCCGAAGGTACGCCCAGGGGTCCCACCAGGTCCTGAAGGGCGTCACCGGCCTTGAGGGTTCCCAGATGACGGGTGGTCTTGCCCACCTCCTGGAAAACCAGGAAGATCCATCCCTCATCAGCCGACCAGTCGCATAGGGTGAGGGGGATGCGTTCCCCCCGCTCGTCCAGGCGGAGGATCACGAACTGACCCGCCCTCGCGTTAGAGGCGATCAGCGGCGCCTCCACCCTGACGGACCCGATGCGCTCACCCAGTCGCTTCGCTTCCAGTATCCCGAAAGGCATCTTCATCCTCCCTCTGCCTTTAAGGCGGCCGAGTCTTAATAGGCCGCTGGCGGCATCATAAACCATCCGTTCCTGCGGCGCGGCTCTCCTTCCGGCCGCGGCGGCCATGCAATCCCCGGCATTGGCCGATGGCTGCGCCTGTCAAGCCGTCTCCCCGAGCCGCCTCTCCAGTTCCTCGCGGATGGCCTCGAGTTCCTCCACGAAGGCGGGGACGGTGTCGTAAGGACTCACCCCCTGCAGGTCGGCCCGCCGCAGCTCGGGGCGGTAGGATATGGTGCCCAGCAGAGGCAGCCCGTCCAGGACCGCCTCCATGAGCTCGCGGTCGGATGGTTCCACCAGTTTGTTCAGAACCACATAGAAACGCTCGATGCCCAGGTCGGACGCGAGGCGCCGGATGCTCTGGGCGGTCTGCACCGAGCGCTGCCCCGGCTCGATGACGATGAGCATGGCGTCCACCGAGCGGGCTGTCCCCCGGCCGAGGTGCTCTATGCCCGCCTCCATATCCAGGACCAGCACCTCGTCGCGGGCGAAGAGCATGTGCGAGAGAAGCGATTTGAGCAGGACCGATTCGGGGCAGACGCAACCGCTGCCCCCTTTTTTCACCGTGCCCAGCACCAGCAGTTTCACCCCTCGGTGCTCCACCGAGAGTTCATCCGGCAGGTCGTCGACCCTGGGGTTCATCTTGAAAAGGGTGCCGAAGGTCCCCGGCTTGGAGTCGGTGCGCTCCGCCACCAGGTCCTTCATGTCCGCGATGGGGACCACCGTTTCCATGCGCTCCGAGGGAATGCCCAGGCTGGAGGCCAAATTGGCGTCGGGGTCGGCGTCCACCGCCAGCACCCTGAAACCCTTGTCCGCATAAAGGCGGGCCAGACCGCCCGCCAGGGTGGTCTTGCCCACGCCTCCCTTTCCGGTCACTGCCAGCTTCAACGGGTGCGCCTCCGGCTTCGTCCCGCCACTGTTTCCGGCACCCCGGCCGCGCCGCGGCTTTCGGGGATCCCCAATACTATAGCAGATGGTGCGGCGGGGGTATACGACCGCGGGGTGAGCTCGGTCATACTCCGTACAGGACTTTAGCGGGATTATCATGAAGATTATTCGGCATGCGCTGAAGGGTTAGACGAAGGCGGCGCGGAGACGAGGAGGGAGAGTATGTCAGTTCCGGTTGTCCTCTATGCCACGGAGACCTGTCCCTACTGCCACATGGCCCGCGAATACCTCAAGGGGCTTTCCGTGGGCTTCGAGGAGAAGGACGTGGGAAAGGACCAAGCGGCGGCGGACGAGATGGTGCAGAAAAGCGGGCAGATCGGGGTGCCGGTCATCGAGGTGGGAGATTTGGTGATCGTGGGCTTCGACCGCGGAACGCTGGATAAGGCACTGAGGGACGCGGGTCTCATAGCCGGGTGAGCGGGCGCTTGCGGAAGACATCGGATCTCAGCTGCCCCGCCGACGCGATGCGTACATGGAGGCGGCATTGAGCTCCCTAGGTTTCGAGCCTGAGGGCTGCACCACCGCCATGGGCATACTGCCCCATCTGGACCCGCGGGCCGCACTGGATCTGGCCTTCTCTTTGGATATCCCCTTCTGGCCGCAGCTCCCCAACCTCGGCTTCAGCGAGGACACCTACGTGCAGACGGTCCTGCGATTTCCCGGGATCATCGTCGACCACGAAAGGCAGCTGCTCCGATTCAACGAGGAGGGCTTCACAGCGGGCCTGCCCGAGTACCTGGAGGCGGAAGAGGGCTCCGATCTTTTCGCGGTCCTCCCCGGCGACTCCCTGACCTACGGTCCTTTCATGGAGCGCTTGAGGGGGATGGAGAAGGAGCCGAAGGCGGTGCGGGGCCAGTTCATGGGCCCCATCTCCCTCTGCCTCAAGGTGACCGATGAGCTCAAAAAGCCCGTCATCTACCGGGACGATGTGCGCGAGCTGCTCATCCGCCATGTCGCTGCGCGGGTCAACAGGCACCTGCGCGACCTCCGGGAGCTGCACCCGCGCGCCTTCGTCTGGGTGGACGAACCGGGACTGGAGCTGCTTTTCACCGGGATAACCGGATATTCTGCGGAGAGGGCCCGCTTCGACCTGGAGATGTTCACCTCCCTTCTGGAGGGGCCGCGGGGCGTGCACCTATGCGGCAATCCCGATTGGGATTTCCTTCTTCGCGCGGACATAGACATTCTCTCTTTCAACGCCTACGGGGCGGCGGAGGTGATGCGGGGATATGCGGCGGGCATCGCCTCCCTGCTGGATAGAGGCGGCTGCATCGCCTGGGGCATGGTTCCCACCAACTTCGCGGAGGCGGAAAAAGAGGACCTTCCTACTCTGATGGACCGGCTGGGCCATATTTGGGAAAGCCTGGAAGAGGGGGGAGTCGACCGGGGACTTCTCTTCCGCCGCTCAATGGTCACTCCGGCCACCTGCTGCCTGGTGAACCCGGACCTCACCGTCACCGTGGAGCGATCTTTTCGACTGGTGAACGCGCTTTCAAAGGAGCTGCGGGAACGCTTCACCCGAATTCCCTCGAGTTAAGGGACACCGGCAAGGGCCGCCGCTGGATGAGGCCTGCCTCACGGAGTTGTGACTTTTATGTCCCAAGGAGCCGATATACTATTCAGAAGGGCTTGGTAACAATATAATCTTCCCGACCGTCAGGCGGATGGCCGGTAGGAGAAAAGGACGAGCAGCCCATGGAGATAGAGGAATTCGACTTCGAGGAGCTGGAACTCCTCAACATGCACATGGCCATGGACCACCTGAACATGGCCTCCATCCACGGCGCCGAGGGAAGGGTGGACATGGCCATACGGGAGTACAGCGTGGCCCTGGAGCTGGACCCCAACCTGTATTCGGGATATGTGAACCGAGCTCGCCTCTACTGGCGTAAAGGGGACTTCCGCCGCGCCCTGGAAGACCTCACCAGCGCCATACGCCTGGAGCCTATGGTGCCCAGCACTTACCTTTTCCGCGGGGACATCCATCTGGGCGCGGGGAACCGAGAGGCGGCGCGGCGCGATTATCTGCGCGCCCTGGAGCTGGACCCCTCCAGCGCCCAGGTCGCGCAGCGCCTGCGGGATACCGCGGAAAAGCGCGGCGGGCGGCGCTCCTCGAAGTGAGACCTGAGGATGATCCCTAAAAGACGAGAACGAAAGACGGGAGATGAGAAGGGCTGACACCGAGAAGGCCGGCTCGCCTGTGAGCCGGCCTTCTTCCGTTCGGTGACGCGGTATCGTTGGGTATTACTCTCTCAGCGGGACCACATGGGCGATGTCGTCCAGCCGCCCTTCGATGTTCTCGGGCCATTTCAGCTGCACGCGCATGCCCACGAAAACCTCCTCCGGCTTGGCTTCCCCGAGGGTGCACACGGTGAGGGTGTCCGATCCGTCGAAGTTGACCCCCACGATGATGAGGGGCTCTCCCGCGGGACCCTCCTCCTCCTTTATGCCCTCGTAGGCCCAGGCGCCGGTGAAGGTGTAGGTGGTGATGGTGCCCTGCTGCTTCACCTCCACCCACTCGTCCGGCTCGCTCATGCAGCGGCAGTAGGGCTTTGGCGGGAAGTAGACCAGCCCGCATCCGGGGCACTTCAGCCCCAGCAGCTTCTTCTCCTTGAAGGCCTCCCGCGTCTTGCTGATGAGGGCGATACTCTCGAATTTCCAGCTCCAGTGCTCCATGGGCCAGCTGCCCTCCACTGACCGGGTCTCCTTCTTGTATTCCATCTCCGCCATCTCAAGACCTCCTCGGGGTATCGGATAGGACCGCCACCACGTTGAGGTTCACCGCGCCGCCCCAGCCGTGGGCCACGCCCTTGTGCACCTCTTTTTTGACCTGGCGCTCGCCGGCCTTGCCCATTATCTGCAGGGCCACCTCGGTGATCCGCTCCATGGCCGAGGCGCCGATGGCGTTGGTGCTGATGACCCCGCCGGAGGGGCATACCGGCAGTTCCCCGTCCAAATTCATGGAACCTGAGTCGAGGATGGCCGGGGCCTCCCCCTCCTCGCAGAGCAGCAGCCGCTCGTAGAACATGAGCATCTGATGGGCGAAGGGGGCGTAGGGCTCAGCCACGTCTATCTCGCGCCGCGGGTCTTTGATGCCCGCCAGCTCATAAGCCCACTTGGCGGCCAGTTTGCAGTGTTCCTGGGCGCAGGGGTCCATGTTGGTGGTGCCGGACCCGGAGATGCCCATCAAGGCGGCCTCGTCCGAGCAGGAGGCGCAGGATAGGATGTAGGCCGGCTTGTTCTGCAGCTTAAGCGCCTTCTCATGCGTGGTCAAGATCATGGCACAGGCGCCGTCGGTGGCCGGACAGACGTGCCCGAAGCGGATGGGATACTGCATGAGCACCGTCTTGGCCACGTCCTCCGGGGTGAGCCCCGGCTGCTTGAGATGGGACCAGGGATTGAGGGCGGCGTTGTTGCGGCACAGCGCCGAGACCTTGTCCAGATGGTGGGTGGTGCAGCCGCTGCGCTTCATGTAGCTGGCGGCTTGATATACGGCGATGCCCACCGCTCCTCCTCCGAATGAGGCCAGGAATCCCGGGTCCACCCCCTGCTGGAACTGGGCGGCGGCGTCCGCCAGGGCCACCGTGTTCAGTCCCATGGTGGAGTTCCCGTCGGACTGCTTCTCGAAGGCGATGGCCAGCACGGTGTCATAAAGCCCGGAGGCCACCGCGTAATAGGCGGCGTGCGCCACCGAGCCGCCGGTGGTGCCCCCGGTGGTAATGCGGATGAGCGGCTTGTGATAGGCGCCCCAGTGGCCGGCCCCCCACAGCTCGGGCATGTTCACGCCCTCGAAGGCGGGCATGTTCCCCGTGACCACGGCGTCTATATCCTTGGGCTTGAGCCCGGCGTCCTCGTAGCAGTTGCTCACCGCTTCCCAGACCAGCTCGGCGATGTTCACGTCCCGCCGCTTGCTCACGTGTTTGGAGTAGCCCACCCCCGTTACGGCCACGTCTATATGCGCCATCGTCACTCACCTCCCAGCACGAAGACCACGCTTTCCTGGGCGCAGGGCCCGGTCTGCCCGGTGGCCACGGCGGTCTTGACCCCGGCCACCTGGCGGCCCTCCGCATCGCCGCGAATCTGCATGGCTGCCTCGATGATGCGGGCCAGCCCGGTGGCGCAGACCACATTGGCGCCGGTAGCGCCCCCGGAGACGTTCACCGGCAGTTTCCCGTCGCGCCGGGTGACCCCGGAGTCGAAGAAAGCGCCGCCCTCTCCCTTGCCGCAGAAACCCAGGGCCTCATAGGCCATGAGCTCCTCATGGGCGAAGTTCTCGTGCACCTCGGCCAGGTCCACCTGGGACGAAGGGTCGCTGATGCCGGCCATGGCGTAGGCCTTCTCGGCGGCCAGCCTCAGGGAGTTCATCTCCTTAAGGGTGCGCTCGGTCAGGTAGGAGTCGTGGGCGAAACCCACCCCCCTGATCCAGACCGGCCTCTCCGCCTTCTCCGCCAGCTCGCCGGCGGCGATGACCATGGCGCAGGCGCCGTCGCAGTAAGGCGCCATCATCATCTCGGTCAGGGGGTCGTAGAGCATGCGCGAGCCCAGCACCTTCGCCGCGTCCGCTCCTGCCAGCTTGTTGTGGGCCAAGGGGTTGAGCGAGGCGTTGTCCAGGTTCTTGGCGGCCACCCCGGCCACCTGCTCGCCGCTGATGCCGAAGGCGTTCATGTAGGCGCGGGCCTGCAGGGCAGCGGCGGAGGCCTCGTTGAGCAGCCAGCGCTGCCGGTCGAAGGTGGGGTCGAACATCATGATGCCGGGCAGCCAGCGAGCGTAGACGGAAGCTTGGCTCTCCCCGATTATCAGGGCCACGTCATGGTCGCCGCTGAGGATGCGCCACAGTCCGTAAAGGGCGGCATAGGCCCCGTCCATCTCCGCCTTGGATTCGTTCTTCATCCAGGCGCCGGCCGGCTCCACCAGGCGCATGTTGGAGATGGTGCGGCCGTCGAGATAATCATTGTTGGCGGTGACCACCGTATAGCGGTCTTCCTGCTTGAGGCCTGCCGCTTGCAGGGCTTCCCGGGCCACCTTGAGCACCTGCATCTCCCGGGAGGCGTTGGCGTCCGCCTCATAGGGGGTCTGGGCATAAGAGATGATGGCGACTTCCCTTCTCATCCCATCCACCCCCTCACTCCGCCGGCCGGTAGCCGGCCAGCATGTTCACGAAGCTCTCCGCCTCGGGGTCGATGACCACCTTCACCTTCATGCCCACGGAGGCGCTGCCGCCCTGCAGGCGCGCCGCCACGCAGGTATCCGCGCCGTCCTGTTTGACCAGCGCGATCACCTCCGGCTGGGGTAGCTCCTCGAACTCGCCGTTGGCTCCCACTTTCACGTGGGCCACCGTGTAAGACTCGACCGTGCCCGTCTCCGGCAGTTCCACCCATTCCTCGCATTTGGTGAAGCAGCGCTCGCAGATCATGCGGGGCGGCAGGTAAACGCGTGCGCAGCCCGGGCACTTCGACGCCAGCAGCTTGCCCTCTTTCAGGCCGTCGTAAAAATGGTCCATCCAGTTCCCCACCGACCACTGGAAAGCGGGGTTGATTGGCAGGGCTGCCCGCGGCACCTGGCCGACCTCAATCCCTGGTCCCATGCCTTTCCTCCTTTCCTCCGACCGTTCGACCGTGCCTGGTTCGTCTTCGCGCAGGAAGCGTCACGACCGCTCTGGGCCGCGCTGCGGGAAGAGATGGCGCCCTGAAAACCGCTCGCTCCTCCCTTCTCCCTGCGGACGGTATATTATCAGAAATGGCGGCGTTACGATAGTGCGCCCCTGTGTTTTCCGACGGACGCGGTCAGCCGCGGAGGCGGACTGCAGCATTCGCGCCAGGGGAGCCCCTTCGAGGTGAAGGACCTACTCGGAGAGCCCCCTTGCGGGAGGTCGAGGGGTGCGTTAGAATCTAAGTCGCGGCAGGGTCCGCTGAAGGCGAGCGGGTGTAGCTCAGTCGGTAGAGCGAAAGCTTCCCAAGCTTTAGGCCGAGGGTTCGATTCCCTTCACCCGCTCCAGGGATGGAGGGGCCGCGGCACACCGGCCCCTTTGATCTTGTTCGAGGTGTCGGAGGCCTTCCGAAGGAGAGGCCGCTCCTGCTCTTGATGTTCAGATGTCCTTGTGCACCACTTCCATCGATTCGATGTCCGGAGCTCCTATGAGCATGGCCGAGAACCTCTTTATCTGCTCCTGCATGAAGCCGCTCTCCTGGGCCTCCAGCAGCTTTTCGCGGTCCTCCCAGAAGGATATGGATATGCCCCTTCCCGTCCTGCGGTCGCAGAGCAGGAGGGTGCCGATACCGCCTTCCCTCAACTTCACCGCCGGAGCCACCGTCTCCTCATAGATCTTGATGGCCTCGTCCAGACGGTAGACGTCCATGAGAACCGTGATGACCCTCGCCTCCATGCCGACCTCCTTCACTCGTGGCGGCCCTTTGCGGCCGCCTCGCCTTACAGCGCATTCTTATGCGGATCCGCCACTGGAGCCGCTCGCCATGAGCATGCCCTCGGCCGCTCTATGGGACTCGGCTGCAGCATGATCAAGTCTCGCCGGCAGACCAACATTTATCTTTCCACAAACAGGCTTCGGTAAACTTCAGGGAGCGATCGTGAAGAGGAGCAGAAGCGGGCGGGAGAGCTCTCTTCGCGGCTCAGGTGCGGATGAGCAGCACCGGCAGCTCCGAGCGTGCCAACACCCCCCGCACCGTGCCCGCCTGGCGGTCCTGCAGCAGGCCGCGCCAGGAGAGGGCTATGACGTCCTCGCCGTTCTCGGAGGCGAAACGCAAGGTCACCGTGTCCGGCTTACCCCTGCGGTGGAAGAGGCGCAGCTCGGCGTCGGGGTGCAGGTAGGAATAGAATCGATAGAGGAACTCCTCGCTCCAGGCCGGCCAATCGTACTGGGGGTAGTCGAGGTAGCGGGGGCTGCCGAAGGTGCCTGTCTCCAGAGGAGGCCTCCTGCCCGAGGTGGCGATGTGCAGTATGTCCATGTCCAGGCCGAGCTCCCGGGCCACGTCGAAGACCTGTTTGATGACGCAGTCGGCAAGGGGCGCTCCCTCCAGGGGAACGAGCATGCGGCGGGGGCGCCATTCGGGGCCGGGGGGATGCCGCATGGCGGCGCGGATGACCAGGATGGGTATGCTGGCCCGCTGCATCAACGAGAGGGCGGTGCCGCCCACCACCCTCTGGGGGCTGCTGGTCTTGCCCTGCCCGGACATCACGATCATGCGCGCCTGTGCCTGCAGGGAGAAATCGAGTATGGACCCCACGATGTCGCCTGACAGCAGGTGGATGACGTAGCTGCCGTCCTCGAGGTAGGGAAGACTGAGGTATTCCGCCAACCCGTGCTCGGGCAGCGGCGAATCGGTGACGTGCACCACGTGGACCGTCGCGCCTGTCAGGCGGCTCACGGCCAGGGCCGACCCCAGGGCGGTCGCGGAAGCCGGGGAGCCGTCCAGGGGGAGCACCAGCGCTTTGCGCTCCGCTTCACTCACTCCCCATCCGCCTCCTCGAAGTCGCCCCAGGTTCCTCCCGTCCAGCGAGAGGCGTAAGCGCATCCGGCCTTCATCTCTTTGGGGGCCGTGCCGTATATGCCCACGGGGACGCCGGTGCCCGCATCGCCTTCCACCTCCACGGTCATCAGGCGGTTGCGCCTGACCCTGACTTTGAGGCGGCATCCCCTCCAAGCCAGGGAGAACTCCAGCGAGCTCCAGCGCGAGGGAAGGCGGGGGTAGAGGAAGAGGCCGTCTTCCTTCGCTCTGGCCCCTCCGAAGCCCATGACCACCTGCTGCCATAAACCTCCCATCGCCGCCACGTGCACCCCGCCGGCGGCGTTGCCCATATTGTCGGCAAGATCGATGGTTCCCGCCCTGCGCAGATATTCCAGTGCCTCCCTGGTCAGGCCCAGACGCGCCGCCACCAGTCCGTAGATGGCAGGGGAGAGGGAGGAGCCGTGGGCGGTGCGCCTGTCGTAGTAGAGGAAATTCGCCCGCAGGGATTCCTCGTCGAACATCTCCTCCAGCAGGTAGAGCAGCATCACCACGTCCGCCTGCTTGACCAGTTGCGAGGCGGCGGTGCGTTCCCTTCCCAGGATGGTGTCCAGGGCCGCGGTGTGGGGGCGGAAGCGGCGGACGTCGATGTCCTCCAGGTCGAAATAACCGGCGAACTGCTCCACCACGCCGTCGGGCCTTCCCCCGTCTGCGTATATGCGGTCCGCCGCCTCCAGCCACTGCCGGGGTTCCTCCGGCTGCAGGCCCACCTCCTCCCGCAGACGGGCATGGTCGTCCGGCCATTCCTTCTCCAGGAAGTCCACCGCCTTTGCCGCGTGGCGCAGGTTATAGGCGGCCATCAGGTTGGTGTAGAGGTTGTCGTCCACCCCCTCGTGGTACTCGTCCGGCCCCTCCACCTCGCGGATGTGCAGGAGGCCGTCCTCGCCTTCCTCGGTTCGGCTGACCCAGAAACGGGCCGTCTCCGCCAGTATCTCCGCTCCCGCCCTGCGCAGGAAATCGTGGTCGTGGGTGGCGTTCCAGTAAGTCCAGACCCCGTGGGCCACCGCGGCGTTTATGTGATGCTCCAGCTTCCCCGAGAGTATGGGGATGACCTCGCCGGTGGGGGCCAAGGCGGCCGGCGGGGTCATCTCCTCGCCGTCGCTGGTGGACTCCCAGGCGTAGAGCGCTCCTTGCCATCCGCCCGCCGCCGCTTTGGCCCTGGCCCCGCGCAGGGTGTGGTAACGGTACATGATCATGGCCCTAGCGGTGGGGGGATGGGAGAAGATGAAGAAGGGGAGGATGAACATCTCCGAGTCCCAGAAGATGTGCCCCTTGTAGATGGGCCCCGATAGCGCCCTCGCGCCTATGGACACGCGCTCGTTGTCCGGGTTGCCGGCGGCGATGAGATGATAGAGAGCGAAGTTCAGCCAATGCTGCGCTTCCTCGTCGCCTTCTATGCGGACCCCGGCGGCTTCCCAGCGCTTCGACCAGGCTTCCGCGTGCTCGAGGAGGATGTCCTCGAAGTCCAGGCGGGAGGCCTCTTCCAGCAGCCCTATCGCTGCGAACAGCGGATCCGCGCCATCCAGCGAGGTGTACGCGCAGACCAGCTTCTCCAACGTGACCTCCTGGCCTATGCGGCCGTCCCAGCGCCACGCCTCGACGATGCCCTCATCGTCGCTGCGCGTCCCGTACTCGGGGTGCACGAACCCCGGGGCGACGCGGGAGCGCTGGGCCATCACCGCTTCCACCCCGGTGAAGAGGGTGCGTCCCCTGATGAGGATGCCGCTCCCGTCCGGCCCCGATGCTTTCTCCACCCCCCGCAGGGGCGGGTTGGCCCGCGGATTGAGGCGCAGGCCGGTCTCTACCCTGATCTCCCCGCGGTAATTGCGGGGCACCACCGTGACCCTCAGGACGAGCAGGTGGGGACGGGCCATGGAGACGAAGCAAGTGGAACGGATGAAAGTGATGCGGTCGGTGATGTCCTCGTAGAGGAGTTCCCGATAGACGACCCCCTTGCTCATGTCCAGGATGCGATGCTGCTCCACGATGTTCCTGCGCTTCATGCGCAGGCGCTCCTCGTCAACGTATATGCGGGTGAAGAGCCAGTCCGGTAAGATGACCAGTTCCTCCGGTGCCTGCCGGCTGCGCCGGTCGAAGACGCCGGCGATGAGGGTGGCGGGGCTGGAGGACTCGTCCTGTTCGGGGAGGGAGCCGCGGGTGCCCAGATAGCCGTTGGCCATGGTGAAGATGGATTCCACCTCCCTTTCCCGCAGCGGGCTGAAGCCCTCTTCCACCACCAGGAAGGCGCGGTCGGAAGAGGGCAGGAAGCGGCGGTGCAGCTCGGCCAGCCGCTTCACGAACCAGAGGAAGCGCGCCGGCCCCCCTCCCAGGTGTTCCACCTGCGGCGGAACCCCGTTGGGTTCTTTACCCACCGAGAGATAGGCGACCCCTTCCGCTTCCGGGATCACCATGCGGAAGTCGCTCCCCTCGAACCCGGCGATGGGCCCGAACTCGTCTCCCAGAACGGCGATGTCCCTGTAGGGTATATTGCGCCGCTGAGCTATCTCGGTAAGCATCCAGCGGATGGAATCGGATTTGTCGGTCAGCCCCACCTCGACGTGCTTGACGTCGCTGGTGATGCGGGCATCGAAGAGGCCCAGCTCCTGGGAATGGCGCTGGGCCGCCTGGAACACCCCCCTGATGCCCTCCTTCCATCCGCCCTCGCGCAGGCGACGTTCCGTGGCTTTGAGCAGCTTGCCTATCTGGGACTTGGGCGGGTCGGGCCATTCCGGTATGAGGTCTATCTTGCGGCGGTTGAGGCGGTCGTAGATGATGTCGATGGTAACCTCAGAGGAGGATTCCACCTCTCGCTTAACCGCCTCCGCCACCCTGTCCAGCAGCTCGTTCTCCTCGTCGGTGGCCTCGCGGAGGTACAGCTGGAAGAGCTCGCCGCGGGCGTCGTACCCGAATACCTCGGAACCGCGGTTGGTGCAGACGTAAAGGTTTCCCTTGTGAGGCCCGGAGACGTGGCAGGCGAACTGGCGCTCGATGTTGGTGTAGTTGGTGCCGGTGATCAGCACCACGTAAACGCCCAGCTCCATCAGCTCCTGCAGGGCGCGCGCCACCGGCCGGGCATCGGCCCGGCGGTCTCTGACCGCGGTGCCGTCCCAGTCGAAGGCGATTATCCTGAAAGGCCGCTGGCGCATACTGACAAATATATCCCCAGCCGACGTCGCGGGAAACCCCGGTCGGAGAGGATGGGATCGGGCCCGGACGATGGAGGCGAAAAAGCGCGGGATGGGAGCGAGGTGCCTCGCCAACCCGGCCTCGCGAGCGCCCCCTGCCCCCTTTACCCGTCGGGGCCTCAGCCCGATTCGGGGGCCGTCCCCGGGAGCCGGGCGGAAAAAGCGCGACACGGAGGGGAAGGCCCCGAGGTGGAAAACATGGCGGCGCTGTGAAACAATGATGAGGTGACCCATCGCGCGTGTCGGACCTCTCGGGAAAAGGAGTAGGCCATGATCCTGGTGAATCCCAAGCGATACGATTGGGGGTTCAAGGACCCTGCCGATCGGGAGCTCATGCTCAGGACCATAGAGTTCTTCGAGAGCAAGGGCCGCGGCAGGATAAAGAAGGACGACCACGAGCGGGTTTGGTACCGCGACTTCCTCGATTTCCAGCGCGACGCCGGCCTCTTCTCCACCATGCTCACCCCCGCCGCCGATGGCGGACCGGGGTCGCGCTGGGACACCTGGCGCATCTGCGCCTGCAACGAGATACTGGCTTTTTATGCCCTGGCCTACTGGTACACCTGGCAGGTATCCATCCTGGGCCTGGGGCCCATATGGATGAGCCCCAACGAGGCGGTCAGGAAGCGGGCGGCCGAGTTGCTCAGGGAGGGAGGCATCTTCGCCTTCGGGCTCTCGGAGAAGGAGCACGGGGCTGACCTATACTCCACGGAGATGTCCCTGACGCCCCAGGGGGGCGGCAGGTATCTCGCCAACGGGCGCAAGTACTACATCGGCAACGCCAACGAGGCCGCCATCGTCTCCACCTTCGGCAAGTTCAGCGATACCGGAGACTACGTCTTCTTCGCGGTGGGGGACCGCAACCCCCGCTTCGAGGTGGTGAAGAACGTGGTGGCCACCCAGAACTTCGTGGCCGAATACGCACTCACCGATTATCCCGTAACCGACGCGGAGATCCTGGAGCGCGGGCGGGACGCCTGGGACGCCGCCCTGAACACGGTGAACGTGGGCAAGTTCAACCTGGGGTGGGCCTCCATCGGCATCTGCACCCACGCCTTCTACGAGGCGTTGGACCATGCCGGGGGCCGCGTGCTCTACGGCAAGCACGTCACCGATTTCCCCCACGTGCGACAGCTGCTGGCGGACGCCTACTGCCGGCTGGCGGCCATGAGGCTCTTCGCCATAAGGGCCATAGACTACATGCGCTCGGCCGGGCCGCAGGACCGCCGCTATCTCCTCTTCAACCCCATGGTCAAGATGAAGGTGACCACCCAGGGCGAGGAGGTCATCAACCTGCTGTGGGATGTCATCGCGGCCAAGGGTTTCGAGAGGGACACCTATTTCGAGATGGCGGCGCGTGACATCCGCGCCCTGCCCAAGCTGGAGGGGACGGTGCACGTGAACATGGCCCTGATCATCAAGTTCATGCCCAACTTCTTCTTCAACCCCGGGCGTTTCGACCCGGTGCCGCGCCGCGACGACCCCGCGGACGACGCCTTCCTCTTCGCCCAGGGTCCCACCAAGGGCCTCGGGGGGATACAGTCCCACGATTTCAACGAGGCCTACGAGAGCGTCTCCCTTCCCAACGTGAGCATCTTCCGCGAGCAGATAGAGGCCTTCAAGGAGATGCTGCTCAAAGCGGGTCCCGATGAGGGTCAGCGGCGCGACATCGATTTCCTGCTGACCCTGGGCGAGCTCTTCACCCTGGTGGCCTACGGCCAGCTGATCATCGAGAACTGCGCGATTATCGGGGTTGAAGAAGCCCTGCTCGACCAGATATTCGACTTCATGGTCAGGGATTTCTCCGCCTACGCCCTGCAGCTGTACTCCAAGACCTCCTCCACGCCCGAACAGATGGACGCCTGCCTGAAGATGATCCGCAAGCCGGTGGCGGACGCGGAGCGCTTCGGGCATATCTTCGAGGGCCACGTCATGGCGCTGAGGGGCGCTTACACCCAGAACGATTAGCGGGAACATGGACGGTTTCGTGGGCAGGACGGTGGTGGTGACCGGCGCCGCCTCCGGCATAGGCAGGGAGACCGCCCTTGCCTTCGCCCGGCGCGGGGCGCATCTTGCGGTGTGCGACGTTGACGGAGCGGGCCTGGAGAGATTGCGTCGGGAGCTGGAGGGGCTTGGGGCGCTGGTGTTCGCGGAGATCGCCGATGTGTCCAGGGCGGAGGACGTCGAGCGCTTCTGCGACGGCGTCTACCGCCGTTTCAGCCGGGTGGACGTGCTGGTGAACAACGCGGGCATCGCCGTGGGAGGGGCGCTGGAGGACGTCTCCCTGGAGAGCTGGCGGCGCGTCGTGGGGGTCAACCTTTGGGGGGTCATCCACGGCTGCCACTTCTTCTATCCCCGCATGATCGCCCAGGGCGGCGGGGGGAGCATAGTCAACATCGCCTCCACCGCGGCGTACATGCCCGGTCCCGGCCTGGGACCCTACTGCTGCACCAAGCACGGGGTTATGGGGCTTTCGGAGACGCTGCGCATCGAGGGGGCCAGACACGGGATCAAGGTATCCACCATCTGCCCGGGGGTGGTGAACACCCCCATCTACAACAGGATCGATTTCGGGGCCGGGGGCGGCGTGCTCCCGGCGTCGAGGGCGACCGGGCTCATCCGGCGCTTCGCCCGGCGGGTGGGCTGTCCTCCGTCCCGGGTGGCCGAGGCGGTGGTCGGCGCGGCGGAACGCGGGCGAGGGTTGGTCCCGGTGGGTCCGGGAGCGCGCTCCATCTACATCATGCGGCGGATCAGCCGGGAGCTCTTCAACCGCTTGATGCGTGCTCTGCTCTGGCTGGTCGATCATACCCCGCTTCGCCCCTGATCTTGCCACCTCCGCCGCGGCCCGCGCCGCCCTGCATCCCCTTCCGGGTAGAGGGCGGGCACCGCCTTATTGACAGGTAGGGCGGGCGTGCTATCCTGAAAACAAGGAAACGTATATGAGTTTTTGAGTTTCCTATAGGAAAGGGGGCGCCGATGCCGCTGAAGGAGGACGAGCGGACGGCGAGGATCCTGGACGAGGCGGAGCGGATGGCGGTGAGCCGGGGCTTCCGCCGTTTCAACCTGGACGAGCTGGCCCGCCGCCTGCGGGTGAGCAAGAAGACCGTTTACTCCCTCTTCCCGTCCAAGGAGGAGCTGTTCTTCGCCGCCCTCAACCGCCGGGCCAGCCGCCTGCTGCGGCGCCTCAAAGAGGTGCAGGAGTCGGGGGCTGGTTCCCGCGACAAGCTCTACCTGGCCAGCGAGCTCATCGCCCGCGACCTGGGGGAACTGGACGGCCGCCTGCTGGCCGACCTGCAGGAGCTCTTCCCCGACTTCTACGTCGCCTCCAAGGGCTATTTCCGCCACCTGACCCGCTGCGTTTCGGCGATACTGGACGAGGGGGCGCGCAACGGCGACTTCCGCGAGGGGGTCAACCCCGTCCTGCTCACCCGCCTCTTTCAGGGCATCGGCGATTACCTGGGCGACCGCGAGTTCCTGGAGAGGAACCGCCTGAGCATGGATGCGGTATACGCTGGGGCCATGGACCTGCTCATGCGGGGGGTCCTCAAGTGAGGAAAAGGGGGTAAGGAGATGGAGGTGGATTACGACAGGCTGGAGGAGGCCTTGAGGGTCTGGTCGGAGGAGCGCTCCTGTTTCGAGGACCGCGAGCCCGCTTTCACCACCGACGCGGGCATACCGGTGAAAGACCTCTACACCCCCCTGGATACCCGGGGGCTGGATTACCTGCGCGACGTGGGCTTTCCCGGGCAGCCCCCCTTCACCCGCGGCATCTACCCCAACATGTACCGGGGCAAGCTCTGGACCATCCGCCTCTTCTCCGGCTTCGGCACCCCCGAGGAGACCAACGCCCGCTGGAAGCTACTGCTGCGCGAGGGGGAGACCGGCTTCTCCGCCGCCTGCGACAACCTCACCACCCTGGCCCTGGACCCCGACCACTTCCCAGGCATCGAGGCGGAGGTGGGCAAGGAGGGGGTTCCGCTCTACTCCATTCGGGGCATGGAGGCCCTGATAGACGGCCTGCCCATAGACAGGATGAGCGTGGCCCTGGTGGTCACCCCCATGGCCGCCCCCGCCATCACCACCTGCTATCTGAACCTGGCCGACCGCGCCGGCATACCAAGAGAAAAGCTCCAGGGCACCACCCAGAGCGACGTGGTCACCTCCAGTCTGGCCATCATGCCCTGGGGGGCGGTCTCGCCGGAACGCATGCTCAAGCTCACCTGCGACCTAATCGAGTACACCATCTGCATGAAGGAGGTGCCCCGTTGGAACCCGGTCAACTTCACCACCTATAACTACCGCGAGGGGGGGATCACCGCGGTGCAGGAGATAGCATTGGGCCTGGCGGCGGCGGTGGCCCACATCGACGAGCTGCTGCGGCGGGGCTGGAAGGCGGACGATTTCGTGCACCGGCTGGCCTTCCACCTGTCCGCCCACCGGGACTTCTTCGAGGAGATAGCCAAGTACCGCGCGGCGCGCAAGCTGTGGTACCGGCTGCTCAAGGAGCGTTACCGCCCGGAGAACCCCAGGGCCTACCATTTCCGCTTCCACGTGCAGACGGCGGGCAGCTCGCTCACCGCCCAGCAGCCCATGGTCAACATCATCCGCACCACCGTACAGGCGCTGGAGGCCATGCTGGGGGGGTGCCAGAGCCTGCACACCAATTCCTACGACGAGGCCATCTGCCTGCCCTCGGACGAGGCGGTGACCCTGGCGGTGCGCACCCAGCAGGTGCTGCGGGAGGAGACGGGCGTGGCCAGCGTGGTGGATCCGCTGGCCGGTTCCTATTACGTGGAGCACCTCACGGCCCGCCTGGAGGAGATGATCTGGGAATATTTCCTGAGGATAGAGGAGCAGGGAGGGATCATCAGGGCCCTGCAGTCGGGGTGGGTGCACGGGGAGATGGCTGAGGCCTTTCATAAGAGAAGGCGCGACCAGGAGTCGGGAAGGGAGAGGGTGGTGGGGGTCAACTGCCACGTGCAGGAGTGTGAGGAGCCGCCCCCCTCCTTCCGCATCAACCCCGATGCGGGGCGCATCGAGCTGGAGCGGCTTAGGCGCCTGCGCCGGGAACGCGACAACCGTCTGGTGGAGCGCCTGAAGGACGAGCTCAGGGGAGTGTGCGAGAGGGACGAGAACGTGCTCCCGGTGGTCTATCGGCTCACCGCGGCGGGGGCCAGCCTGGGCGAGATAGCCGATATATACCGCGAGGTGTGGGGCGTATGGCAGGCGCCGGTGGGGGTGTGAGGGAGATGGGAGCTGCAAAGGGCAAGGGGGCCGACAAAAGGTTGGGACGACCCGTGCGGGTGCTGCTGTTCAAGCCGGGGCTGGACGGCCACTGGCGGGGGATACTGGCGGTGGCCCGCGCCCTGGTGGAGGCGGGGATGGAGGTCATCTTCCTGGGGCACCGGCCGCTGGACGCGGCGGTGGAGACCGCCGTTCAGGAGGACGTGGACGTGATCGGCATCTCCGTGCTCTCCGGCTCACATCTGGAATGGACGGGCATGCTGGAGGAGGCGCTGGAGAGAGAGGGGGTGCGGGAGGACTTCCTATTGCTTGTGGGAGGCGTCTTCCCTTTCGAGGACCACGAGGAGCTGCGTCGGCTGGGGGCGGACGGCGTATTCGGCCCCGGGACCGACACCCGCGACATCGTCTCCTTCATCCGCGGGAAGCTAAGGTAGTCCCCGCAGGGAAAAAGGAAAGGGCCCCGGTCCTGCCGGGGCCCTTCTTTGGAGGTTCGCGTTCGGCTCGAACGCTCGGGCCTCCCTAGATCTCGGGCGGGTAGCCGATGGAGCAGTGGGCCCAGGCCCCGCCGCCCCCGTACATGGCCCGCTCGCATATCACCTCACTGTCTGCGAGGACCACGGTGGAGACGTCGTAGGAGGTGACGTAATCGTTGAGGCGGAAGCTGCGGCGGGAACCCGCGGGTACGGTGACGCCCTGCAGCTCGGGAGGGACCACCGGCCCGGAGTCGGTGTCGAGGACCAGGCTCACCGTGGCCGCCGAGCGCCAGGGGTTGGCCACCAGTATCCAGGTCTCCATGCCCCCGGCGGTGGCCCCCTCGGCCAGCAGCCAGGCCTCCGAGGCCTCGGGCGTGCCCGCCGAGCAGGTGCCCCAGGCCCGGTCCGGCCCGTACATGGCCCTCTCGCAGACCACCTCTCCGTACTGGGAGGTGACCACGGCGGCCACGTCGTAGGAGCTCACCGCGTCCCCGGCGTTGTAGGAGCGGCGCGAGTAGGCCGGGATCACTTCCCTGGGCCCCTGCACCGCTCCCCCCTCGGTGAGGTAGTGCACGTCCACCTTCAGGGGGTCGGGTCCGGGGTTCTGCACCAGCAGCCAGGTCTCCATGCCCACGGTGCAGCCCTCGGCCAGGTACCAGGAGTCCGAGGCCTCGGGGGAGCCCACCGAGCCGTGAGCCCAGGAGCGGCCGGGGGCGTACATGGCCCGCTCCGCCACCACCCCTCCCCCCTCCGAGGTGACCACGGTGGACACGTGGTGGGAGAGGTGGTACTGGGACAGGTCCCAGGAGGCCCGGGTGTGGGCGGGCATGATCAGGTCCTGGAACTCGGGCTTCTGTATCCTGCCGATCTCGGTGTCCAGGGCCAGGTTGACCCGGACCGCGTCGTCATTGGGGTTCTGCACCAGCACCCAGGTCTCGAATCCCTCCGCGGTGCAGCCCTCGGCCAGGTACCAGGTATCGGAGGGGGCGGTGGTGCCCACCGACTCGGTGGCCCAGGCCTTGCCTTCAACGGAGGCCGCCAACTCACCCGTGGCCGCCATCGCTCCGTAGGTGGCCCGCTCGCAGACTATCTCGGAGGGCGAGGTCACCCGGGTGGCCACGCCGTAGCTCCGGATGTGGGTCCCCAGGTCGAAGGAGGCGCGGGAGTGGGCGGGGACCGGCACGTCCTTGAGCTCGGGCACCACCACCTCGCCCTCTGCGGTGTCGAAGGCCAGGCTCACCGTGGTGGGGGTGTCCAGGGGGTTCTGAACCAGCACCCAGGTCTCCATGCCTCCTAGGGTGCAGCCCTCGGCCATGTACCAGGTCCGCTCGGCGGGCACGAAGAAGGCCACCACCTCGTGGTCCGCCTGCACGTCCTCGATGACGTAGGTATCCTGGGGCACCGGGGTCACCGGGGAGCCGT
>JACVIY010000035.1 GCA_015711755.1 Candidatus Geothermincola secundus | reverse complement strand
CAGGTATAGGACGAAGACCAGGACGCGCAGGAGGCCTTCCGCCAGGTTGAAGAGGATGACGTGCTCCCTGATCCCCGGCAGCAGGCCGGCCAGCCAGGTCGGCAGGAGCAGGAACAGGAGGACGAAGAGGGCCAGGGCCAGCAGCAGGGAGAGGGAGAAGCCCAGGGTCCCGAAGCCGCCTCCGCCCTCCGCCGCTCCGTCGCTCCCGCCGTCCGCCGGCTGCATGGCCACCTCGGCGGATTCCCGCAGGGCCTTGAGGCCCAGTTGCAGGGAGCCGAGCAGGGCGGCCAGACCGCGCAGCAGGGGGAGTTTCATCAGGGGGTGGCGCAAGAGCATCGATTCCACCGGGCGGCAGCTGCGGTGTATGCCGCCGTCGGGCCTCCGGACCGCCAGAGACCAGAAGCCGGGGGAACGCATCATCACTCCCTCCAGCACTGCCTGCCCGCCCACGGACATCCGCCCGCCGTCGTGGGCGAAAAGGGAAAGGGTGATTGATGCCATCTGTACGAAACAGGAGCGGCCAAGGCCGCAGGCCGCCATGATAGACCGCCGGGGCAAGAGAGCCGCTATCCCTCCGGCTTCTTCTCCCCCCGGGCCTCGGCCGCCTTCTTCTTGGCCCGGGATGCCGCCTGACGGCGCTGAAAGCGCTCCACCCTCCCCCCGGTGTCCACCAACTTCTGCCTGCCGGTGTAGAAGGGGTGGCATTTGGAGCAGATCTCCACCCGCAGCTCCGGTTTGGTGGAGCGGGTCATGAAGGTCTCGCCGCAGGAGCAGGTGACCTTGGCCTCCATATACTCGGGGTGGATCCCTTTCTTCATCATTGAACCTCCGATCCTTCTCTCGACGCGAGGATTATAACACCATCCGCCGCGCGGCGCAGCGCCCCGAATAGCCTGCCGCCGCTCCCGCTCGGCCCAGCCCTCTCAGTTTATGGGCGATTTGGCTATCTCCGCGAGGAACTCGGGGTTGCTCCTGGTGTTGCGTATCTTGTCGATGAGCAGCTCTATGGCGGCGCTGGGGTCCAGAGCGTGCAGCACCCGGCGCAGCTTCCAGACCACCTGGGCCTCCGGCGGCTCCATGAGCAGCTCCTCCTTGCGCGTCCCCGACTTCTCGATGTCGATGGCGGGGAAGATGCGCTTGTCCGCCAGCTTGCGGTCAAGGTGCAGCTCCATGTTGCCGGTGCCCTTGAACTCCTCGAAGATGACCTCGTCCATGCGCGACCCCGTGTCCACCAGGGCGGTGGCGATGATGGTGATGCTGCCGCCCTCCTCGATGTTGCGAGCGGCGCCGAAAAAGCGCTTGGGGGGGAAGAGGGCGGTGGAGTCCACGCCGCCCGAGAGGATGCGGCCGCTGGTGGGAGTGGTGAGGTTGTAGGCGCGGGCCAGGCGGGTTATGGAGTCGAGCAGGATGACCACGTCCCGGCCGTGCTCCACCAGCCGCTTGGCCCTCTCCAGCACCAGCTCGGCCACCTGTATATGGTTCTCCGAGGGCTGGTCGAAGGTGGAGCTGACCACCTCCCCTTTGACCGAGCGCTCCATGTCGGTGACCTCCTCGGGCCTCTCGTCCACCAGCAGAACTATCAGGTACACCTCGGGATTGTTGACGGTGATGCTGTTGGCGAACTGCTTGAGGATGGTGGTCTTGCCGGCGCGGGGAGGGGAGACGATGAGCCCGCGCTGCCCCTTGCCGATGGGGGCGATGAGGTCGATGATGCGTGAGGCCGTCTCCTCCTGAGGCGTCTCCAGCCGCAGCCTCTCCACGGGATAGAGCGGGGTCAGCTGCTCGAACTGACGGCGCCCCCGGCAGGACTCGGGGTCGGACCCGTTGATGCTCTCGATGCGCAGCAGCGCGTGATATTTCTCGCTCTCCTTGGGAGCGCGCACCTGGCCGGTTATCTCGTCCCCCCGCTTGAGGTGGAAGCGGCGGATCTGCGATAGGGACACGTAGATGTCTCCCTCGCTGGGCAGGTAGCCGTTGGTGCGCAGGAACCCGTAACCTTCAGGGAGTATGTCCAAGATGCCGGTGCGTATGTAGAGACCCTCCTCCTCCGCCTTCTTCTGCATGATCGAGTCGATGAGCTCCTTCTTGCGCACCCCGGTGGTGCGGGTGATGCCCATCTCCCTGGCCATCTCCTGCAGGTCGGAAAGAAGCAGTTTCTCCAGATCGCTGCGCTCCATGCTGGAGCCGCCCAGCTTCCTTTCGCTCCCTTCCTGCCGCGCGTCCGCGCCGTCTCCTCCGGCCTCCGCCTCCTCCGCGGGCTCCCGGTGCCGGTTGTAGGGCCTCTCCTTGAAATTCCTGCGTTCCGAGTACCCCTTCTGCTTGACGAAATTACGCCTCTCGGTCATCTTCCCTCCGCTCGGCTCGACGGAAGATCTCTGATCTTCTCGTAATCCTTCAGAAAACGCTCTATGCCTATATCCGTAAGGGGGTGACTCGCCATCTTCACCATAACCTCGTAAGGTATGGTGGCGATGTGGGCCCCCGCCCGCGCCGCCTCGATCACGTGCATGGGGTGTCTCAGGCTGGCCGCGATGACCTGTGTGTTGATGCCGTAGATGTCGAAGATGTCGACGATCTCCTCCACCAGACGCATCCCGTGATTGCCTATGTCATCCAGCCGACCCACGAAGGGACTGAGGAAAGTGGCCCCCGCCGCCGCCGCCAGAAGAGCCTGATTGGAAGAGAACACCAGGGTCACGTTGGTGGCGATGCCTTCCCTGCTGAGCGCGCTCACCGCCTTGAGGCCGGCCGGGCACATGGGTATCTTGACGTTGATGTTGGGGGCTATGGAGGCCAGCTCGCGAGCCTCCCGCAGCATCCCCTCGGTATCCATGCTCACCGCCTCGGCGCTGATGGGGCCGGAAACAACGGAGGCGATCTCCTCCAGGCAATCGCGCATGCAGCGCCCCTCCTTGGCCACCAGCGTGGGGTTGGTGGTGACCCCGGCGAGGACGCCCCACTCGCTGATCTCCCTGATGTGCTCTATGTTGGCGGTGTCCAGAAAGAGCTTCATCGATACCTCCCGCTGCTTTCCCGGAGAACCGTCTCCTCCGCTTCCTGCTCCACCAGCGCGCTCTTACGCCATGGCCTCGACGTCCCGCGGCGCCCTCTCATGAGGAACCCGCCGCCCGCGCCCGGGTCCCTTCTTCCATGGAGTGCACGGTGTCGAGGATGTGCTCCATCACCTCAGCGATGGTCACGTCGAGGTTGAAGCTGTCGATTATGTGGACCTGCCGCCGCCTCGCTTCCGTCACCAGGTATTCCTGGATGCGGCGGATGTCCGAGAAATGCTCGATATAACGCCGGAAGGGGCGGCTTCCCTGCGTTTCCAGCTCCCGTATGTAGAAATGGCTGCGGTGAAGGGACTCGTCGGAGACGGTTATGATGAACTGTACCACGAAAGCGCCGGGATAATCGGAAGGGTCCAAAAAACCCGGGGCCACATGGGTCCCCTCGATGATGAGGTGATAGCCCTCGGCCACCGCCCTGTTGATGAGGGCCCTCACCCCCACCAGCACCGAAGAGGTCTGCTCGCGGAACCCCGCCACCACCGGGTCCACGTCCTCCGGCAGGGGCTGCCGCAGCGCCTCTCCCGCGGCGAAGGAGGAGGTGTGGATGGTGGGCATGAGCTCGTGCGAGAAGAAGGCCCGCATGACCTCCCTGACCGCATCGGTGGAGACGATGCGCACTATGCCCAGGCGGTTGGCCAGCATAGTGGCGATGGTGGATTTGCCCACGCCGGTGCTCCCCCCGATGAGGATCACCAGCGGTTTCTGCATGCTGCTCAAGGAATGGTATTTCTCGTAGGAAGCGGCGTACCTGTCGCCCATCCTCTCTCTTATGGTGTTATATATCAATCGGTGGAGGTCCTCCTCGCTCACCCGCATCCTGCCTTCCCCGATGAGCCCCTCCTCGATACGCGCGGCTATCTCGTAAGCGTCGGCGGGGTGAACGCCGGAAGCCATGATGGCACTGGCGGTGAGTCCCTTGGAATAAGGCACTTCGTGCTGATGCTCATCGATGATGATGACCCGCTTGCTCCAGCTCTCCGCTTCCTTCAAAGCCCTTACCTCACGCCCTCCGCTCCCGGGACGGCACCCTGCCGCCGTTCAGACCCCTTTTCGCGCCCGCCGCAGCTCGTGGAGCAGCCCGGCGAAGAGGCCCTCGACCTTCCCTTCCTCCTCGCCTTCCGCGGCTACCGGGATGTTGTGGAGAAAAACGACCTCTTTCCCCTGCTGCATCGCGAACCTCACCGCCACATCCACCGCCGCCGCCTTCAGCTCGGTGAGCAGCACCTCGAAATCGCCCGCCGCTTCCAGCTCCGCCCGCAGCCTCGTCCGGTCTGCCAGGGCGTTGCTCCATCCGATCACCGCACAACCCTCTTCCCGCTCCAGGTGATCCGCCATGATGCTGGCCGCGTGCTGCGGCGCCGTGCAGGTGAGGAAGATCTTTCTTCCCTCTACGGGTTTCAGGGGAAAGGGCCTGAAGACGGTCTTTACCGGCTCTATATCTTTTCTTGCCGACCTTATCCCTTCCTCCAGGCGCCGGATCGTGCGGTCATCCGCGCCCGGTTCCTCGCACATTGTAATGATAACCGCGTCCGAAATCAAGAGACGGTAGGCGCCCGGCCCCCTCAGCAGCTCCTCCGGAGGGCGGTCCGCGTTGACCACCAGCAGGTTGAGGTCGGCGCGCACCGGGGGTACTGCCGCGCCGCTTCCCTCCAGCAGCAGCAGTTCTACCGGCAGCCCGTCGGCCAGAGCCACGCCCTCCCGGAAATTGGTGACGAAGGGGGCCCCGGCCATGCCGGCCCCGCAGCGGCGGCAGCCCACCGTGGGCACCCCGGCGATGAGGGCGTCCTCGATGTAGTCGGAGGCCGCGTGAAGCCCCCGCTCCAGCTGATCGAGGAGATAGCCGCAGTCTATGCCGCAGGGAGGCGGCTGCAGCAGCTCCGGCCTCGGGGGGCCGCCCCTGCCCATGGCCACCACGGCGCAGGGCACTTCCCTTCCCGCCAACCAGCGGGCCAGGTGAGCGGTCACGGCGGTCTTGCCGCACCGCTTCCCCGCGCCCAGCACCGCTATGGACGGTTTCTCCGCCAGGGCCTCCCGAAGCGGCGGGGTGAAGGTGAAATCGGCGCCGAAGTAAGACGCTCCGCTCCGCAGCGTCAGGGACACCAGGCGCAGGCGCAGGCGCTGGCCCATCACCGGCTCGTCGCTCAGGTCCACCACCGCCCGCGGGCCCAACTCGCACAGAGCCTCCTCGAGGCCTTCCGCGGGGTCGGAGGGGAAGCGTACCGGCAGGCCGCCGAAGTCGGGCACCGAATCCGCCGCCACCTTCTCCGCACCGCCCAGGAACAGGAGGAGGCAGGGCTCCCATCCTCGCTGAGCGGCCAGCTCCCTCACCGCATCAGCGGTCACCGGCGGGTAATGCTCTCCGTCCACCAGGAAAATGGCTCTTTCCGTCTTCCGCTCCTCGATTTTCCGGTCTTGCCCTCCGCCGCGCTCGCGCCTTCGCGCCGCGGAATCCATGTGCGACTCCGCGACCGCACCCGACCCTGCCCTTCTTTAAAACGCAGGGATCTGCGAGGGATCGATGGCTGCCGCAGTCGCGTATGATCAGGGGATCCGTCAGGCTCTGGCTTTATACGTCATCTATATGATAGCCCCTCCGGCCCCCGCCGTCTACTCCATCTCCAGTCCGGCTATCTCCTTGACCACGCCGGAGATGACATGCCTTCCGCCGTGTGCCCCCGGCTCGAAACAGGCGATGACGTCCCTTTCCCCGAAAGGGTATTTTCGGTAGATGAGCACCTCGTCCTCGCGTATCTCCACGAGGTTGTAGCAGGGTTTGGTGTGGCCGCGCAGGCGCAGCGAGGAAACGGTGCCCGCGTTCACCACGTACATGCCCTCCAGCTCCCAGACGTAGGGGACGTGCTTGTGGCCGGTGAGGACCAGGTGGACACCCGAGTATATGAGCACCTCCAGAAGGTCGCCGGCGTCGTAGATGATGTTGCGCTCCCTGCCGGTGCCGGGGACCGGCAGGAGGTGGTGGTGCAGAGCGAAGACCTTGAAGCTGTCGGGCCGCGCGAACGCCTGCAGGATATGCTTGTAACGCTCCCGCCCTATCCTCCCGTTGTCCAGGTCGGGCTCGCTGGAATCAACCGCGAGGATGTCCACCCCCGCTATCTCCATGCGGGTGAAGCGCTCGCCGAAGAGCTCCTCGAAATGCAGGTACCCCACGTTGCGCGAATCGTGGTTTCCCGGGACCACTATCACCCTCGGGCATTCGAGGTTGTTGACATAGGCGCGCGCCGTGTTGTACTCCTGGCGGAAGCCCTCGTTGGTGAGATCCCCGGTTATTATCACCACATCGGGCCCTTCCTCGTTTATCTCCTGTATGGTGCGGTTCAGGAGGTTGGAAACGAAATGATAGGAGCCGATGTGAAAATCGGATATGTGGGCTATGGTCACCGGCGACTTCTGCAGCCGCACTTTCTCCTGCGGGGCCATTTCTCTCGTCTCGCTCTTTGCTCGACCGTACGTCCGCGTTATCTTCCCTCTCCCGATTATATCACCGGGGGCGGGATCAGGGAGTCAGGGAGCCGGTGAGCAGGCCGAGCAGCTCCCATGCGGGAAGGTCCCTCCAGGTTCCCATGAGCACCGATTCCTCGTCGAAGGATGGGCATCCGTCCGGGGTGATGCCGTCTCCCCACAGGGCGAAGGGGACCCCTCCGTTCGTATGGGTGCGCACCGCCAAGGGGGTGGGGTGGTCCGGCACGACCAGGAGGCGCAGCCCGCCTCTTTCCCCGCCCTTCTCCAGCAGCGGCATCACTATATGGCGGTCTATTTCCTCGATAGCTCTGATCTTTTCCTCTGCCAGGCCCTGATGCCCCGCCTCGTCCGGCGCCTCGACGTGCACGTACACCAAATCGTGGTCCTCAAGCGCCCTTAAAGCGTAACGCCCCTTCGCGGCGTAGTCGGTGTCCAGATAGCCGGTGGCCCCGCGTACCTCCAAGGGGTCAAAGCCGGCCAGGATGCCCAACCCCCTCACCAAGTCCACCGCGGTGATGACCGCCCCGCGCAGTCCGAAGCGCTCACGCAGGCCGGGCATGCTCGGCGTCCTCCCCTGCCCCCAGGGCCAGATGGAGTCCCCGCAGCGAAGCCCCTTCTCCCGCCTCCGCAGGTTGACCGGATGGGCCGCCAACACCTCTTGAGAGCGTCGGATGAGCTCGCGCAGCTCCCCAGAGCCGGGCCCGCGCGGCTCCACCTCCTCCAGACGCCTCCCCACGACGTCGTGGGGAGGATTGCAGGCCGTCTGGCCGTATTCCCCGCGGATCACCATGAGATGGCGGTAGCTCACCCCCGCATGGAAGCGCAGCTCCCCGCCTCCCAGCTCCCGATCCACCGCCTCGATGAGCTCGCGCGCCTCCGCGGTGGGGATATGGCCGGCGCTGTAATCGGCCAGCCTGCCCTCCTCCACGCTGATGAGGTTGCAGCGGAAGGCGTACTCGCCGCCCGCCAGCCGCACGCCCATGCTGGCGGCCTCCAGGGGGCCGCGCCCGCAATAATGCTCTCGGGGATCGTACCCCATCAAAGCCAGGTTGGCCACATCGCTTCCCGCCGGAAGGCCTGGAGGGATGGTCAGGGCGGTACCGCAGCGCCCCTCGCGGGCCAGCCGGTCGAGGCCCGGGGTCTCCGCACACCGCAGGGGCGTCTTCCCTCCCAGCTCCTCCACCGGCATGTCGGCGGCGCCGTCAGGCACCACGATGGCATAAGAGGTCATCCTCCATCCCGTTCCCGTATGCGTCGAAAGAAGCGCCTTTCTCCCTATCCGTCCTCGTGCCGTGCGGAAGGCCGCAGCCGCCCCCCTGCGGCTCAGAGCCCCAGCAGCTCCAGCAGGGCGTCGCGGTCCGCCTCCACCCTCTCCGGCTCCTCCACCACCGCCACCGCGCGCTCCGGATCCTTGAGGCCATGGCCGGTGAGGACGCAGACGACCAATGCCCCGCCCGGCAGCTTCCCCTGCCGGAAGAACTTGTACAGCCCGGCCACCGCCGCCGCCGAGGCCGGCTCGCAGAAGACGCCCTCGCGCCGCGCCAGAAGGCGGTAGGCGGTTATTATCTCGGAGTCGCTGACCATGTCGATGACCCCGCCGGACTCCTCCGCCGCCGCCACGGCCCTCTTCCAGGAAGCGGGGTTGCCGATGCGGATAGCGGTGGCTATGGTCTCGGGGTTCTCCACCACATGGCCGCGCACTATGGGGGCTGCGCCCTCCGCCTGCCAGCCGATCATGCGCGGCAGCTCCTCGATCTTCCCGGCCGCCCGATATTCCAGGTAGCCCTTCCAGTAAGCGGTTATGTTGCCGGCGTTGCCCACGGGTATGAAGTGGAGGTCGGGGGCGCGGCCCAGAGCGTCGCATATCTCGAAGGCGCCGGTTTTCTGGCCTTCGATGCGGTAGGGGTTGAGCGAGTTCACCAGGGTCAGGGGGTGTTCCCCGGAGACCTCGCGGACCAGCTCCAGGGCCTGGTCGAAGTTGCCCCTCACCGCCACCACCCGCGCTCCGTGGATGAGGGCTTGGGCCAGCTTGCCCAGGGCGATGGCCTTTTCCGGTATGAGCACCACGCAGTCCAGGCCGGCCCGGGCGGCATAGGCGGCAGCGGAGGCGGAGGTGTTCCCGGTGGAGGCGCAGATGACCGCCCGCGACCCCTCCTCCACCGCCTTGGTCACCGCCACGGTCATGCCGCGGTCCTTGAAGGAGCCGGTGGGGTTGAGCCCTTCGAGCTTCAGGAAGACCCGCGCCCCCAGTTCGCGGCTGATGTGATCGGCCCGCACCAGGGGGGTGTTGCCTTCCAAAAGGGTCACCGCCGATGTCTCCGGGCCCACCGGCAGGAGATCCCGGTAGGCCTCGATGACCCCGCGCCACTCGCCGCCTTGGGCCATCAGCCCTCCTCCCCGCTCTCCTCCACGCGGATGACGCTGCTCACCCGGCTCACCACCGGCAGGGCCTCCAGCTCCCTCACGCAGGAGCGTATGCTGCCCTCGCGGACCGCGTGGGTCACCAGGACGATGCGGGCCTCCCGCCCCGTCCCGTGCTGTATGACCGATTTTATGCTCACCTCGTTCGCCGCGAAGACCCCGGCGATGGCCGCCAGCACCCCCGGACGGTCGGGGACCTCGAAGAGCATGTAATAGCGCGAGACGGTCTCCTCCATGCCCCTTATGGGCAAGCGGTCGAAGCAGGTGCAGCCGATGCCGCGACCCCCGCTGAGGATGACCCGCGCAGCGTGGATAACGTCCCCGACCACCGCGCTGGCCGCCGGAAGGCTGCCCGCTCCCCGCCCGTAGAACATCAGGTCTCCCACGGCGTCCCCGCTCACGAAGATGGCGTTGAACACGTCCCGCACGGAGGCCAGAGGATGGTCCAGGGGGATCATGGTGGGGTGGACGCGCACGCTTATTCCGTCCTCCTCTCGCTTGGCGATGGCCAGCAGGCGGATGGTATAACCAAGATCCCGCGCGAAGCCGATGTCCTCGGGGGTCACGCGGGAGATGCCCTCGGTATACACATCCTCCAGGCGCACCCGCACGTTGAAGGCGATGGAGGCGAGGATGGCCAGCTTGGCCGCGGCGTCCTGGCCCTCCACGTCCGCGGTGGGATCGGCCTCGGCATATCCAAGCTCCTGCGCCTGCCGCAGGGCCTCGCTGAAGGAGAGCCCCTCCTCGCCCATGCGGGTGAGGATGTAGTTGGTGGTCCCGTTGACGATCCCAAGAATACCGCTGATGCGGTTGCCGGCCAGCCCTTCTTTTAAGGGGTGGATGATGGGTATCCCGCCTCCCACGCTGGCCTCGAAATCCAGCACCAACCCTTTTGATTCCGCCAGCTCCAGCAGCTCCCCGCCGTGTGTGCTCATCAGGGCCTTGTTGGCGGTGACCACGTGCTTGCCCCCCTCAAGAGCCCTCTCCACGAAGCTCCGCGCCGGTTCCAGGCCGCCCATGACCTCCACCACGATGTCTATCTCGGGGTCGTCCAGCACCTCCTCGACCCGCTCGGTGAGCAGGCCCTGCGGCACCTCTACGTAGCGAGGGTCGGAGAAGGAGCGCACCGCTATCTTCCTTATATCTATCTCGCAACCGGTGCGGGAGGCGATGAGCGCCCGGTTGGACGTGAGTATCCTCACCACGCCCGAGCCGACCGTCCCGCAGCCGATCTGCCCCACCCTTATCTTCTCAACAGGTCGTTCCCTCATGGACTATCGCGCTTCCTTTCGTCTGCCGCCTTCAATGGAAACATGCACCGAAAGGGCTAGGGTAGTTATTTTATCACGCAGGGAGAACGCTCGAGCTCATCCCGCACGTCCATTGGCCGGAGCACCGCCGAAGCGACACGAACGCCTCCCTCCGATCTCAAGCCCCCCAGCGGCGGCTTAGAGGGCGGAGGCGGGAGCGGCGTCAGCGGCTGATCCTCAGCTCGCGCGGCATTCTCGCCGTCCGACGCTCTGCTATAATCGGGCCATGAGGATAGACGAGCCCATCCTGCAGGTAGCCCTGGATTTCGTGGACCTGGGACGCGCCTTGAGAGTCGCCGAGGAAGCGGTGGAGGGCGGCGCCGACTGGATAGAGGCAGGCACCCCCCTGATCAAGAGCGAGGGGCTGAACGCGGTGCGGGAACTGCGGCGGCGTTTCCCCGACCGGGTCATCGTGGCCGACATGAAGACCATGGACGCGGGGCGGGCGGAGGTGGAGGCGGCCGCCAAAGCCGGAGCCAACATCATCGACGTCCTGGGAGCCGCCTCCGACGCCACGGTGCGCGAATGCGTGGAGGCGGCCAACAACTACGGGGCGGAGATCGTGGTCGACCTCATCGAAGTGCGCGACCCGGCCGAGCGGGCCCGCTCGGCCGAGCAGGCCGGGGCCCATTACATCGCCGTTCACACGGCCATCGACGTGCAGATGCACGGCGGTGATCCCTTCGAGCGCCTGAAGGTGGTGGCCAACTCGGTGAGCATCCCGGTGGCGGTGGCCGGAGGTATAAACTCGGAGACGGCGGCGCGGGCGGTGCGCAGCGGGGCCAGCATCGTCATCGTGGGCGGGGCCATCACCAAGAGCCGCGACGCCACTCAAGCGACCAGAGAGATAAAACGGGCCATGCTCAGCGGGGAAGCGGTGAAGACCGATCTCTACAAGAGGGTGGACCTGGAGAACGTCCGCGAGGTCCTGGAGCGGGTGTCCACCCCCAACATATCCGACGCGATGCACCGTTCAGGGGAGATGCGGGGCATCGTGCCCATCATGCCCGGCCTGCGCATGGCCGGGCCGGCGGTCACCGTCCGCGCCTATCCGGGGGATTGGTCCAAGCCGGTAGAGGCCATAGATGTGGCCAAGGAAGGCGACGTTCTGGTCATAGACGCGGCGGGCTCCGGGCCGGCTCTGTGGGGGGAGCTGGCCACCCACTCCGCCATACAGCGCAAACTGGCCGGGGTGGTCATCGACGGGGCCATACGCGACACCGTGGAGATCCGCGCCCTGCGCTTCCCCGCCTTCGCCCGTCTGATCACCCCCACCGCCGGCGAGCCCAAAGGCTTCGGGGAGATCAACGTGCCGGTGAACGCCGGCGGCGTCAGGGTCTTCCCTGGGGACTGGGTGGTGGGGGACGATGACGGCGTGGTGGTCATACCCCGCGACAAGGTGGTGGAGATGGCCAACCGGGCCATGGACGTGTTGGAGAAGGAGAACCGCCTGCGGGCGGAGATACAGGCCGGCTCCACCCTCTCCCAGGTCGCCTACCTGGAAAAGTGGGAGAAGAAGTAGCGCCCCCAAGACCCGCATATACTCGAGCAAAAGCCCGCACCGGATCGCAACTCACGCATGTCGGTGATCATTCAGCCGTGCTCGCTCTCTTTGTAAAAATAGTAGTCACTGATTAAACTTACAATGATCCGAGGCGGAAGGAGTGAGCGGATGGACAGGGAGCCGCTAACGGCAGGGCGGCAGAGAGGCGGCAGAGAGGCGGCATGGGCGCCCCGGCGGAGGCCCAAGCGCAAGAAGCCCGGCCTGACGCCGCGCTTTTACGGGGCGCTGGGCCTAGCAGGCCTGTTCCTGCTGGTCCTGGTCATAGCGCTCGCGGCCCGCGGCTGCGGCAGCTCCGGCTCTCCCGGCCGGGCAGCGGCGGAAGACCTCAGCGCGGCGGAGCTCTACCGTATGAAGGTGAACGAGATGGGCATGGTGATGGTGCTGGAGTATCACGTCATCGGCCCGGAGGACCGCTGGTCGCGCAGCCCCGACAATTTCCGCAAGGACCTGGAAACGCTTTATGAAGAGGGCTACCGCTGCGTCAGCCTGCGCGATTACGTAACCAACAACATCGCGGTGGAGGCGGGCTGCACCCCCGTCATCCTCACCTTCGATGACTCCACCGTCAGCCAGTTCCGCTACTTAGAGCAAGACGGGAAGCTGATCATTGACCCCGACTGCGCCGTGGGAATAATGGAAGACTTCTCCCGCCGCCACCCCGATTTCGGCATGACCGCCACCTTCTACGTGCTGCCGTCGATGTTCGGCCAGCCCGAATACGCCGAGATGAAGCTGAGATACCTGATGGAGCACGGCTACGACATCGGCAACCACACCGTCAGCCACACCGCCCTCAGCAAGCTCACCCCGGAGAAGGCGGTGCAGGAGATAGCGGGCAACATACAGGAGGTGCGCAAGTATCTTCCCGGTTACGAGGAGCACAGCATAGCCCTGCCCCTGGGCGAGAAGCCGCAGGACCCCGCGGTGCTTGCCTCCGGCGAGTACGGCGGCGTATCCTACCGTTTTCTGGCGTCCCTGTTGGTGGGGTCGGACCCCGCCCCCGCTCCCAACGATCTCAAGTTCGACCCCATGAACCTGCCCCGCGTGCAGGCCCTGGCTTTGGCCCATAAGGAGGGGAGCGTGGGCTCGGAGGCTTGGATGGAGTTCTTCCGGAAGAACCCGGAGTGCCGCTACCGCAGCGACGGCGATCCCTCGACGGTGACCGTGCCCCGCCACATGCTGCCCCGCATGAACATGGACTCCCTCGGGGACAGGAAGCTGAGGACTTACTGAGATGGCCTACGGGCGCTCCCGCCGCCGTATATTCAGTCATCGGAGACCCATCCGCCGCATGACCGGCTCGGTATCGCGCAAGGTGATGCCGCGGCGGTACGAGGAGCCCCGGGCAACCGTTCCGGTACGCAGCCCGGCAAGAGCGGCGCGGCCGGCAAGGAGGCGCTCCGGCCTGCGCCTGACCAGACGGGGATGGGGCGCCATCGCCGCCGCCGCAGGGTTCCTGTTCTTCATCATCCTGCTGGCGGCGGCCCTGCATAAGCCCTTGATCTCCGACGTCTCCTTGAGAAACGGCCAGGTCCTGACCTCCCTGCCTTATCCGCTGGAGGTACGCTTCGGCAAAGGGGTGAGGACGGAGGACCTCGCCCTGACCCTGGACGGCGAGGATCTGGACGAAGGATGGGAACTGCAGGGCAATACCCTTAAAGCCGAGCTGGAGCCGGACGACGGGGAGCACCGGTTGGACATCATCCACAACGGCAAAGCGGCAAAGTCCATCCCCTTCCTGGTAGACGTGACCCCTCCCACCTTGGTCGTGGACGAGGTGGAGGCGCGGGACGACGGCACCACCGCGGTGCGGGGCCGCGTCGAAGGGGCCGCCGCCCTCACCATGGAAGGGAAGCCGCTGAAAGCCGATAAGGACGGCGCGTTCTCTTTCACCGTCAACCGCTACGAGCACCCCGTCGTAAGGCTGGAGGCCGCGGATATAGCGGGCAACCGCAGCGAGCTGTCGGTGAACGCCAACCCGCCTCCCAAGGTGAAGGGGGTCCATGTCTCCATCTATGTGGCCGCCGACCGCAAGCTCTTCCCCGCTCTGGTGGACATGGTGACGCGCACCGAGCTCAACGGCTTACAGATAGACATCAAGGACGAATCGGGCAGGGTGGGTTACGACAGCAGCGTGAATCTGGCCGATCAGGTGGGCAGCGACTTGGCCAAGGGTGGGATGAACCTCGCCCGGGTGATGGACAAATGCTGGTACAACGACATCTACACCATCGGCAGGGTGGTCACCTTCAAGGACCCGGTGCTGGCCAAGAAACGGCCCGACCTGGCCGTGCACGACAGCCGCGGCGGGCTGTGGGGCAAGGGCGATTGGCTGGACCCCTACAGCAGGGAGGTCTGGGACTACATCCTGGAGATAAGCAAAGAGGCCGCCTCCTGGGGCTTCGACGAGATACAGTTCGATTACGTGCGCTTCCCCTCGGACGGGGACGTGACCACCTGCGTCTTCCCCAGCCAGGACGGCCGCACCAAAGGACAGGTCATCCTGGAGTTCCTGCAGTACATGCGGGACAACCTCAAGCCGCTGGGGGTTTATGTGTCCGCCGACCTCTTCGGATTGACCGCTTCCAGTCAGGGGGAGATGGGAATCGGCCAGGACGTCACCAGCATCGCCCGCTACATGGACTACCTTTCGCCCATGCTCTACCCTTCCCACTACAACAAAGGCGAGTACAACATCAGCGTCCCCGAGGCCGATCCCTACCGCACCGTGCTCATGAGCTTGGAGGACTTCAAGAGGAAGATGGAAGGCACCGCCTGCCGGCTGCGACCCTGGCTCCAGGACTTCTCCCTGAAGATCGCCTACACCCCGGACATGGTAAAAGCACAGATCCAGGCCTGCTACGACGCGGGGGTGGAGGAATGGCTCCTCTGGGACCCCGATTGCACCTTCACCGAGGCGGCCCTTAACCCCGAATGACGGTCGGCTTTAAGGCGTTGCCAGTCCCTCTGCCCCGCTGTTAGACTTTATTGCGCGGTTCGCCGCTCAGTATCGGCTCCGGCGAGAGGATGCGGGGTGAGGATGGCCGAGTACGTTCACGTCCCCGTAGGCGAGGAGATCAGGTCCATCGCCGGTTATTACCGGGTGCTGGAAGAGGGTGTGTTAGAATACCGACGGCGCGAGGTCCTATACCTCGTGAAGATGGCCGTGGTGGAGACCTCCTGCTGCGGGGAGGGAGGGCTGGGATTCATCTCGGTCCCGGGGTATCTGGTCTCCTACCGCAGCGGCAGGAACGCCGAGGGGGCTTGGGTATCGCAGGTGGAACGGGTCACCGGCGAGGACGAACAAAGGGAGATAGCCGAGATGCTGAAATGGAGGCACCCCCATTTTCATCAGGTCGATTTCTCCTGATCCGGGCTATCGGGAAGACGAAGGGAACCGGGCAGCGCCACGCGCCGGACCTCTCGCGCATAAAGGCGGTAAGGGCGGTGCGCAAAGGCCGTCCCCGAACGCCGCAGGATGATGTTGCGTCGTATGGCTGTTCGAGGAGGGGAGGATTGCAATGGTAGGGATAAGTTCGTACGGCGGCTACGTCCCCCGCTACCGGCTCAACCGCTTCATCGTCTTCGGGGCCATGGGCTGGCTGGCCCCCGCCCTGTTGATGAACGCGCAGGGCGAGAAGGCGGTGGCCAATTACGACGAGGACGCCCTGACCATGGCCGTATCCGCGGGCATCAACTGCCTGCGGGGATTCGACCGCCAGTCGGTGGACGCGGTGTACTTCGCTTCCACCACCGCTCCCTTCAAGGAGCGGCAGAGCGCCAACATCCTCGCCGGCGCCCTCTGCGCCCGCGAGGACATCCGCTCCGCCGACTTCACCGGCTCTCTGAAGTCGGGCACCAGCGCCCTGCTGGCCGCCCTGGAGTTCGTGCGGGCCAACGGGGGCAGAGCGGTGGTCTGCGCCGGGGACATGCGCCTGGGCAAGATGGGTTCGGTGCAGGAGATGTACTTCGGTGACGCCGGCTCCTCCATGCTGGTGGGGGAGGGCGATGAGGTCATCGCCGAGTTCAAGGGGTCCTATTCTCTCTCCCTTGATTTCGTGGACCACCTGAGGGGTGCCTTCTCCAAATACGACCGGCAGTGGGAGGAGCGCTGGATCCGCGACGTGGGCTACGGCGAGTTCATCCCCACGGCGGTGAAGGGTCTTTGCGAGAAGCTGGGGATGTCCCCGGGGGATTTCGACCGGGTGGTCTATCCCTGCTACTACGGCGGCGCCCGCAAGGGAATCAACAAGCAGCTGGGCCTGGAGGCGGAGAAGGTGGCCGACGACCTCTCGGCCACGGTGGGCGATTCCGGAGCCGCCCATGCCCTGCTGATGCTCTCGCGAGTCCTGGAGGAGGCCAAGCCGGGAGAGAGGATCCTGCTGGTCTCCTACGGGAGCGGCTGCGACGCCCTCTGCTTCCAGGTCACCGAGGCCATCGAGGGCCTGCAGCCGCGCGACCGCTTCTCCCGCTCCCTGGCCAACCGCAAGGAACTTGATAATTACATCAAGTACCTGGTCTGGAGGGACATGGCCCCCGCGGACACCGGCCTGCGGGGCGAGGAGGAGAAGATCATCCGCTGGTCGCTGGAATGGCGCAACCATCAGGCCATCCTGGGGCTGCAGGGTTGCCGCTGCAGGGCCTGCGGCGCCCAGCAGTACCCGCCGCAGCGCATCTGCGTGAACCCTGATTGCGGTGCGGTGGACCAGATGGACCGGGTCTTCCTGGCGGACAAGGGAGGGAAGATCTTCACCTTCACCTCCGACCTGCTGGCCGCCTCCATCAACCCGCCCGCCATCTACGGCAACGTGGCCTTCAACGGCGGCGGCCGCACCCTCATGGACTTCACCGACTGCACCCTGGAGGACCTGGCGGTGGGCAAGCCGGTGGACTTCAGCTTCCGCATAAAGTATTACGATCCCAAACGGGACACCACTTTCTATTACTGGAAAGCGGTTCCGGCGAGCGAGGAGGTGGGGTAGATGGCCGAGGGCATCAGGGACAAGGTGGCCATATTGGGCATGGGCTGCACCCGTTTCGGGGAGCGTTGGGACGCCGACCCCAGCGACCTGCTGGTGGAGGCCTTCACCGAGTGCCTGGAGGACGCGGGCATCGAGAAGAAGGACATACAGGCGGCCTGGCTGGGCAGCCACATCGACGAGATCAACATCGGCAAGGGCGGCACCTATGTCAACGCGGTGCTGCACCTGCCGCTCATCCCGGTGACCCGGGTGGAGAACTTCTGCGCTTCGGGCACGGAGTCCTTCCGCGGGGCCTGCTACGGAGTGGCCTCCGGCGCTTACGACATAGCCCTGGCCATGGGGGTGGAGAAGCTAAAGGACACCGGTTACGGTGGGCTGCCCGACTCCCCGGCCTTCGGCCAGCTGATGGTGATGATCGGCCCCAACGCCACCGCACCCGGCATGTTCGCCCAACTGGCCACGGCCTACTCAGCCAAGTACAACGTGCCCATGGAGCGCATCAAAGAGGCCCTCACCCACATATCCTGGAAGAGCCATCAGAACGGGGCCAAGAACCCAAGGGCCCACCTGCGCAAGGCCATCCCCAAAGAGGCCATCGCCGGGGCTCCCATCGTCGCCTATCCACTGGGGCTCTTCGACTGCTGCGGGGTGAGCGACGGCTCGGCCATGGCCATAGTCACCACCCCGGAGATAGCGAAAAAGATAAAGCCCAACCAGGACATCGTCACCGTGAAGGCCCTGCAGGTGGCGGTGAGCTCGGGCGAGGAGGCCATGTACGACACCTGGGACGGGGCCCGCATCCTCACCACCAGGGCCGCCGCCAGGCGCGCCTACGAGGAGGCGGGGGTGAAGAACCCGCGCGAGGAGATAAGCATGATGGAGGTGCACGACTGCTTCTCCATCACCGAGCTGGTGACCATGGAGGACCTGGGCATCTCCCCGGATGGGGGAGCGGTGGACGATGTCCTCAACGGTTTCTTCGACCTGGACGGCGGCGGGGTGCCCTGCCAGGTGGACGGGGGGCTGAAGTGCTTCGGGCATCCCATCGGCGCCTCAGGGCTGCGCATGCTCTACGAGATGTACAACCAGCTCCTGCAGCGCTGGCCGGAGGACCGCCTGGTGAAGAACGCTCGCCTGGGGCTCACCCACAACCTGGGCGGGGTTCCCACCAACAACGTCTGCTCCATCGCCATCGTGGGGCTGCTGGAATAAAGCGGCCTGATCCGGGAGAAGGCGCGGCCGCCCGCGCCTTCTTCTTTTTCGTCTCGTCGCCGGCAAGACGTTAATAACGGCTGGAAAGGCGGGAGGCGGTCAGGGTATAACGCATCTGCCCAATGCGCGCATATCCTTATCCCTTGACCATGATACAGATCATCGCCGATATACCTATGGGGGTATATCTTGAAAAGCCGCAGGTTCATCTTCAAAGGAGGGGTGAGGGCCTTGCAAAAGACATTGAACGTGAGCGCTTCCCGAGCACTCAAGAGCTTTTTCGACGGCCGATTCACCGAAAACCGCATCGAGACCGCGCTTTATTCGCACGACATGGGGGAGATGCCTTCCTTCGTGGAGATTCTGGTCCGCCCGCGGGCGGACGCGGTGGTGCGGGCAAAGGATGCCGGCGAGGTCTCGCGGGTTCTCAGGGAGGCACGTCGCAGCGGTTTCCCGGTTACCCCGCGGGGGGCGGCGACCAGCGGCTACGGGGGCGCCGTGCCGGTGTCCGGCGGTGTCGTCCTCGACCTCACCATGATGAAGCGCATCCGGGAGATAGACGAGGCGGGAATGACCGCCCTGGCCGAAGCGGGGGTGGTCTGGAAGGACCTGGAAGAGCGGCTGCGGCGGCGCGGCCTGGCCCTGCGCACCTATCCCTCCAGCGCCCCCTCCTCCACCGTGGGCGGCTGGGTGGCGGAGGGCGGCTCCGGCATAGGCGCCCTCGCCTACGGCCGCTTCCGCGGGGACCTGCTGGGGCTGGAGGTGGTCACCCCCGAGGGCGACCTGCTGTGGGTGGAAGGCGACGACATCGGCCTATTCTACGGCGCCGAGGGTATCACCGGCATGATCACCGCGGCCCGCCTGCGGGTGAGGGCGGCGGGGGAAGAGGTGCCCATGCTCTTCTCCTTCGACAACATCGAGGGCATGGCCCGCTTCGCCGATGCCGCGCGGCACATGCCCCTATATCACCTGCAGGCCTTCAGCCCGAGACTGGCGGAGTACAAGAACGCCGCCGGCGAAGGCCCGCCCCTTCCCCCTTCCTGGCTGGTCCTGGCGGTGTCGGAACGGCCCGATGAGGCCCTGGCCGGCCGGCTGGAGGAGGCGGCCTCCTCCTCAGGAGGGAAGCGCCTTGCGGCGGAGCAGGCGAGGCGCGAATGGGATGAGCGCTTCAACCCCATGCGCATACGCCGCCTCGGCCCCTCTCTGGTCCCGGCGGAGGCCCTGGTCCCGGCGGAAGAGATCGCGGGAACGCTGCGCGACCTGGAGCGCCTGCTTCCCGACATGGGAGTTGAGGCGGCGTTCTCCGGGGACGGTTCCGCGGCCCTTCTGGGCTTCCTCCCCGCTGACGCCCGCTCCCTCTCCTTCTCCCTGCGTTTCGCCAAGTCCCTGCGATTCATCTCCCTGGCCCTGAGCCACGGGGGGAGCCCCTACGGCATCGGCCTCTATTTCGCCTCCCGCTTCAAGCAGCGTTGGGGCGAGGAGAAAGCCGCGGCCCTCCGGCAATACAAGGGAGAACATGACCCGGGGGGGCTGCTCAACCCGGGCAAGCTCCTCACCGGAACCGGGCGCCCCGCGCGCCTGAGGCTGCTGGACCTTATGCTCGCCGCAGCCTCTCCCTTCGCCGGGCCCGCGGGTAGGTTGGGGGACCTTCTTCCGACCCACCCCCTCCGCAAAGGGAAAGAGCTGCCCGCGGAGATCGAGGAGTCCGCCTACCGCTGCGCCCAGTGCGGTTACTGCGTGGAGGGGTGCTCTCTCTACGCGGGCCGCGGTTGGGAGAGCGCCTCGCCCCGCGGGAAATGGTATTTCCTCAAGCGCTATCAGCAGGGCAAGCTGCCCTTGACCCAGGAGATGGCCGAGAGGTTCCTCCTCTGCACCACCTGCAAGAAATGCGACCCCGTATGCCAGACGGGGCTGTCCATAGAGTCTCTTTGGGGGGAACTGCGCGGGGAGCTGGTGGCCTCAGGGAAGTTCCACACCTTCCCGCCCTTCGAGATGATGGGCACCTCCTACGACCTGGAGAACAACATATGGGCGGGCTTCTCCGCGGAGCGGGACGCCTGGTTGCCGGAGGACATCAGGCCCAAGGAGGGCTGCGAGCTTGCTTACTGGGCCGGCTGCACCGCCTCTTACGTGGAGAAGGACATCGCCAGGGGGGCGGCGCGCATACTGCAACGGGGAGGCGTGGATTTCGCCTACCTGGGAAAGGACGAAACCTGCTGCGGCGTCCCCTTCTTCATGAGCGGCAAATGGGACGTTTTCGAGAAAGCGGTGCGCCGCAACATCGAGGAGGTGAACGGGCGGGGCATCCGCGTCCTGGTGACCTCCTGCCCCGGCTGCTGGGTCACCTTGAACCACCATTACCGGGAATGGGCTGAGAAGCTGGGCCTGCGCTGGGAGGTGGAGGTGCGCCATATAGCCGAGGTGGCGGCGGAGCTGGTGGGGGAGGGCCGCCTGAGATTCGAGAGGGAACTGCCCCTCAAGGTCACCTGGCACGACCCCTGCCACATAGGACGCCACGGAGGCATCTACGAGGAGCCGCGCCGGGTACTCGAGGCCATCCCCGGTCTGGAGCTGGTGGAGATGGAGCACAACCGGGAGGACGGGCTGTGCTGCGGCAGCGTGCTCACCCTCATCGGGGACACCTATCCCACCTCGCAGAACATCGCTCAGGAGCGGCTGCGGGAGGCCCGCGCCAGCGGCGCCGAGGTCATCGCCACCACCTGCCCCTGCTGCGAGTTCCAGCTGCGGGTATGGAGCGAGGCGGCGGGGGTCGGCATGCCCGTGCGAGACTTCGCCTCCATCGTCGGGCAGGCCCTTGGCGAGGATCTCGAGGACCCCACCCCCGAGGTCATCCGCAATTGGGCCGTCTTCGAGGAGATGATCGGGATGATGACCCCGGCGGGCATGGCCTCTTTCATGCGGGAGTTCATGACCGACCTTCCGGGGGGGAGAGCGGCCCTGCGCTTTCTCGGCCTCATTCCCCGACCTCTGGTCGAGCTGATGGCCCGGATGATGGAGGCGGTCATGCCCCGGCTGGGCCCCCGCCTGCTGCCTCCGGCCATCCGCCTGATGCTGCCGCGGATGATGCCACTGATGGAGGAGCGCATGCCGGGCATGACCGATGCCATGCGCCGGCTGATGCCGCGGATGCTGCCTGAGGTCATGTCCCGGGTGATGCCCCCCCTGGCCGGGCCCATGCTGCGGGAGCTGGCCTCCTATCCGTCCTGAGGCTCTCATCGGGGCCGCCCTGAAAATGCGCGGGAACGTGCCGATGCCCGGAAGGAAAAAAGTGGAAAGTGAGGGCCTGACCCCCCATCGGTCTCAGGCTTTGCTGAAGTTGGATGAATAACGCACGAACATGTCGATGGCCCGGCGGACGGATTCCTCGCCGTTCAAGCCCTGGTCCTGCAGGCATTCCCTCATGCGGTGGCTGATGATCTGGATGCCCACCTTATCCAGGGCGGCCCGCGCCGCAGCGACCTGCATCAAGACTTCCTCGCAGGGCTTTTCCTCCTCCACCATGCGGGATATGCCCCTTACCTGTCCCTCGATACGCCTAAGGCGCCGCATTATCACCTGCTTTTTGTCGCCGCTGTCGGCCATATCGCCCTCCAGGAAGACTCCGCCATCCCGCACGCCTTGCCCGGGAAATGCCCCGAAAGCGAGGTGCGAATCAGATTATATTACGGATGGTGCCCCATTTCCATAACCGGCACAACCCGCATCAAAAAGATCTTTCCCGGTTGCCCTCCGCTCCGCTATCATCTGTTATAATCACTCCTGATCTCGGCTTAAAAACCGTTTCTTCCAAGTCTCGGGGAGGCAGGCATGGGCATCGTGGCGGTCACCGGCTCCTCCGGATATATCGGAACGCGGCTGCTGCAGCGCATGGAGGAAGACCCCTCGGTTGAAAGGGTGGTGGGCATCGACCTCAAGCCCCCCTCCCGCCCCTTTTCCAAACTGGAGTTCCACCGCATGGACGTGCGGGATCCCGGACTCGCGGACCTTTTCCGCCGCAGCCGGGCGGACACGGTGGTGCACCTGGCCTTCGTGCTCAACCCCATTCACGACACCGCCCTCATGCACGATATCGACGTGGGAGGGGCGCGCAACGTCCTCGCGGCCGCAGCCGCCTGCGGGGCGGAACAACTGGTGGTGGCGAGCTCCTCGTCCGCCTTCGGCGCCTTCCCCGACAACCCCCCGTTCCTAACCGAAGAGCATCCCCCGCGGAGGCGGGGCAACTTCACCTACGCCGACGACAAGTGCGAGGTGGAATGGCTGCTGGGCGACTTCATGCGGGAGCATCCCGAGGTGCGCGTCGCCGTGGTGCGCCCCTGCATCGTCTACGGGCCCAACGTCGACAATTACCTGTCGCGCTTCATCCTGCGGCTTCCTTTCCTCCCCGCCATCTCCCGCTGCCGACCCGACATGCAGTTCGTGCACGAGGACGATGCCGCCGCCGTGTTCCTGGAGGCCCTGCGCCGCGGGGCCCACGGCTTCTTCCATGCCTGCGGGGAGGGGACCGTCAACGTGGAGGAGATAGCCGACATCGCCGGCAAGCGCTTGCTCCCCCTGCCCGCCCGGCTGGCCTACCCCGCGGTGGACCTGCTCTGGAAGATGCGGTTCCCGCTGATTGAGGGACCCTCGGGCATGCTCGACTTCATCCGCTACCGCTGGGTCATCTCCGACGAGATCACCCGGCGCGAGCTGGGGGTGAGCCCGCGCTACACCTCGTCTGAGGTGGTGCGGATCATGGTTGAGACCCACCGCAAGAGCAAACGGGCCCGCTGAGAGCGCCGGGGCGGACTCCCGCTGCCGACAGGCCGCCGGCCCCTTCATCCCTCCCGCGGAGTGATGCCCCGCAACCTGGCCAGGGCGAAAACGCCGAAGAGAAGCGTGGCCACCGCCCAGAGCCGGGGGTCACGGCCGCGCCTGACAGCCATGCGCCAGGCCGCCGCCGCCTCCAGGGGATGGGCCACCGCCAGGAAAGCCAGGACTTTTTTCGCCGCGCTTTTCCCTTTCACCGCCCCTCCTCTCCGATGCCGCTGCCGCCTGTCAGCGCCCGCCGCCGAAGGAGCTCCAGAAGCGGTGGGCGGGACAGGCCCGCTTGAAGGAGTCGTCGCTGTGGGCTGCGCAGTAGCGGCAGGCGTGGAAGAACTGCCCCGCCAGCACCAGCTGCATGACCGCGAGATAGCGGAGCAGCCCCTTGCGGTCGGACCGCATGGCCAGTGCGGGCATCCAGAATATAAGGGAGAGCGACAGGACCTCCATGGCCAGCCCGCAGGCCGGCACCTCCTTCTCCCGCCGCGGGAACACCAGGCTGGTGTATTTGCCCAGATAGTAGGAGTAGCACATCTGCCCGTAGCCGCTGCAGGAAGCGCAGATGAGGTAGCGCGGCCAGGTGAGGAAAAGCGCCCAGCCGCCCAGCCAGGCCGCCAGCTCCTTCCAGCGGCGGTTGCGCAGCAACCCCGTCAGCCCGGCCGCCACCCCCGCCCCGAAGGCGAGGAAACGCGCGGCCATCACCAAGGGGTTGGGCCTGACCGTAGAAGCCCCACAGAAAGCGCGGGCATCATCCGCCCGAGACGGGGAACAGCTCATATCAACGCTCCTTTCTCGCTATGAAGAGAGTCGGCTTCCGGGGATGAACACGAAAAGTCATGCCGACCGGCATCCCCGCAGCGGGCTCCCCCGCTGCCACGCGGGCCCGCATACGCTCAGAACTGGACGAACTTCTCCCGTCCGGCCCCGCATATTGGGCACTTCTCCGGGGCCTCGCCCTCACGGGTATGCCCGCAGACGCTGCAGATCTGTATGGTGCCGATCTCCAAATCCTTTCCGTCAGCCACGACTCCCTTGGCTTTCCTGTACATGTCGGCGTGGATCCTCTCGGCCTCCAGGGCGTAATGAGTGGTCCTCTCCGCCTCCGCCTCGTCCTGCAGCTTGGCCGCGGCGTGGAACACCGGGTACATCTCCTCTATCTCGTAGGTCTCCCCTTC
>JACVIY010000034.1 GCA_015711755.1 Candidatus Geothermincola secundus | reverse complement strand
TTTCTGGGGCCGCCCGGCTCCTTCCACCCCGGCCTTCGGCCGCTGGTGTTCATCTTGCAGGGACCCGCCGAGGCGCTGCGCGGGTTCCTGCGCGGGTTGGGGAAGGACGATTGGGCCGTTGAATGGGCGGGGCAGATCGACAAGAGCGCCCTGGGGCTGGAGTTGGGCGGTCTTCCCTCCTGGAAGCTCGCCGCGGTTTCCCGGGTCAACCGCGCCCTAGCCTCCCTGATGCCGCATCCCCTGTGGCAGCGCTTCACCCGCGCCGCCTTTCGCTCGCGTGCTCTCAGCCGGGCTTTGGAGGCTGCGATAAAACCCTTCATGGCCTCCATGTCCGTTTGCCGCAACTCCACGGTCATACCCCTGCTGAGCTCGAAGGCCAATCTCTCCTTCTTCTGCGCCGGGGGCATAACCTGGGGAGGGAATCCCGCGGGCCACATGACCTGCGGCATACCCGCGCGGCTGCTCGGGCCGTGACATAGAGGGCCGCAGGAAGCTCGCCATGTATGATGTTTTAACGACTTGAAGTCGAGGGTTGCCCTTTCACTATGCTCTTATTAAAATATTTAAGCCGTTTGCGACGACGGGGGAAGGAGAGCGCTTGAACGTCCTCCTGCTGTCCTGGGAGTATCCTCCGCGCATCGTGGGGGGGCTGGGGACGCACGTGCACAAATTGGCGGTGAACCTGGCCAGGTTGGGGGTTAACATCCACGTCATCACCAAGGACGTGGCGGGTGAGCCCGACTACGAGTTCACCGAGGGGGTGCACGTATACCGAGTGCCCCTCTATCCCCCGGAGATACCCCAGGATGACTGGGTACCCTGGACTCTGCAGTTCAACGTGGCCCTGCTGGAGAGGGCCATCCCCATCATCAACGAACGCATCGGCAAGGTGCAGGTCATCCACTCCCACGACTGGCTGGTGGCCCATGCCAGCATCGCCCTCAAGCACGCCTACCGCATCCCCCTGGTGGCCACCATCCACGCCACCGAATACGGCCGCCATCAGGGACATCTCCCCGGACCGATGCAGCGCATAATCCATCAGGTGGAATGGTGGCTTACCTTCGAGAGCGCCCGCACCATCTGCTGCAGCAACTACATGCGCGACGAGGTGGTGCGGATATTCCAGCTGCCGGAGGATAAGGTGGACGTGGTACCCAACGGGATCGAGCCCGGGGATTTCACCGTGGAGAAGAGCACGGAGCGCCTGCGCAGAAAATATGTGGAGCAGGACGGACGCATGGTCCTGTTCGTGGGCCGCTTGGTCTACGAGAAAGGGGTACAGACGGTCATCGAGGCCATGCCCGAGGTCCTGGAGAAGGTGCCCGGAGTCCGTTTCCTGGTAACCGGCACCGGCCCTCACGCCCGCAGCTTGAAGGCGCAGGCCCGGGAGAGCGGGCTGGAGGACAAGGTCAGGTTCCTGGGCTTCGTGGACACCGCCAACCTCATCCGCCTCTATAAATGCGCCGACCTCACCGTGGTCCCCAGCCTCTACGAGCCCTTCGGCATGGTGGTGCTGGAGGCCATGGTCGCCGGCTCCCCCGTCATCGTGGCCGATACCGGCGGGCTGAAGGAGATAGTCGTGCACGAGGAAACGGGGCTTAAGTTCAAGCCGGGATGCCCCGCCTCCCTGGCGGAGGCGATGATAAGGGTGCTCACCGATCGAGAGCTGGCCCGCCGCCTCACCAACGACGCCCGCGCATATATCGGGGAGCGCTACAACTGGAGCCGCATCGCCCGAAGCACGATGGAAGTCTATCAGAAGGCGGTGCGCCATTACGAGTACAGGCCGCGCTCGCTCAAGGTCTGCCCTCCCCTACCCGTGCCGGGAGAGAGCGAGGGGGTGGGCTGAGCGGTAAGGCGCCGCTCCCCGACCCCGCCGCGGGGCGGCCGCCCGCAATGCGCCGCAGCTTTTCCCCGATGAAAGATCATCGGAGGCGGATCCCTCCGCGCCGCCTCGCTCCGCTCATCCTCTGGTTCCCTCACGAACCGATGCGATCTAGGGCGGTGCGTCCCCTAAAAAGATCCGGATACGGGAGTGACGGTGGACGGCACATGCTATCATGACAGGCATGGACGCCCGGGACAGGGAATGCGAGAGAACGGCGGCGGAGCTCAATCGCTATGCCTTTTTTTACAATATGAAAAATATAAGCGAGGCCCGGGGGTCCGGCGACGCGCCCTCCTCCACCCGCGAGATCGCTTCGCTGGCCGAGTTGAAAAAGGAGTTCGCGGCGGGAACCCTGCGCCCCGGAGCGGAAGTCAGCGGAGAGGCGTTCATATCCCCTTTCATCTCCATGCACCGCCCGCGCGCTTACTACCCCGAGCTGCTGCTGGGAAGCCTGAGGGCTTCCGCCCCCGGGCATTCTCACAAACCCGACGGCCTGCCCCACGCCCTTCCGGTGGTGGAGCTCCCTCCCCTGCCGGGCGGATGGAAGATGATCTTCCTCTACCCGGGACCGGAGGGGCTTTTCACCCGCTATCAGCATCCCGCGGGCTTCAGGGACGTCCTCATCCGCGATTATCCGCGCCTGCCCTTGCTGGTCCCCGCGGGCAACGCAGCGGTCCCGGGCCGGGTCGCGTTCCGCGCCAGGCTTCTGGAGCTCAGGCCGGAAAAGCTGCGGGAGGCCCTCGCCTGGGAGAAGCGAGAGCTGGAGGCCTATGCCCTGCGCGGCCTGAATCTATATCTGGCGGTCCTGGACGAGGGCCAGGGCCTTCAGGGTCAAGGGGAGGCCGGTCTTGAAGGGGTGGACGCGGTGTTCGGCTCCCTCTTCGCGGAGTCCCGCATAAGGATGCCGGCCGGCGCGCGGGAGGAGGTGCTCCTGGAGGAATGCCTGATCTCGGCGGTGGAGGAGGTCTTCCCCCCCGTGGAGCGCGGCGAGCGGCGACAGGGGCCGGACCTCGACCATGAGACCGGCCACCATTACCTGCGCTTCCGCCGGCGCCTGAGCGCTTTCATCTACCGACCCGCCTTCGCGGTTTTTAAGAAGCCCTCCTTTCTGGGCCTGTTTCTTCCCTCCGCCCTCAGCGGTCAGATCCTGGAAGAGAACCGCCGGAGGTTCCGGGATCTCTACCTGAAGGTAGTGGAGGCACTCATGGATTGCGCGGCTTCCCCGGAGAGCATGGAACTGGATTTCGTGCACGAGCCTCACCATGGTTTTTGGCGGGAACGGGGTCTGCTTGAGGGAGAGCTGCTGGGTACGGTCCTGGAACGACATCCCCTGCTCGCGGAGACGGTGTCCTGGCTCAGGGGCAGCGGGGCCGAATCCCCAAAGGCGGGCTGAAGGAAGCTTTTTTTCAACCGTTGAAGAGGCGACACCGGTCAAGCTCCCTGGCCCTCATCCTCCGCTTTTGCCCTCCGGGACTATGCGCGCCCATCCTCCCGGACCCACGTCCGCGATTCCCATGTTTTAAAGGAGGGCCTCGGGGAAATCATTTCTATCGAGGACTCGGCGGCCGATTCCTCCCCGGAACCCTAAAAGGGCCGGGACGCGGGGGTGGGCGCCTCGGGAAGACCGCCGACGAGGGCGACGGAAAGGGCTGGCGATGTCATGGAGAGGGTTTGGCAGAGGGACCTGGGCGGGATAACGGTGCGGGCGGTCAAGGCCGACCCCATGGGCCGCAGCGGGGATGCCCTGGTCATCCCCACCTGCAATTTGCTGAAGATGGACGCGGGCATCCCCGCAGCAGTCCGAGATGCGGGCGGCGAGGAGATCGAAAGGGAGGCCGGGGATCTGGCGCCGGTCGCTGTGGGGGCTGCGGTGGTCACCGGTGCGGGCAGGCTGCCTTATCGGGCATTGGTGCATGCCGCCGCCTTCGGCGCCGACGGCCATACCAGCGAGGACCGGCTGCGCGTCTGCGCCTTCAACGCCCTCAAGCGATGCTGCGACAGAGGCCTGTCCAGCGTGGTGGTCATACCGCCCTCCGGCACCATATCGGGCATATCCGCTGCCTCATGCTGCCGGGCCTTGCTCAGAGGGATCCGGGACTACTGCCTATCCCACCGCTGCTCACTCCGGCAGGTCGAACTGATAAGCGACGACGACAATGTCTATCGGGATCTGGCGGCCTGCTTGGAGAGGGCATCGAGAGAGGAAGACGAGGACTGAGGGCCCGCAGACCCGGGAAACCACTCCCCGCGGGAAAACGTTCCCGACAACGGGTCTTTTCAACGCCTGAGGCTTCCCAACAGACTTCCGGACTTATCCTGTTCCAGCTCGGAGCGGAGGGAGCTCACCAGGGATTCTATTTCCTGTTTGTCCTCGGGATATTCGAGTATCTGCACCCGCATGGCTTTCTGCAGTTCCCCGTTGGAGAAGTGATGCTCCAGATAACGCATCATCTTCCCCTCTAGGCGGCGGCAGCAGACACTGGCGCCTTCCTTACGGGTGCTGGGCAGCAAGACCAACAGCCGGTTCTCCAGGCGGGCCAGCTCATCCACCGAGCGGGTGTCGTTCTTGAGGATGGATGTGCTGATGTCCCTGAGGACGCTGACCCCCCGAGTGCTCTTGAGCATGTCCAACATCTCGGGGTCGAGGGTGAAGGAGACCAGACTGAAGGGGATCTCGTAGCGCTCGTTCTCATTGATGCGCGAGGTCAGCTCCTTGAGCAGGAAACGCTTGTTCCCTATCTGGGTCTCGTCATCGATGAAGTCCTGATGCTCGAGCTTCACGAAGAGATAGCGCATCTGGTTGTGCATATGCGAGCAGAGCAGGCCCAGAACCGAGTAGATGACGGCCTTGAAGGCGACGAGCTCCCAGAGGGCCGCGGTGGTCAACTCGCCGCGCAGGCCCAGTCGCAGGCCGGCGTAAAGAGCGAAACAGGCAGCCGTCGCCGGGATGCCCATCCGGTAGCCCCAGTTCATGCCGGCGATTATCACCAACAGGATAAGCGCCTGACCGGTTATCTCTACCGCGTCCGGCTTGTGCACCCCCATGGCCAGGGACGTGGCCAGGATCACCAGTATCATTATCCCGAAGATGACCTGCTGGAACTTCGCGTACTTCAACGGTCGCCCCTCCCCTCCTTGCCTCCTTCCATCACGGCTCGCAATTGGGACAGCGCACTTCCCCGGTGATGTTGTCGTATTCGTACTTTTCCCCCGTCACCGGGCAGGTGAGCCCCTTGTCGTCCTTGATGTAATCGGGGACCAGGCTGTCCAGGTCGGGCGGATATTCCCCGGAATTGGCCGCCTGATAGGTGGTGATGGCCCCACGGATGGTCCTCAAGTTGGACTTGCAGGCGGTCTCTCCCGCCTTGCCCGTGGAAAAGAAATAGGAGGCCACCGCTATCCCCACCAGTATGGATATCACCAGCAGAGTGATAAGCAGCTCGAGAAGACTGAATCCGCGTTCATCCCGCAAGGCCTTCAGGGTCGCAGCCAAGCCCGTGCTCCTTTCTTTGTCCTCAGGAGGTTTATCGTAATATGCCCGCTTTTCCTTGAATGCTATCGTTATTATAAAGCCAGGAGGCGACCGGTCAAACCGATGACATCCGTCAAAGGCCCACGCGATCAAGCCGTTTGCGCGGCGCTTTGCCACGAAGTTTCCGCGCGTCGAGAAGCGAAAAAGTCGAATCGCCTGTCTGCGCCGTGTATGATATTCGGTGATTGACCTGTTTGGCGGCTAAAAGGAAGCGGGGGGGTCGCCGATGAGAGAGGCCATGTTCTACGAGAGGCTTGACGGCGGAAAGGTACGCTGCAGGCTGTGTCCCCAGGAATGCGTCATCCCCCAGGGAAAGCGGGGGTTCTGTTACGCGAGGGTCAACCGGGACGGCGGCCTTTACTCGGAGATATACGGAAAAGCCATGGCCGCCAATCTGGATCCCGTGGAGAAAAAGCCCCTCTACCACTTCCGGCCCGGGGAGCTCATATACTCGGTGGGCACGCGCGGCTGCAATCAACGATGCGACTTCTGCCAGAACTGGCACATGCTGCAGCCGGATGCCCGGGTCTTCGAGATAAGCGGCCAGCGCCTGGTAAAAGAGGCGCTGGAAAGTTCCTCCTTCGGCATCGCCTACACCTACAACGAGCCCTTCATCTGGTACGAGTTCGTGCTGGAATGCTCGGAGCTGGCCCATCAGCGGGGGCTCAGTAACGTCCTGGTAACCAACGGATTCTACAATCCCCAGCCCTTCGAGCGCCTGGCTCCTCATATCGACGCCATGAACGTGGACGTGAAATCGATGGATGACGGCTTCTACCGCAAGATCTGCAAGTCCCGCCTGGAGCCGGTGCTGGCGACCTGCCGCCGCGCCCGCGAGCTGGACATCCACCTGGAGATAACCAACCTGCTCATCCCCGGCCTCAACGACGCACCCGAGCAGGTGGAGAAGCTGGTCGACTTCGTGGCTTCCCTGGGGGACACGGTTCCCCTGCATTTCTCCGCTTACTTCCCCGCCTACAAGATGAAGGTGGAACCCACGCCGCCCAGCGCCCTGCTGCGGGCCAAGGAGATAGCGGAGCGCCGACTCTCCTACGTTTACCTGGGCAACGTGCGCCTCGCCGAGGGGAGCCATACCCGTTGCCCGCAGTGCGGCAACCTGCTGGTGAGGCGCGACGGCTATCGCGCCAGCGTCGTGGGCATCAAGGAGCGGTCCTGCGGCAGATGCGGGCGCCCCGTGGATATGGTGCTGGAATGAGGGAGCGGCAGGGTGCGGTTTTTCGCGAAAAGAGATTCGCGCGTCGGAGGCGGCACCTGCCACCGGCGACCCCGAAAAGAGGCCTTGATCACGGCGGCGGGCATGGCCCTGCCCCTCCTGGTCTTCCTGCTGGTGCTCCCCACTTTCTACTATTCGGTATCTCCGGGTTCCGCCGAGGCGGTGGAGCCCAAGATATCGGTGGAGGGGCATCCCCGTCTCGATGAGGGGCGCATCTTCCTCACCTCGGTCAGGCTCGACCCCCTTCCCTCCCTGGGCGTCCTGGCGCGGGCACTGGTCGGGGCGCGCCTGGAACCCCTGCGCGAGCTGGTGGGTGAAGGGGGAAGGTTGCAGGATTATAACCTGCGCTCCGATCTGCTCATGCGCATCAGCAAGGAGACCGCCACGGCGGTGGCTCTGCGCGAGTCGGGTTATCACGTGGAAGAGGAGAGGGCGGGCGCCCTGGTGCTGGGGATACTGCCCGATGCCCCCGTTTACGCCTTTTTAAAGGTGGGAGACGCCGTGGTCGAGCTCGACGGCAAAGCGGTCGAGGACGCCGAGAGCCTTCGCGACGCCCTCGCCGACAAGCAGCCGGGCGAGGTGGTGAGCCTCGTCGTGGAGAGAGAGGCAAAGGATGGGGACGGTGGAAAAGCGTCGCGGATGGAGGTGGGGGTCGCCCTCACTTCCAAGCCCGGCGAACCCGAGGCGGCAGCGTTGGGGATAATCACCCGCGACCGCGTCCTCTACAGCTTCCCTCTGAAGGTGGAGATAGACACGGAGGCGCTCACGGGGCCCTCCGCAGGGCTGATGCTCGCCCTGGGCATCATCAACGTCCTGGAGGAAGGGGGGGTGGTGAAAGAGGGCCTGGTGGCGGGAACGGGGGAGATCTTCCCCGACGGGTCGGTGGGCCCCATCGGGGGCATCGACATGAAGATACGCGCCGCGGCGGAGGCGGGCGCCACCGTCTTTTTGGCCCCGCCAGAGAACTGCAGCGAGATAAGCGAGCTCCCGCCGGGCATGAGCGTCATCGCCGTGAGCAGCATCGCGGAGGCGCTTGAAGCGCTGCGGAACCGTTGAGGCGACGCGAGGCGCATCGATGAGGGCGGGTCAGGCAGGAGGCGCCCGATCAGTCCCAGTCCTTTTCCCCAAAGAGGGCGCGCCCCGCTTCCCCCGCGCCGTCCCTTCCGGCAACGCCCTCCCTTAGCGGCACCACCATGTCTCGCGGCAGTATGCCGGCCATCATGCGGGCGTTGCGCACCGCCTGACCCCTATAATGGTTATTGAAGATCAGGTACACGTCCCGCGCCCGCTTGGCCAGCGCCCCCACTTTTCCCCGCCATTCCCCCAGCTCTTCCGGGCTGTACAGATAGTCGTAGCGCTCCCAGGACTCCCGCTCGCGGTCCCACCAGGTCTTCCTGTTCCGGCCGTGGAATCGCACGTAGGCGGGTTCGGCGGTGAAAACCGCCATCGGCTCCACCAGCCCCTCAAGCGGCGGCTCGTCCACGCAGCAGAAGGAGAGCCGCAGCCGCCGCAGCAGTTCCCAGGTGCCCTCCTCGACCCACTGCCGGTTGCGGAACTCCACCACCACAGGCCTCTCCCCCATCATCTCGCGCAGGCGCTCGAGGTAACCGCGGTTCTCCGCGGTGTTCCGAAACCCCCAGGGGAACTGGGCCAGAACCGCGGCCAGCTTGCCGCTTTCCTCCAGAGGACGCAAGGAAGAAAGGAAGGATATGAAGTCCTCGGGTCTGCCCGGGACCTTATGGGTTATGCCCTGATAGGCCTTGACCACGAAGCGGAAGCCCTCGGGGGTCCGTCCGGCCATGGAGGCGAAACGAGAGGGGGGCGGGATGGCGTACCAGGAGCTGTTCACCTCCACCACCGGAAAGTTTTCTGCATAGAACCGCAGCATGTCGCGGGAGGCCATGCGCTCCGGGTAGAAGACGCCCTTCCAGTCTTCGTAGGAGAAGCCCGCCGTGCCGATGAATATCATGGGCGCATCTTCCAAGGAAAGCGGCGTGACGGCCCTCTTCCGCCGCCTCAGTTCTCCAGGATTTTCACGTCATCGATGGCCACGTCCACGTAGCTGTAGGCCACTCTCTCGTCCACGTTGCGCCGGTTCTTGAAACGGAACAGGAAGACGGTGGGGTAAACCCCCTCGATGACGCCCTCCTTTTCCTCCCAATGCGTCTTGGGCTTGGACTCCTTCACCGAGATGCGCACCAGCTTTCCCACCATCTGCCGCATTATCTCCTTTATCTCGGTGAGGTTGGCGCTACCGATGCCGTCCTGCTTCATCTTTATACCACCTCGCTGGGGAAACGACCGGCTCGCGGCCTTTGGATGAGATCTTCGCGGTCTTCCTGCGCTATCTGGGTCGGTGCTTCCCTTTTTTTTACTCTCCTCGTTCCTTATTTTACCACTTAAGACGGCCGGATGTCCCCTCCTGTTCCCTTCGGGAACCCCCGTCTCAGCGACATGGGCACAATATATTGTGTCTAACTCGGCTGAGGCGTTGATCATCGCCAAAGATATCCCGCATGACGCGATGCCTGAACGCAGGCGCTTACCGCCTCCGGCTCCGAGTCATTCTCCCAGCGCCTCCCTCATCTTCTGGAGGATGCGGGTGAGGAGACGGGAGACGTGCATCTGGGATATGCCTATCTCGCGGGCTATCTCCATCTGGGTCATCCCCTGGAAGAAGCGCATGAAGAGGATGCGCTGCTCCCTGGGGTCCAGGCGGCCCACCATCTGGGATATGGTGGCGCGATGCTCGCTGAGGAAGAACTCGCGGTCCTCCTCCCCCAGCTGTTCCAGGAGGGAGAAGCTCTTGTCGGAGGCATCCTCGGCCCCCATCCCATCCAGGCTGAGGTAGTTGGACATGTGCGAACTCTCCAGTACCTCCACCGCTTCTTCCTCGGATATGCCCATGTAATCCGCTATCTCCTGTATGGTCGGCGTGCGCTTCAGCTGCTGCGCCAGACGCTCCACCGCCTGGCTCATCTGGGCATCCCGCGCCTGCAGGCGGCGCGGCACCCTGATAGTCCAGCTCCTGTCGCGGAAGTAGCGCTTTATCTCCCCGATGATGGTGGGGGTGGCATAAGTGGCGAACTCCACCCCGCGATCCAAATCGTAGCGGTCGATGGCCTTTATCAATCCCACGAAGCCCACCTGCAGGAGGTCCTCGAAGGGCTCGCCGCGATTGGAGAAACGCCTCGCCAGGTACTCCACCAGGCCTATATGCATGGCGATGAGCTGGTCCCGGCAGGCGAGGTCCCCGTCGGAACGCAAGCGATGAAAGAGCTCGCGCACCCGCTCCCCGCGGAGACGCTTCATCTCCTCCGCGTTATCGCCGGTGTCCCGCGTCACCGGAACCCCTGCCTTCCTTGAGTTTGTTCAGGGTGATCCGGCAGCGCCCTCCCTCGTGCTCTACCCTCAAATCGTCGGAGACCGCGTCGAGGATGAGCCGGCTGAAGGATTCGGAGATGTCCGCGGGCTCTTTCTTACCCGCGCTGATGGAGGAGGTCACCTCGATGCGCATGGCCCCCGGCCTCACCCCTATCTCCACCTCCACCTCATCCTGCGGTGAGGAATGGGAGATCGCGTGGTTCCAAGCCTCGTCCACCGCTATGCGCAGGTCCTCCACCTGCTCCAGGTCGAAGTCCAGTCGGCTGGCCAACAAGAAGACCGCTACCCGGATGACCTGGGCGTAGAAAGGGAGAGCGGTGGCTCTCAAGGTTACGACCTCTTCCTCTCCGCTCAACGGGCTCTTCCTCCTCACGGGCCGGGGCCTGGGGCCGCGCCCTTCGGCGCCTCATCCTATCTACCCCGGCACGCTGCCTTCGAAACCGCGCGGCGGCCCCCGGAGACGCTCGCTCCGGATTGGCCGCGGCGGGATCGGACGCCGCGCCGCCGCCTGCTGATTGAATTATATTCGAATCCGTAATAGTATTCAGATAAGCGGGATCGAGCGCGGATCGGAAATACATGCGTCACGGAAAGGCGGAAGGGTGAAGGTAGAAAAAAAACTCCACAACGGCGTTCAGGTGCTCAGCTTCAGCGGCGAGATCGACCTGCACACCGCTCCCGAGATGAAGAAGACGATATACGAGACGCTGGATCAGGGGGCCCGGGACATCATCCTGGACCTGGGCGGGCTCTCCTTTATGGACTCATCGGGCCTGGGAGTGCTGGTGGGCACGCTCAAGCGGGTGCGCTCGGCGGGGGGTTCCGTCAGCCTGGTCTGCTGCCGGGATAGCGTGCTCAAGGTGCTGCGCCTCACCGGTCTGGACCAGGTCTTCCCCATATACCCCAGTCTGGAAGAGTGGGGGCCTCCAAAGGATCCGGTTGAGAGAGGCGCCTGAGTTCGGCGCGCGGCACCAAGGGCTCGCGGCTCACGGGCATGATGCGAATCGCGGGTTTGATTGAGGGCGCGGGGCTGTTATAATGCTCTCTGCCCCCAGTTGGGGCGCCCGAAGGTTATATGCGGGGGAGTACCCGAGTGGCCAAAGGGGACGGACTGTAAATCCGTTGGCGCAGCCTTCGCAGGTTCGAACCCTGCCTCCCCCACCAGCATAAATGGGCAGGTTTTAAGCCTGTCCATTCGGTTTTGTGGGTTGGAATCCACATATTGCCACATCTCTCAGCGGTTCCTCCATATGGAGTGTCGATGTCTCCTTAGCCGTCTATCATGATGGAGTGCTACAATCTCTAAAGGCGAAGATTTCGGACGGAGGTAATGCTCGTGAGCAGTGAGATCGTCTTTCTTGTTGAAGAATCGGCAGAGGTTGGTTTTGAGGCCAAGGCACTCGGCTATCCCATCTTCACGGAAGGCGAGTCGCTCGAAGAGGTAAAGGAAGCCGTTATCGATGCTCTCCATTGCCCTTTCGATGAGGATGAATCGCCTAAATTAGTAAGGCTTCACTTCGTCAGGGACGAGGTTATGGTTGCATGAAGCATCCGAGAGACATCGGAGGAGAATAATCTGCAGGGCTCCTCACGAGATTCGGGTATGAGATAACCAGACAAGCTGAAAGCCATCTTCGCCTGACCTCAACCCTAAAGGGAGAGCATCACCTGACCATCCACAGGCACAAACCTTGAAGGTAGGGACCTTGAGCGGCATCTTGAGCGATGCGGCATTGCACATGAAGACGACCAGAGAGTCGCTGGTAAAATGATACTTCTCGAAGTAGCGCCTCCCAACGGAACACCTCTTCACCCTCGCAGCCTTCGCAGGTTCGAACCCTGCCTCCCCCACCAGGAATAAAAGAGCAGTTCAGAGGCGGCAGCCGACGGCCTGCTTGGTGTTTATGGGGATAATTCAGCGCCTGCAACCCATCTCGGTCTATATACAATCAAGACGACACTTTTTATATCCGCATTCCACTCAAGTCATGCAGCATTGCTTCTGGAGCAACGGAGTTACCAGAATAATTTTTAACCGATATTACTCATTTGAACCTGATGCGCTTCTCTTCGCCAGTATTCTGCCACTACCACGGTGCCCGGTCGCACATCTCCCCGTCAATTCGCCTCTCTTTTCTCTTATTGTCTCAGAAGCCTGCCCGTAATAGACATATTCGCCCGATTCCGGCATGCTTCTACCCCTGCGTGCATGTTCATGCCGGTGGATTGGCGGGTCAAGCACGGCTTCAGCCGGGCGCATGTCTCAGTCCGTGGATGCGGGCAAGCATCTTGGTGAACAGGGCCTCTGACACCGCCACCTCCGCCGGTCGGAAGATGGTGCGCCGGGCGTGGGAGATGACCTTGGCCCCTATCTTGATCATCTTCAGCTGGATACTCTGAAGCGACCAGGAGGGCGCCTCCTTCGGCAAAGCGAAGCGCCTGAAGAAGTCGGCCAGGTTGTAGGCGAGGACGAAGAGAGCCAGCCTCACCCGGTTGGGGATGAAGCGAGAGCAGGAAAGGCGGGTCCAGGACATAGGGTTCTTGCCCTCCTTGATGTATCGTCCGCAGTTGCCCCGCTGGTTGTAGAAACTAACCACGTTCTCGGCCTTCTTGCTCAAGTTGGTGACGATGAAGCCGACCCGGGCAAAGAGCTCACCTGAGCGCCGCTCCACCTTGGCCACCACCCTCCTGGGCTTGCCCCAGGAGCCGGCGCGGTAGGTAAAGTCGTGGCAGAAGACCTTTGGCTTCTTCGGAGGCCTGCCCACCAGGCGGGTCAATAAGTGCTCGATATGCTCGTAGAGCTTGGCGTTGGCCTTGAGCCTTATTGCATAGAGGATGCCTTTCTCCTCCGGGTAGTCGTAGTTATCCGGCGAGGCGAAGGCGGCGTCGCCCCGGTAGCAGAGCTTCTTACCCGTGCCCCTGTATCTTTCAACGATCGGCTCCAGCAGGTCCCGCCAGCCGTCTGCCGAATGATATAACGGTGTCTGACACCGCGGTGTGGATGGCGGCTGGGCGGAGGGAGGCGGCAAGGCGCTGAGCAGGGAAAATGCTTTTACCCGACCAGCGATTTGTGATAATTTGTGATAACGGTGTCTGACACCGCGGTGTGGATGGCGGCTGGGCGGAGGGAGGCGGCAAGGCGCTGAGCAGGGAAAATGCTTTTACCCGACCAGCGTTTTGTGATAATTTGTGATAACGGTGTCTGACACCGCGGCTGACACCGCGGCGTGGCAACGCGGTGAAAATGGTCGGGGGCGTTTAGGCGCGGTAGATGATGACGTCCACGTCCTGCAGGGTCACCAGGCCGTCGGACACCATCTCGTCGATGACGGGAAGGACCGACCTGATGCGCTCCTCCCTGTCCACCGCCTGGATGACCACGGGAAGGTCCTCGGAGAGCCGGAGGATGGATGCGGTGTGGATGCGGCTCGCTTTTCCGTAGCCCTCGATGCCGCGGAAGACGGTGGCTCCCGCTATCCCCTTCTCCTTCAGCGCCTCCACGATGGCCTGGTGGAGGGGCCGATGGTGGTAGTGGTCCCGCTCCCCCACGTAGATGGTCAGCAGCTTCGCCTCTCCCTCGATCTTCATGTAGCTCATCTCCTCAGGCCGGCTTCGCGGGGGCGGTCCATACGTCACTCGCCCCTCAGATCAGCTTCGCGAGCATGACCCCCGCGAAGGTGGCCGCCAGGCACCCCAGGAGGCTGGCGCCCATGTTGGCGGCGGCCATGGCGTACATCCCCTCTCGCAGCAGCTCCACCGTCTCGTAGCTGAAGGTGGAGAAGGTGGTAAAAGCTCCCAGGAACCCCACGGCCAAGAAGACCCTTATCTCCGGGCTCCAGGAAAACCTCTCCAGGGCCAGGGTCAGGAAGAACCCGATGATAAAAGAGCCGATGACGTTGACCGCCAGCGTCCCATAGGGAAAACTCCCCTCGGCGGCTCCCGATATCCACCCCGACAGCCCGTAGCGCGACACCGCTCCGAGCATCCCTCCGACCGCGACCAGTAAATAACGCATCATCTCCGCGTCCTCTCCTGCCACTCATGCTGCTTGTCTTGCTGAATCCGATACGCTCCGTGTCGGGGGCGACCATCAATATATCACATGGTCACTTGCGCGCGGGCGAGATCACGTCCCGGAAAAGGGCGGCTCCCCTCCGGAGAGGGGAGCCCTTCGCGTTCAGCGGCCGATAACACATCCCGGCCGATAGTCAGATAATCCGAGCAGCCGGGCAACCGGGCGTCCGCCTCACTCCGGCTCCTCCGGATGCTCCTCCTCCGCCTCCTCCTCATCCTCATCGGCGGAGGGGTTCTCGAGCGCGGCGGAAGCGGGCTCCACCGAGGAGATCCTCAGAGCGGGCTCGCCCTCCGCCACCATCAGGCGGCTCCACTTCAGTTCGATCTTGAGCTCCTCCTCGTCCTTCTTGCTCTCCGCCTCGACCTCCAGCTTCACCACCTCGGAGGGCTGCAGCACCAGGACCTCGCGGCCGCTCTCCACCACCAGCTTGCCGGCCTTAAGGCTATCCGCAATCTCCTCCAGGTAATCGGCGGCCCGGTCCAGGTCGATCTTGCCCTCGAAGCTCACCTCTCTCTTTGCGGACATCACACTTCACCCCCTTTCCCTGCGATCCTTAAGTAAGCGACAGCAACATCTCCAGCAATCTGCCCTCGTCTAGGTGAGGGCGGCTCTCCTCGGTGACCAGATCCCCCACCAGAACCTCCAGCCCCATCCCCCGCAGCTCATCCGGGTCCAGGGGCATGGAATAGGAATCCGGCCGCCGGTCCAGGATCACGAAATCGAGGAAGGCGCGGTCCGGCTGATGGTTGCCCAGATCGCGCTTGAGAAAGGAAAGGAGCGCGCGCACGGAATCCCCCACCGTCATCCCCCTCTGCTCGGGGTCGCGCCCGGTGTTGGGGATATAGACTTTGGGGCAGTCATTGTCCATAACCGCCCTGCCCACTCCCCTGGGCAGCAGGCAGGCCAGCAGACTGGAGTAGAAGCTGCCCATGGGATAGCAGATCAGCTCCGCCTGCAGGATCAGGCTCCTGACCTTGTTCCTTATCTCCACGTCCACCGGATCCAACCATTCCCGGTTGCGGGACAGGCAGATCCTCTTTATCGGGGCGGCCTCCCCCTCGCCGCTGCGGGCGAAGTTGTGCTGGCCTATCAGAAGAGCCCCTCCCTCCTCCTCGGCGAAGAGGGTGAGGTCGCGGTTGACCACCGGTCGCACGACGCCCCTGGCCTCCACCAACTTGGAGAAGAGGAAGATCACCGGGTCGGGATGCTGCCTGTTGTTGAGCATCCCTCCCACCAGCACCAGGTTGCCCAAGCTGGCTCCCCTGAGGTCGAGACCCTCCGGCATGGCCTCCCAAAAGAACCTCAGGTGATTGCGGATGATCTTGCGCAGGGGATGGGGTATCTCCCTCACCAGGAGGTCCTTGCCCTTGATCATGTCATCCAGCTGCCGCAGCAGCTCTTCCTCATCCGCATCCGCGGGAAGGCGGCTGGAGAAGAGCCGGTATACCGCGGGGTTGCCGGTCACCGAGAGGTCGGCCAGGGCCATGATGCGGTTGCGGATGTCCCCCACGGCGATGATGCCGAAGGCGTCCCTCAGGGCGGCGGAGCTCCCGCCGGAATCGAAAGGGGTTATGAGATGGATGGAGTTGTGGGTGTATTCTATGAGCCGGCCGCAAAGACGGCGCAGGGCGCTTCCCCCGCTGAAGAAGAGGATGCGCGGGCCCAGCTCGGGGGCTCTGCGATAGCGGGCCAGCAGCACGGGGTCGGGCATCTCCCTGCTGCGGGTTATGGTGACTCTCATCGCGCTTTCTCCCCCATCCCCGCCAGCTCCAGGCATTCCCTGACAGCCCCGTCGAAATCTATGCCGCCCTCCGCCAGAAGAAGGGGTGTGCCCTTGAGCATCTCGGCGAGATCGCCGTCGGCCATCCCCCACGGATCCCGACTCCCCAGGTAGAAGACGCCCGGAGATTTTAGGCAGGAGCCCAGGATATCCGGCCTCTCCCGGGGCGAAACCCGCGTGAACCGCGCTTCCCCCCCGCCCCTCGACCACCGCAGCACGATAATAGCTGAGAGGGGCACGGGGTCGGTCTCCACGCGCCCCTCCCCATACGTGCCCCGGATGTCCACGTCCATCTTCTCCTCCAGCCCCCAGAGCTCATCGCCGTCCATCCCCAGCCAACGCTCCATCTTCTCCCGGGGCAGCAAAGCGTTCACGCTACCGATGTTAAGGGCGGTCCCGGGATTGATGCGCGGCTGCTTGGCCAGCCCGTAGAGCCAGAGGCCTCGCTCTTCCGGACGCAGCAGCAAGCGGTCGTTGCTGAGGAAGAGGGCCCCCTCCTCCATGAGCCGCAGGGCCAGGGTGGACTTGCCCGTCCCCGCTTCCCCGCACACGGCGATCCCCTTCCCGCCGAAGGAGACCCCCGAGGCGTGCAGGAGCAGGCAACCGCGGTCCACCATCCATTGGATGTAGCGGTTGATGACGAAGTTGATGACCTGATTGAGGTTCTTCAGGCAGGGCCCGGCGGCGATGTTGATCCCGCTGCCGAAGAGGAAGGTCATGCCGCTTTTGAGCTTGCGCACCAGGCGCCCCCCCTCGAGCTCGGCGTATGCCTCCTTGGGCGGCTTGCCCGGCCTCGAGGGCGAGGCGGAGCGGTGTTCCAACAGCTCCATATCCTCGAAGGGGACGTCACCTTCCAGCAGCGCGACGGTTATGTCGGCCTCGCCGGGCGGCCGGACGAAAGTGCGGAAATATGCGCCGAGCCGCTCCCTCATCTCAGCCCTGTTGCATAGCAGCTCGAGATGGCAGCGGTGGAAGCGCAGCAGCAGTCGATGGTCGGTTTTCTCCCGGGAGAGGAGCTGCTCCGCCATGCGGGCGATATCCGGCCCGGCCATCTCTCAGACCCCCTTCAGCACGTGGTCCACCAGCGCCTCCGCGGCATCCACGCCCGAGGCCTCCCAGAGGCCCTTGAACCCGCCGAAAGCGGAGACCTCGAAGACCACCGGGCCGTCGGGGGTCTGCGCCAGATCCACCGAGGTCACGTCCAGCCCGAAAGGGGCCTGCGCCTTCCATGCCAGCTCCACCAGTTCGGGGGACGGATCGCAGGGGGCGTAGGTGCCCCCGTTGGCGGTGGTGGTGTTCCAGGAATCGGCGGCCCTCACCCGGGCGTAGGCGCCGATGAACTCGCCTCCGATGAAAACCAGACCCAGATCCCTGCCGGGCAGGTCCATCCTCTTCTGGACATAGAACATCTGGTTGCCCTCGGCCCTGAAGTCCTCCAGAGCGGCCCGCACCGCCCCGCTCCCGTTCACCAGGCGCATGCCCCTCGCCTTGGTGGTGTATATGGGCTTGAGCACCGCTGCCCCGAACTCCGCCACCGCCTCCGCCGCCTCCCTTATGTCCGCGGTTATCAGGGTCGGGGGGATGGGGACGCCCGCTTCCCTCAACGTGAGCGTGCAGCTCAGGCGGTTCACGGCGCGGGCAGTGCGCGCGGGGCTGGAGAAAACGGGCACGCCCCTGCTCTCCAGCAGGCCGAGCAGCTGGAGGCGGTCAAGCATCACCGGCGAATAGTCCCTCCCCGCCTTCTTGATTAGGAGGGCATCGAGCTCGTCCAGAAAGAGGTCGCCGTGGCGCAGCCGGCCGTGGCGCAGGTCGCATACCAGCCCCTCCACCTCCAGGATGCACCTGAAGCCGGTGCGCCGCTCCAGCAGATCCGCCAGGCGCTCGGTGGACCATCCGCCCCTCACGCCCATCACCGCTATCCTCTTTTTCACTGCTGCCTTGCCTCCCACGGCTTTGGGCTAGAAAGCCAGCACCTCCCCGAGCATCTCTCCGGCTCTCCCGCCTCTCTCGTCCCAGCGGCAGTACTCCTTCATCAAGTAAACCGCGCGCATGAGCATGTCCCGCGAGCGCCTGGGGTCGAGCTCGAACCTGGTGGAGGTGAATAAAGAACGGGCCAGCCCCAGGGCCAGCCGCCTTCGGAAACCCCCGTCTTTCTGCCGGGCCGCGAAATCCAGCCCCGAATCCAGGCAGCTCGCTTCCACTTTCTGTATCCTGCGGCGGAAGGCGTTGTCGCTGACCGGCAGGCGCAGGCAGGAGACCATGAAAACGGAGAGGTCCTGGACGTAGTCGGAGTAAGCCGAGCGGTAAAGATCCACGAAGTACACGCAGTTGTTGCGGCGGTCGCAGATGACGTTGTCGCTGTTGAGGTCGCCGTGGATGAGGACCTGGAAGGATGCCGGGTTCGAAGCTTCTACCTCACGGACCCTCTCCAATAATCTATCCAGAGGGTCTTCCCGCAGGCCGCAGACGGTCAACGCAGCGCCCCTGAAATCGGGATGCACCTTCAGGACCTCCTCCGATCTAGCCGCCATCTGGCCCGCGAAGTCCGCGCATACCGGGCGGGGTATCAGGGTCTTCTCCCAGATCGTCTGCAGCGTCTCCAGTATCAGCCCCAGGCACTCCTCCACCATGGCCATCCTCTCGCTGAGCAGGATCTCCTGGAAGGTGCTCCCCGGCAGATGCTCAACAAGCAGGGATGCCGTATCCCCCTCATCGTGGAAACCTATGACCTTGGGGGTGAGTCCGGGAATGATCCTATCCCACTCCTCGAAGCTCTCCTTTTCCCTGAGGACCTTCTCCTTGCGCCCGTCTTTGAAGATGATGCCCCGGGACCCACCCCCTCCCGAGCGCAGGACCATGCCCACCTTGCATCCCGAGCGGGTCTCCGCCAGCCTCCTGAAACGGAAATCGCGGGCGCCGTCCTCTCCCTCAACCTCCGACAGGGCCTCCTCGATGGCCTGGAAGTGGCGTATCTTTATCTCCTCACCGACCGACCTCCCTATGAGAGACTCGCCGATGTTCAAGAGGGAATCCCCCATGCGCTCCAGGTAGCGGAAGATGAACAGCACGGTCACCAGGTCCCCGGCCCGCTGGCCCTTTTTCAGCTCCTCCATTATCAGGCGGAAACATCGGTCGTAGAGGCGGTCGGTCTCTGCCTCGCTCCTGCATATCCTCAAGGCCAAGGAGATGTCCCCTTTCAGCAGGGCCTCCTCCACCAGGCGCAGGGAGCCGAGGGCCTCCGTGAACATGGACTCGTAGTCGAATTCCTGAAGGGTGGAGAGTTCCTCGAGATAGGAGAGCTGCCCCACGATGTTCACGCAGTAGTCGGCAATGTGCTCCAGGTTCCCGGTTATCACGTCTATCGCCCGCAGCAGGCCGCTATCCACGTTTTCCTTCTCCGCGGGATCGGAAAGACGGTTGAAGCACTTGGCCAGGATCAGCCCCTTCAACTCGTCTATGTAATCGTCCCTGGCCACGATCCTCTCCACCGCCTGGCGGGAGGGCTTCCGGCACACGCGGTAAGTGTCCTCCGCCTGTTTGATGACCTCGAGGAGGAGAAAGCGGAAGTTCTCCAGCACTTCTCGGGACATAGGCCTTTAATCTCCCGCCGTGCCGATCACGAGGGGCTTGCTCTTGTTCTGCCGTTCGCCTCTCTCCGACCAGCTCAATTTCACCGACAGCTTTATCCGGTCGCCTTTCACGGAGGCCTTGATGGACAGCTTCACCAGCCCTCGGGGCTCCAGGACCATCTGCTGCTCATCGCTTCCGAATGCCAGCTTTCCCTCGGCGAAGCCGCTACCGATGGCCTCGAGGTAGGAGGCAACGCTCCGACAGTCCTGCAGCGATTCGTACTCGAACTCTCCCGGTCTGGCCATGGAGATCCGCCTTTCCCTCTCAACCGTCCAACCTGTCGCGATATTCCCTGATGATGGCGGCGCGATTGAAACCTCCCGCCCGTAACGCCTCCATCACCGACTCGTCCTCCCACCCCGCCTGCCTGCCGATCTCCCGAGAGGCCTTGGCGGGGTCGCGCAGCTTCGGCTCGATGACCTTCTCCGACATGTGGGTGTCGTCCCCCATGAAGACCAGAAGCCGCTCCCGACCCCTCCGCTGGCCGTTCTGACGGTTCACGAAATCCACCAGGAACTCGGTATACTGCCGCGATTGGGGGTTCCAGACCTCGTATCCGTCCACGTCATAGTCCGCCAGAAGTATCGGCCAGAACTGTTCCGGGTGGGGGATGACTATGCCCGCGCCGCAGGAACGGGCCTCCTCGATCATCTCGCGAGTCTCGAAGAAATGGGAAGGGGGGAACTTCTCCTTCACCCCCTTCTTCACCTCGGCGAGGAGGATAACCGCCCGGTCTATCAGGCGGTCCTCGTAGAGTCGGCGCAGTTCGTTGAAGTAGCTGACCACCAGCTTGTTGCGGAGCATGAAGGGCGGGGTTGTCTTCCATCTCTCCTCGATCAGCCGGAGGAGCTTGCGGGAATGCGCCCGGACGAAGTCCACCAGCTGCCTGTCCGCCCCGGTCTGATGCGCCGCCGAGCTCAGCGTCTCGCCCGGGGACCGCTGGCTTAGGGCGCCCAGCAATTGGATGAGCTGGCTGGAGCGATAGCGGAAGGTCTGATCGATCATGGACCTGAGGCGCTGTGCTTTATCCGCCCGCTCCTTCTTGATATGCAGGAGCAGCTGCACCTTGCGGTTGAAGCTGCGGGAAAAGCAGTCCACCTCCACCCCCGCGTGATCGCCGATGGACATCAAGGCATTATGCTGCGTGGGGATGATCAGCGTCTCCCTGGCATTGGGATAGACCGCCTCTATGCGCCGGGCGATGAGATCAAGCGGCAGGAACTCGGGATGCCAGTGGATCGCCAGCACCTCCTCCTGCCGCAGATGTATCTCCGCCGGTTTCAACAGCCACTCCACTTGCGCAGGAGTGAGTTCCGTTGAGGTGATGCGCTCGTATGTATGCCGGTCCCAGTCGGTTATCTCGCTGTCGAACCCGGCCGGCGACGCGAGGAGCCGGCGGTCCTTCAAAGGCAGATCCAGCTGTTCCAATACATCCATCTCCATCGGCTTTCCACGCTCATATTCTGAGCGCGCAAGCTTGAAGGGCGATTTGATTTCGCTTAAGAATGGGTAAAAGAATGGGAGATTGTTCGTTAAAGACGGCGTGATCTCGATGCGCACCCGATCAGACCCTGAGACATCCGGCGGGGTCACGGCGCAGACCGCCGTTTCTCTATGCTGTACCGAAGATGAGGGGGCTTTTCCATAGCCGCAAGTCTGTAAATGTGAAATGTGAAGGGCTGAAGGGCTGACCCATCTGGCGCATCACTCCAGGACGAACTCCGCGGTCTGCGCCTGGAGGAGCACCGCCAGCTCCGCCAGCCGCTGGCTGGAGGCGGCGAGGCGCTCCAGGCTCATGCTGTTCGACTCGACGCTGTTGTTTATTTGCTCGGCGACCGAAACGTTGCCCTCGGACAGCCTCCTTATCTCCTCGAGGTCGCGGGTGATGATGGAGTTCTGCTCGATGGCCTGATGCGAGAGCTCCACGATGCCCTCCGAGAGCTCGGCCATCTTCAGCAGGCATCCGAAGAGGTCGCTCAAGAGCAGCTCGAAACCGCTCCCGCGGGAGAGCTCGCGCTCCATCAACTCCATGCTCTTTCTGAGCCAGTCCAGTGAGTCCTGGGAATCGAGGGCCACCTCGTTGACCAGCACCGCCATCCTCGAAGTGGCCAGAGAGGCCTCCCGGGCCAGCTCGCTGAACCTCTCCAGTCTCTCCCGCTCCTCCCTGGCGCTCGCGGTAAGTGTCTTTATGGAGTGGTTCACTTTTCCCATGGATGAGGATATGGTGTTGGCCTCGCTGTAATTACCCGAGGCCTCGTCCATCACCTGCAGGGCAGTCTGCTGGGAGCTGCCGATCATCCTGCGCAGGCTCTCCTGCATGTTGCGGAACGCCTGCGAGAGTTCCCCGGTCTCATCCGCCGAATCGACGGTAATGACTGTGGCCAGATTGCCCCTGCCCACCTCTCGGGTAGCTGCCAGCAGGCGGCTGAGCGGAGGGCTGAAGGATTTCACGGTGAACCAGGTCATGGCGGCGGAGATGGTGGCCACCACCAGCCCCAGCAGGAGGAAGGCCAACCCCACCTTCCAGGTGATCCCCAGGAACGGCGAGATAGGCACGACGGCGACCAGGTTCATGCCGTAGTAGCCGGTGGGGGCGTAGGCGGCTATCATGCCTCCCCGCCTGTCCTTGAAAGAACCCGATGAGGCGTGGTCTTCCAGAGCCGCCGATCTCGCTTCCGCCAGCAGGGCGGAGTCGGGCTCCTTCTCCCCGCTTTCGGGGTTGAAGGCCTCGACGACATTGCCCTCGCGGTCCAGGAGCTCGACGTATTCCGACGCGTCCAACTGCTCGGACTTCACCTTGGCCGCGAGGCCGGAGTGGCTGGTGATCCTGGCGCAGAGCAGCCCCGCCAACTGATCACCCAGCAGCTTGGCGTGAATCCTGCTCTTTTCCAGGAGCTGCTCCTGTACCACATGGACCGAACTGACGTTGGAGGTCGTCCATCCCAGCACTATGGAGGTCGCGGTTATCAGGGCGGCCAGCGCGAGGACCCGGTGTTTCAAGGTGAGCCCCCTGGCTTCGATGACGCCGCCCAGCCGCGGGTAGACCTCACGACGCAGAGGATAGAGCTCACGGTGAAGGAAGAAGTAAAGGAGCATGGCGGCGCAGGCGCCCACGCAGACCGCCTGCAGGGCGAGGTTCAGGGCCAGGAAACCCAGCAGATCCCCCCGCAGAAAGAGAAACAGTGAGTGCTCCATCCCCAGGAGGACGAAAGCGGTAAAAGCCAAAATCCCGATGCGTATGGGGTAGTTCTCGACGGCCTCTATCAGCCGGCCCCGGGTGCCGTTGTTCGAACTATCAGACGGGGAACCGCAGCCCTCCCCCGCGGAAACGAGCCTAGCTGTAAGGCGGCGCGCCGCGAGCATCACCGGGAGCAGGAGCACGGCGGAGGAGGCGAGGAGATTGACCCAACCCTCCATCAAGAGCCCGCGGTCGAAGCGGAACACCAGTGCCTCGAGGGCGCTGATCCACAGGAAGTGGGCTCCCGCCGAGGCCGCTATCCACGCCGCGGTCCGGCGAAAAGAGGGCCCGGAAGGTCTCGCGCCGACCTTTTCTTCATCCGCTTTCCAGGAGCGTCCCATGGTCATACCTCCTCCGAGTATCCTGAGCTCCCATCCTCACCCATCTTCGGCGATGGTGGAAAAGGTCGGGTTAAGGGCGGTTAAAAAGAGGGTAATTTTTCGATCCGCTGCAACGGCCTTTTGCGGCCGCGGGAAACGGGGCGGTCTTCGTACCCCCATGCCGGCGGCGGGGGTAGGCGCGAAGGTCTCTGTGTTGACAAGCCCTTCAAGATATGCTCAATATGTAAATAGTTTATATGTAAATCGTTTATGCGGGAGGATGAGCATGGAGCACCGTCAGGGCAAGGAAATAGGCGGGGGTCCGGCGGGGAGTTTGGACTGGATAGTCTCGGCTGCCTCCGGCATAGCCGAAGCCTGGAACGAGAGGGCCAACCGCTGGCTTCGGGAGAAGCGCATAACCTTCACCCAGTTCAGGGCGCTGCTCCTGCTCAGCGAGGAGGAGGGCCAGACCCTGAGCCAACTAAGCCGGCGGCTGTCCCGCACCCGCTGCGCCGTCACCGGGCTGGTGGACCGGCTGGAGGAGAAGGGCCTGGTCCGCAGGAAGCGCAGCCGCAGGGACCGCCGGCAGATCCACGTGACCCTCACCGAGAAGGGAAGGGAGCTGGCAGCGGAACTGAGGGAGAAGGTGGCTCCGGAGATGTCGAAGCTGGCGGAGAAACTCATGGGCGCACTGACCGAGACGGAGGCCGCCGCCCTGGTCAGCTCGCTGGGCAAGTTGAGCGAGAGCATGCTGGGGGCGGGGCCGGTCGGAGCTCGCGGGGAAAGCGATGCGTAACATGGAAAAGGAGACCGAATGCGGCAGCGGAAGCGGCGCGACCTCGGCCCCGCATGCGGGCGCATCTGATGCCTCATACCCGCCCGCGGGTCGCCGGGGGGCCAAAGGCGCGTCCATGGAGGAGATATCCTCGCTGCTGCGCGGCATACCTTACGAGCCGCAGGGGCTGCATCTGGTCAACCTGGCCGCTTCCAGCCGTCCCGACCTCTCCCGGTTCGGGCGTTATCTCCGCGGCAGCAGGGCCGGCGAGGCCTATCCTTACCCCGAGGGATTCAGGAAGGTGGTGTTCCCGAGTCTTGACGGCACCCCGCTTGCCGGGGTGATGGGCCTGCACGATGACGGCCTGCCGAGGCCCGGGGTGGTCTTCTGCCACGGCTTCCTCGGCT
>JACVIY010000033.1 GCA_015711755.1 Candidatus Geothermincola secundus | reverse complement strand
ATGGCCGTATTGAAGGCGAACCTCTCTATGTCCTGGGTGACCTTGCGGATGGTCCTGTGAGTCCAGTGGGCCAGCTCCCTCCTCGCCTCGGCGCTCCCGCTCTCGGGGTTGGTCTTCAGAGTGGCCATGCTCAAGTAGCGATGCACCAGCCTCCAAACGCGATGGAGGAAGCGATGGGCGCCCTCGATGCCCGAGTCGCTCCATTCTTTGTCCGCTTCCGGCGGGCCCAGGAAGAGGATGAAGGTGCGCAGTGTGTCCGCTCCGTGACTCTGCAGAAAACGCTCCGGAGTGACGATGTTGCCGCGGGACTTGCTCATCTTAGCCCCCCCCAGCACCACCATCCCCTGGCAGAGCAGATTGGTAAAAGGTTCGTCGAAATCCACGAGGCCCATATCATAGAGTACCTTAGTGAAGAATCGGGAGTAGAGGAGATGAAGTATGGCGTGTTCGATCCCCCCGATATATTGATCGACCGGAAGCCAGTATCGGACCGGTTCCCTTGCAAACGGCTCGCGGTCATTGTGGGGGTCGGCGTAGCGGATGAAATACCATGAGGAATCAACGAAAGTGTCCATGGTGTCCGTCTCCCGCTGGGCCTTCCCTCCGCAGCGGGGACACGCGGTGAAGCGGAATCCCTCGGAGCGCTCCAGGGGGGACGGCCCTTCTGGGCTGAACTCCACATCCTCAGGCAACAGGACGGGGAGGTCTTCCTCGGGGACCGGAACCATCCCGCAGACGTCGCAATAGACGATAGGGATGGGAACGCCCCAGTATCTCTGCCTCGATATGAGCCAGTCGCGTAAGCGGTAGTTAACCGCCCTCCGCCCGAATCCCATCCTCTCCAGGTAATCGGGGATGGCCTCCCGCTTCGCCGTCTCGCTGTCGAGACCGCTGAACTCACCGGAGGAGATTACTGTGCCGGGGCCCTCATACGCGCATTCCATCTCCTCCGGGATCAGGACTCCCTCCGGCGGCTGAACCACCACCCTCAGGGGAAGCCCATATTTTCTGGCGAAATCGAAATCCCTCTGATCGTGGGCGGGCACCGCCATGACCGCGCCGGTGCCGTATTCCATCAAGACGAAATTGGCGGTCCAAACCGGCACTCTCTCCCCATTGACAGGGTTCACGGCATGCGCTCCGAGGAAGACCCCGTCTTTCTCCACCTCCAGCGACGTGAGCTCGATCTCTGTCTTTCCCTTGAGCCTCTCCCGGAAGGAAGCGACCTCCTTCTCTCGCGGGGTACCCTTTACCAACCGGTCTACCAGAGGGTGCTCGGGGGCCAGCAGGAAAAAGGTCACTCCCCAGAGAGTATCCGGCCGAGTCGTATAGATGACCACATCCTCTCCGACCTCCTCGATCCGGAAGGTCACTTCGCACCCCTCGGAACGCCCTATCCAGTTGCGCTGCATGTTCAGGACCCGTTCCGGCCAACCCTTCAGTCTTTCGGTATCCCCGAGCAGTCTCTCGGCGTATGAGGTTATCCTCAACAGCCACTGCTCGATGGACCTTTTCTCTACCTGAGAATCGCACCGCTCGCACTTCCCCTCGATGACCTGTTCGTTGGCCAACACGGTCCGGCAGGACGGGCACCAGTTGGCCTTGGCTCGGTCGCGGTAAGCCAATCCCTTCTCGTAGAACTTCAGAAAAAGCCACTGCGTCCAGCGGTAATATTCAGGGGAGCAGGTGGCGATCTCCCTTCCCCAGTCGTAGGCATAGCCCAGCCTCTTTAAATCGCTGCGGAGCCTGTCGATGTTGTCCCATGTGTAGCGGGCAGGGTGCACCCCGGACTTTATCGCCGCGTTCTCGGCGGGCAGGCCGAAACCGTCCCATCCCATGGGATGCAGGACGTTATAGCCCTTTCTATAGTAATAACGCGCCAGCACGTCACCCAGGTTATAGTTGGCAACATGCCCCATGTGGGCGGGCCCCGAGGGATAAGGGAACATCACCAGAATATATATCTTGCGGCGGTCCTCATCGCATCGGGTGGCATAGATATTATCCTTCTCCCACCTCTCCATCCATTTGGACTCGACGGCTTTGAAGTCGTATCTTTCCTTCATGACACCCCTTTCGAGCACCCGTTGCGACCCTGCCTCCGTCTCTTCTACCCGACAGCAGCGCCGCCTGGACTATTATAACATTATGAACAACATATTCAATTTGAACATATTCTTCTCAGGGCTCTCCCTTTCCCGGGTCCCACTTCTCTACCTCCACCCGACGAAGAGGGTTTTTCCCTTTGCCGTAAATCCCCAGAAGCTCCGCCGCCCGCGACCATGCCCTTTCCCCCGGCTCCGATCCCCCTTCCGGCGGCCTCAGGAGCGCGAGAGGTCCGGGCCTGCCCTTTTCCTTGATGAGGACGTCGTCGGGGCGCGATAATCCCGCCAACTCGCGGTTCTCCTGACGGTTGCGCCCCAGCACGATGAGGCATCCTCCTTCCCAAAAATGCCTTCCCAGCCGCAACAGCTCCACGTCCGCGCGACCGAAGCCGGGCCTTTTATCCATCAGCTCACGCAGCCGTCCAGAATAGGCGGGGTCGGTGAGCAGACAGCCGCCTGCCGGCGAGCGGTACCAGTATATCCCCCACCGCTCCGCCAGTTCCATCTGCCTCTTGCGGGAACGCCCTCGTATGTCAAGAAGTCGTTCTCGGTCCACCCATCCTCTCATCTCCGGGAGAGTGGGAGGGAGCAGCTTCGCGGACAAGGGCCTCAGAACCAACTCCGGCCGCCCCGCTTCTCGGGCTACTATTTCCAAGGATTGTCGGTTCTGCGACATAGGCCTTTCTCCCAAAACCTCACCGGTGACCACGAAACCCGCTCCCATCTCCTCCAGCCGTTCCAGCGCCATTTTTATCATGGCGGCATGACAGTCTATGCAGGGGTTCATGTTTTTTCCAAAGCCGTGCCGGGGAGAGCGCAGTATCTCCAGCAGGCTATCGGTCATGTCCTCCACCTTAAGATCGACGCCCAAGAGCTCCGACGCTTTCTCCGCATCCCCGCTTCCGAAGAAGGGTGATTTAAAGGAGAGGCCGATGACCGCCAACCCCTGTTCCTGCATCAGTCTTACCGCGAGGACCGAGTCCAGGCCCCCGGAGATCAGCGCCAAGGCCCTGACCTGCACCTTTTCTCCCCGGGATCCCAGCTTATGCGTCAGCGCCTCGCCATATCCCTCAGGATAAGGGAAGTAGCGAACATGCCCGACATCATGACCAGGGGCACCCCGCCTCCGGGATTGGTGCTGGCTCCCGTGAGGTAGAGGTTCTCCATTACGGGGGAACGGTAGGATGCCCTGAAGGGGCCCAGATGGGGAACGCTCATCTCCAGACCGTAAATCGCCCCCTCGGGAAGATTGAGCTCCCTCTCGAAATCAAGCGGCGTGGTCATCTCGGCGAATTCCACCATCGAGCCGAAACCGGGGATAGCCCGCCGCTCTATTGAGGCTATGACCTCTTCGATGAAATATGGTTTAACCCTGTCCCATGTATCGTATTTCAAGCGATAAGGACTGGGCAGGAGGGCCGATACCGCATACCTTCCTGGAGGCGCCAGTGAATCGTCGCCGAGGCTGGGGAAAGTCAACCCCACCGGCATGTCGTCGACGCGCGCCATCAAACCGTGCGCGTAGTATTCGTCCCAGTAGGCGTTGACCTTCTCCAGACCGCCCACCATCACCGCCGAGTGGCACCTGAAAGGCGGCCGCTCTCGCAGGCCGAAATAGACTATGGGGGCGGGGATGGAGACCCTGTATCCTTTGAGGGCGCGCACAAACGCCTTGCTCAAACGCTCCTCCCCTACCAGTTGCAGATATGTGGGGATGCAGCTCGCATTGGAGAGCACGACGCGCGCGGCAATATCCTCACCTTCCGCCGACCTGACACCGCAAGCCTTTCCGTCTTTTTCAATTATCTTTTCCGCGCGCGTCCCGGTCCGCAGCTCCCCGCCGAATCCCTCGAGGATCCTTGCAAGAGCTCTCGGAACCGCCACCATACCGCCCTTGGGATAGTAATAGCCTTCGTGGCACACATATGAGAGCAGGGTGAACAGTCCGTTGATGCGATTGGCGGGCAACCCGGCGTAGAGGTTCTCGAAGCCCACCACCGCCTTCATGTTGGAGTCGCTGAAATAGCGGTCGATGGTCTTCTGTTGACTGCCCGACGCTGTCCGCAGGGTCATGGCCAGGTTGCGCAGGAAGATCGGGTTGAGCACCCTCCGCGCCAAGGAAAAGGGATTGCTCACCTCCTCCACAGACTTGAAGGGAACTTGAGCGGCTGCCTTGGTCCCCGACCAAATGGCCGACATGTCCCGGCAGAAATCGCGATATCTCTCGGCTTCGCGGGGATTGACGGCCTTGAGTTCTTCAACGGTCTTATCCACGTCATAGTGGATCATCACCCGGTTGCCGTTGTCGAAGAAGATGTCGTAAACGGGGTCTATGAGGCGCATCTCCAGATGATCTTCCAGCCTCAAGCCCAGCAGCTCGAACAATCTCTCATATATCTCTCGGGCCAAGATGAAAACGGCTCCCACATCGAACGAGTAGCCGTCTTTCTCATACGCTGAACAGCATCCCCCGATCCTGTGGCTCTGCTCCAGGACCAGCACCCTCATGCCCCTTTTAGCCAAGAGGGCCGCGGAGGTGAGCCCGCCGATGCCCGAGCCGATCACAACAACGTCATATAGGTCTCCCATCTCTCTCCTTTCCTCTCCTTACCCTCCCTGCGGATAATTTTAACAGAAGGACCTCGTCAGCCCGGTAATATCGGGACGGCCGATTCGTTCAGGTCTCCTCCCAACCGCGACTCAATTCCCATAGTACCCGTCCTGACACTCAAGATCTCATGATGATTCTTTGTCGTGTTGTAAAATGAGTGCATGGCAGAAGGAGAATTGAAACCCAGCGATTTCGCCGACCTTAACGCGGTATACCGCAAGGCCCTGGATCTGGTGGGGAAGGGCTCGAATGTCCATGAGGCGCTGAACGAATCCCTGCGCGAACTCTACCCATTGACCCACGCGGACCTTTCCAGGCGCGTTGCCCGAATCTTCAATGCCCTTAAAAGGGAGCGTGGTTGGGGGGACCTCCGCACCCTGCGTGAGCTGGCCTCGAGCAAAACTTTTCCGGAACTCCCGGGCTCATCATCCCGCGACAGCGCAGCCGATCCACATCCCGGCGGCAGCGTTGCCGCCGATCTGCAGCGCGTCTTCAGCGTGGCTCACGCCAAATGCCGGGTCGGCTTCGATCCCATGGACGCCCTGGACATGGCCTGCACGGAGCTATATCCGCTGATACACCGCAAGGTGCTCGATGCCGCCGCCTCCCGGCTCAACGCTTGCATGGAAAGAGAGGGCGTAAGCCTCAGAGCGGCCCTCCGTATTCTATCGAGCGGTGGTCAGTGAAGACGAAGGCCGGATTTGTCTGCGCAATGAGACAGGAACTCCTGTGCCTTCAAACCGCCTCCGGCCTCCTCTGGGAGAAAGACGGACAAGCCCCCTTCGAGACCTTCGTGGCGTATGCCGGAGCGTCCATGCTGACGGCTTCCATTTCCGGAATAGGCAAATCCCTCGCGGCCGCTTCCGCGCAGCATCTGATAGACCGCTTTGAGCCGTCTAGGCTGATAAGCCTGGGGATGGCTGGAGCCGTTTCCGACAAACTCAGCCTCGGCGACATCGCCCTTCCCGGGACCGTGATGCAAGGAGATGTGGGAGTATACCACCGAGGCGGCTTCCTCCACCCGCTGTCGTGGCGCCCTCGGGAAAAGGGGATGGCCTTGTCCCACTGCTGTGAGGCTGAAGAGGCGCTCCGCCTGAGTCTGGCGCAGTCGCTGCGGGCAAACGGCCACGCCGTGCACGAGGAGCCCCTGGTCACCTGCGATCAGGTGATTCTCTCCAGACGCCGCCGCGAGGAACTGCGACGCCTTACCGGGGCTTGCGCAGTGGACATGGAGAGCGGGGTCGTCGCCCTCGTCGCCCACACGAACGGCATCTCTTTTCTGGCCGTTCGCTCCATAAGCGACACCTTGGACATGGAGGTAGATGAGGGATCTGTTCTCTTCCTCATGCAGTCCGGCCGGCGGCGAGACCGCATGCGTCTTGCGGGAAAGCTGGTCGCTCAAAGAGGCTCTCGCCGGCTGTTCTCATCCTTTCGGGAGGGCAGAAAGCTATCCCTCGAGGGGCTCGCGTCGGCGTCAAGAGCCCTGCTCGAGCTCCTCGGTCGTGAGGACGACAATTGAAACGGTCGCCGCGATGCCGCTCTGCCTTAGGGGATTTGGCTCAGTACGGATTTCCGTCAGATCATTCGATGCTATCGGGGAAGCGAGCCCCTCACTTGCCCTCCTGCATGCTCTTTATCTTCATAAGCTGGGTTCGATAGGAACGCTCCATCTCGTCGAGCTTCATGGTGATATAGGAGATGGTCTCCTCCAGGGAGGGTATGAGCACGTACTCCAGCGCGTTGACCCGACGGCGGGTCTTCTCTATCTCCGCCGCCATCTGTCTCATGCGGTTCTCGATCTCCGCCAGCTCGAGGAGATCGGGCAGCAGCTCCTGAAAAGCCGACAGGGCCGCGTCCAGGGACACCGGGGTGAGAGTTAAGCTGTAGCAATCGAAGCCGCCGGTGAGCTCCGCCGTGAACGAGGGTACCGCCACGCCCATGATCCGCGATTCTCTCGCCCCGATCACGAGTTCGGCACAAGGCACGGAGAGCGCCTCGCGCATTTCCTCCTCCATGACCTCGGACCTGGCAAGGGCAAAAGCAGTGTACGCCTCGGCAAGTTCCTTCTCCACCCAACTCCGGCGCTCCGCCGCTTGGCGCATGAGATCCAGGAACCTTTTCATCAGCTCGTCAAGCTTGTCCTTGAGAAGCTTGTGCCCCCTGCGAGCGATGGCCAATCGTCTTCGCAGCTTGAGCAGCTCCATGCGGTTGGGGTTAACGTTTATGCGGGACATCCCCCATCTTCCTCCGCGTCGCCTGCGCTACAGCGCTTCCGTCCGGACACTCCCGACACCTCGAGAAAGATGCGACATGCTGAGTCTTAACGCGGCTTCAGGCACGGCGTCAATCGACCGCATCCATCGCCTCTGCCGCGGGCAACACAGCCTCATCGCCGCTCCCGCCTTCCATATATCTCCTTATCTGGTCCTCCTTTACCCTCTTCAGCTCGGAACGAGGCAGCAGCCTGAGCAGCTCCCATCCCAGGGAAAGGGTCTCGGTAATGGACCTGTTCTCGTATTCTCCCTGGCGTATGAACCTATCCTCGAACTCATTGGAGAAGGTCACGAAAAGCTTGTCCTCCTCGGTGAGGGCAGCCTCTCCCAGGATGACCGAGAGCTCCCTGGCCTCCTTGCCTCGAGCATATGCGGAGAAAAGCTGGTTGGAAAGGCCGGAGTGGTCTTCCCTGGTCTTCCCCTCCCCTATTCCCTTTTCCTTCAAGCGGGAGAGCGAGGGGAGCACGTCGATGGGGGGGTAGATGCCGCGCCGATTCAACTCCCTCGAGAGTATTATCTGTCCTTCGGTGATGTAACCCGTCAGGTCGGGGATGGGGTGGGTCTTATCGTCATCGGGCATGGAGAGGACGGGGATCTGGGTTATGGAGCCCCGGGCCTCTTTTATCCTTCCGGCCCTCTCATAGATAGTGGCAAGGTCGGTGTAGAGATAGCCCGGATATCCGCGCCTGCCCGGCACCTCTTTGCGGGCAGCGGAGATCTCCCGCAGGGCCTCGCAATAATAAGTCATGTCCGTGAGCAGTACCAGCACCTGCATATCGTACTCAAAAGCGAGGAACTCGGCTGCGGTCAAAGCCATGCGGGGAGTGGCGATGCGCTCTATGGCGGGGTCGTCCGCCAGATTGATGAAGAGGACGGCCCGCTCCAGCGCCGCCTGCGACCTGAACTCGCTCACGAAGAAATCAGCCTCCTCAAAGGTGATGCCCATGGCCGCGAAGATCACCGCGAACTCCTCCGCCTTACCCAGCACGCCCGACTGCCTCGCTATCTGGGCCGCGAGGCGGTTGTGGGGGAGGCCCGCTCCCGAGAAGATGGGCAGCTTCTGTCCTCTAACCAGGGGGTTGAGGCCGTCGATGGCGGATATGCCCGTCTGGATGAAATCGGTGGGGTAGTCGCGGGCGAAGGGGTTTATGGGGCTTCCGTTGATGTCCAGACGTTTCTCCGGGATGACCCGCGGACCACCGTCTATGGGCCTTCCCAGCCCGTCGAAAACCCGTCCGAGGATGTCCCGGGTGACCGCCAGCTCCAGCCCCCTTCCGGTGAAGCGTATGCGGGTATGGGCGACGTCCAGGCCGCTGGTGGCCTCGAAAGACTGCAGCAGCACCACGTCCTCCTCGACCTCCAGCACGTTCCCCAGCCCCACCTTTCCGTCTGGGAACTCCACCTCCACCAACTCGTTATATCTCGCACCCTCCACCCCCTCCAAGAGGATTAGGGGGCCGACTATCTCTCTTACCGTCAGGTATTCCCTGGCCATCCCGAACTCTCCTTGTCCTTTTCCGTGCGCATCAGCCCGCCGTTAAACGCGCCTCGCCCTCTCAGAGGCAAGCGAGGCCAATACCCTTTCGCACTTGTCCTCAAGCTCCTCGAACCTCTCAAGTCTATCCTCGGATATGAACTTGGCCCTGGCTATCTCCTCCCAAACGGGCAGCTCCAGTATCTCCTGGAGCGATTTACCTTCCTCCAGGGCCGATTCCGCCAAACGGTGGAAATCCATTATCAACTTGAGCAGGCGAAACTGCTTCTTTGACGAGGTGAAGGCATCGGCCTCATCGAAGGCGTTCTGCTGCAGGAAGTCCTCCCTCAGAGACTTGGCTGTCTCCATGAGCAGGCGCTCTTGGTCGGAAAGGGCCTCTATCCCGATCAGCCTGATGATCTCCTGCAGTTCCGCCTCCCTCTGCAGTATGCTCATGGCCTCTTCCCTGAGGCGGGGATAATCCCCGTCCACCTCTTCCTTCCACTGCTTCTCCGCTTGCTCCAGGTAAAGGCTGTAGCTGTTCAGCCAGCTGATGGCGGGGAAGTGCCGCGCGAAAGCCAAGCGGTCCTCCAGCCCCCAGAAAACCTTAACCACCCGCAGAGTGGCCTGCGTCACCGGCTCAGAGAGGTCCCCGCCCGGCGGTGATACCGAACCTATGCAGGTGACCGAACCCTCGCGTCCGTCACTACCCAGGCAGACGACCCTGCCAGCCCGCTCATAGAAAGCGGCCAGACGCGTGCCCAGGTAGGCGGGATAGCCCTCCTCGCCCGGCATCTCCTCCAGCCGCCCGGAGATCTCCCTCAACGCCTCCGCCCAGCGCGAGGTGGAATCGGCCTGCAGGGTGACGTTGTATCCCATGTCCCTGTAATATTCCGCAAGGGTTATGCCGGTATAGACCGAGGCCTCCCGCGCCGCCACTGGCATGTTGGATGTGTTGGCAACCAAAACCGTGCGCAGCATCAGCGACTCTCCCGAGTACGGGTCGGTCAGCTCGGGGAACTCCAACAACACCTCGGTCATCTCGTTCCCGCGCTCTCCGCATCCCACGAAGATCACGATCTCCGAGTTCGCCCACTTGGCGATGGCGTGCTGCAGTACCGTCTTACCCGATCCGAAGGGCCCCGGCACGCATGCGGTCCCGCCCATGACTATGGGGAAGAACGTGTCTACCACCCTCTGTCCGGTCACCAGGGGCCTTATGGGAGGACGTTTCTCCCGATATAGGCGGGGGCGCCTGACCGGCCATCTCTGCATCATGCTCAACCGCACTTCTCCCGACTCGGTGCCGATGACCGCTATCGTTTCTTCCACGGTGAACTCGCCCTCGAGTATCTCGAGCACCTCTCCCTCAACGCCCGTAGGGACCATTATGCGGTGGGTCACCACCGCGGTCTCCGGGACCGTCCCCAATATGTCCCCGGGGGCCACCCTTTCCCCCCTCCTCACCGCAGGATGGAAGGGCCAAAGCGCGGTCCTGCTCAGTCCCGGCTCCTCAACGCCGCGCGCTATGTAGTTGCCGTGCTTGTCTCGGATGACATCCAGCGGCCTTTGAACGCCGTCGTATATGGAAGTGAGCAGGCCGGGCCCCAGTTCCACGCTGAGGGGCTCACCGGTGCTGATGACCTCGTCGCCAGGCCCTATGCCCGAGGTCTCCTCGTATACCTGTATGGACGCGCGGTCCCCGCGCAGCTCGATGATCTCACCCATCAGACGGTCCCTGCCCACCTTGACCAAGTCGTACATCTTAGGATGGGGCAGCCCTCTGGCCACCACCAGTGGCCCGGAAACCTTGACCACCTCGCCTACGCTCATCTCCCGCTCCTTGCCTCGCTCAGATGCCTCAACCAACCACCGAGCCGACCGCTTTCAGCACCACCTCGCCCATCTCCGCGGCGCCCACTCCTCTGCTCCCCCCGACCTCCGGTATCACCAGAACCACCGGAAGCCCGTCCGATCGCGGAAAGCCGGGTTCGCTCCCCTTGATCGCAAGGAAAACCGGCTCGGTCATGATCACAACCGCGTACCTGCCCTCCTCCAGGGATTCCCATACCTCCACCGCGTCCGTTTCGGGGGCTTGCACCGAGAAAGCGTCGGCGCCGAGGGCCTGGAAGGCGGCCACCGCCTCCCAGCTGCCTATGACCGCGAGCCTGTATTCCTGCCTTTCCCCCGCCAATCCCCATCACTCCCTGAAGAGCTTCCTGAGCGTTCTTTCGGTCTCCTCACCCGGAAGGCCCATGAGCTTCGCCATGAGCACGGTGCGCACGACGGTCACCTCGTTCTCCCGCGAGTGGATAAAAGCGAAGATGGGCTCCACCCCCACCGAGACCCTCTTGGTGCCCCGCACCAACTCCATCAGATGATCGTCGCTCCTGCGGTCGAACTCCGCCAAGCCGGTAATCTCCTCCTGCTCCAGCATCTCCAGGAGACCTCGGTAATAAGCGGTGTTCTCCAGGTCCTTGATCATGGCTTCCCTCGCCTCGCCGTAGAGACCCAGCAGACGGCTCGTGTCGATGAAGCCTCCTTCGGCCATCGCTGTTTCCAGAAAGGACTGCGGCTTGCCCATGGCCTTGGCCCTGACCATCACCTTCATGTTGGCAAGGTCTATGGACGCTCTGGCGAAATCCACAAGAAAAGGGCTTCCCTCCCGCCTAGCCAAGGATAGACGCCAGGCAAGGTAGTGCCTGTCAAGAACGGTGTCCACCTCCTGAGGAGTAAGACCTTTACCAAGCGCCTCTTCCAGAGTCTCCCGGTAGGGGGAGGGAAGCGCGCTCGGCTTCTCCAAACCCCGTTCCAGGAGATCCGGCCCCATCCTACCCAACCCATGAAGAAGACCGCTGCGATCCCTGCCGAAAAGTACCTCTCTCAGCAGCACCTTCAGGTTATGGAAATCATAACGGCAGGAGAAAAAGTCGAGGAGTAGGGATCCGGATGGAAGGAATTCCTCGAGCGAGCGGTAGAAATCGGCTAAGAAACGAGCGAGGCCGGCGTCCACCTCACTGGGGCTTTCGGCGCCTTTAAGATAATCCCCCATGGCCACCTCGTCCAGTATCTCCAAGGAGGTGGCATAGTCCGCGTCTATCAGGCGTTCCAGGCGGCTCGAATCAATATAGCGTGTCTCCAGGGCACGAACCCTCCCCACCGCGCTCCCATACTTGAGGACTTGGTGAAAAGGCCGGATGCGCCGCATGTTCACCTGAAGGAAGTCGAGCGTCCCGATCTCTTTTCCTCGTGAACGCATATCGGCGCCTTTTCCGATTGCCGGGCCAAGTGCTGGTCCGGCCATCACTGGCACCTTGACCTCGTGCGCATCGCGCCTCCCCTGAGATCGATCTCGCCGAAAAGGAGGGCGAGCAAATCGGCCTCTTTCTCCCGCACTATTTCCTCCATGATCTTTTCCAGGCTCAGGTTGTCGAAAGTCCTCTCTCCCCGCAGCATCACCCCGCTGCGGAATGACGCCTCCTCCTCGGAAAGCTCCAGCCGACCTTCCCTGCCCGCCTCTCGCAGCTCGCGGTTTATCTCTTCCAGCAGTCCGCCTGTCAGCAAGGCGCGCTCCCTAAAGGGAGCGACGACCTTTTCACCGCCCCGGGCGTTTTTCTTCATGATGACCTTGAGCCATTCGCGGTATCGGTCATCGGGCAGTGCCTCAAACCGGCGCATGGCCTCCTCCACCGTTTCCCTCAGCACCATCTCCTGCGTCTCCAGAAGGGCGCTTTTACCGTCATTAAGGGCGGAGCTCATCTCGGCGGCGCATTCCATTCTGGCTTTTTCCTCATATTCGCGCATCAACGCCTCCGCGGCTGCCCGCGATCTCACCTTCGCATCCTCGATGATGCCTTCGGCCTTGCGGCGCGCCTCCGCAAGTATCGCCTCACCCTCGCGCAGGGCATCTTTTTCTATCTTCGTAAGCAGGTTGACAAGCGGCATATCGCCTCTTCCCCCAGCTCCTCTCATCCCATCGCCGGCTTTACCACCGTGAAGAAGATGAGGATGGTGACGATGAGGGAGAGCACCGCATAGGTCTCCACCAACGCCGGCAGTATGAGGGCGCGCCCCATCTCCTCCCGCCGCTTCGCCACCATGCCCGCGGCACCCGCTGCCGTCAACCCTTGATAGGCGCCGGAGACGAAGCAGACAAAAGCCACGGGCAGGCAAGCCAGGAAGATCTGGAAACCCAGGGCCCCGCTCAGGGCGTCCCAACCACCGCCTGGCTTCATGACGAACACCACCAGTACTCCCGTTATGAATCCGTATATGCCCTGGGTCCCCGGTATCACCACCAACGGCAGCAAGGGGCCGAAATGGTCGGGCAACTCGGCCAATATCCCCCCCGCCACATTGGCTATGTAGGTGATACCCATGGAGGAGCCGGCCCCTCCCCCGATGACCGCAACCGCCGCGCCCAACAGCGCCCAGTGCAGGCCGGACAGTCCGGCAAAAGTATCCATCGCCACCTCCTAATCAGGATTCTCCAGAACGGCCTTTTCCAATCTGATCCCAAAAGGACGGAAGGGCCTTCCCCCGTCTTCGTAGAACTTGCCGAAGAACTCGACGTACTGCAACCTCAACGGATGCACAAAAGCCCCCAGAAAATTGATGGCCAAGTTGAAAAGGTGTCCCCCCGCCAACACCACCAGCAATAAAAGCACACCGGCAAGGGGGACTTTGAAGACCATGCCGGCCATGAGGTTGATGACCGATCCGATGGCCACCGTGGCCAGACCCAGCGCATACAACCTGAGGTAGGATGCGACATCGCCTATGGTGGAAGCAAACAGGCCGTACAAGTTATACAGCCCTCCGAACACCTTTCCCGCCCACGTCCTCGAACCGATGTTGGAGAGCAGGACCACTCCCAGAGCGCCCGCGGCCATGGCGTAGATGCCGCAAGTCCTCAGTAAACCCGCCTTCAATCCCGCTCCCAGAGCGGTAACCGCCAGCCCGGCCCACATGAGCAGGGTGGTGCCCTGCTCGCAAAGACCCGTCCATAGGGAATTGTTCCTGATGTTGTCGATCATCTCGATGGCTACTCCCAAGCTGATGTGTGAAAGCCCGAGGGCGATGCAGACTATCATGATGGGAATGGGGTTCATGAGCACGTCAAGGGAACCGGGGAACTTGAGGAACTCAGGGAGCTTCTCCGCTTCGATCCCGAAATAGCCCCGGGTGAAAACCCCCACCGCCATGGCCGCAAGACCGCAATACATGAAGAGCTGGAAGAAGCTCTTGGTCTTCGGGGTGACGTCCAGCTTCCGGCGCGCCAGCCAAAAGGCCGCGGCCAAGATCAAGCCGTATCCGACATCGCCTATGCACATCCCGAAAAAGAGGATGAAGTAGGGGGCCACGAAGGGAGTGGGGTCAGTCTCAGAAGAGTTAGGCAATCCGAACAGCTCTATGAGGTTCTCCGCCGGTTTGACCCGCCTCCGGTTCTTCAGCAAGACTGGCGGCTCCTCGCCCTCTCCAGGGGGAGAGAACTCGATGTAGGCCATATCCTCCATCCAGCCGAGCGCCTGCCTCAACTCATCCGCCCGTCCCTCTTCCACCCATCCCCTCAGGATGACGGTCCTCTCGGTGCGGGCCAGGTTCTTCTGCGCCTCCAGCTTCTCCAGGTGATTGCGCAGGTAATCGTGCAAAGCCAGAAAATCGGGGCGGGACGGCAGGAAAGATCTCATCCTTTGGAGGAGCCGCTCTTTTCTGACCTCGTTGTATTCGAGCTCCCTTTCCAGCCTTTCAATGGCCTCTCTGACCGTGCCCGACAGAGCCTGAAGAGAAAACGGCTCCAGGCCGTGGCGGGCTGCGATAGAATCACAAGCCTCCAGCTCGCTCAGGTGCACAAGGGCCGCTACATGCACTCTGCCGCGCGACCTTCCCGCCTCTCCCCAGACAGCCGAAGGACAAGCGCCTTCCATCTCCTCGGCCCATGCCTCAAAGGTGACTTCGGACATGGCCCACGCCCTAAAAGCGGTTCTTTCCAGCGAGCCAAGATCCGCCGGTGAGACGCCGAGGCTCTTCCATGGCTCAAGGTGCTCCCTCTGCTTGCGCAGTTCCTCGGAACGCGATTCCAGATGCCTCAGCTCGATGTCCAGAGCCTCCAACTCTTCATAAGCACTCTCGAGATCCACCCTGCGGCGTATGGTCATGAACTCCTCATAGGTGAGATGAGCCCGTTCCCTTATGAAACTGGACAGGAATCCTCCCTTTTTCTCCTCGCGCCTGCCCAAGACATCCAGGACGAAGTCCGCCCTTGCCAGATCCAGCCGCGCTCCCCGCAGGTCCCTCTCGCCTCTTCTGAGGCTGTTGCCCAATTCCTCCTCGTGCTCGGAACAGGCATCGGTGAGCTCCACCGCTGACATGGCATGAAGCGTCTCCACGAGGTCTTCCCCGAGATCCTCGGTCGCGAGGATGGTCACTCTCAACATGCGAGCAGCGGGCATCTCACTCTCCGCGCCTCTAAGGCTTCCCTTCATCAACGAGGGATCCCAACAGGAACTCCACGGCCGCACGGCGCCGCGTTGATACCTCAGCCAGCAGCCTGGCCCGGTCAAACATATATTCCCAGCGCAGTTCCTCGGCTTCCCTGCGGACCTGCGCTGTTCTTTCCGCCAGCATCCTCTCCGCCTCGGACCTCGCTTCCCGCAGAGCCTCCTCCTCGATAATCGAGGCCCTTGCCCTCGCGCGCTCCAATATCTCGTCGGCTGATCGACGGTATTCCTCCAGGACTCTCCTGGCCTTCTCCTCCGCCTCCAGAACCATCCTCAGCTTGCCGGTCAGGTCATCCATGCGGCATCCTCTCCTGTGCTAAACGACTTCTTTGGCCGATTGAAGAGGAGTTCTGTAAATCTGTTCCGAATAGTCGACATGTGTTCTGCCGGCCGGCACCCAGCGCTTCTACTCCGCTGCCGTACAGCCGCTCTCTTCGATGAGCGATCTCGGAAACATTTTATACGACATTCTCTGGGATTTTTCAACGAACGCGCTTTAGGAGGCGGATTAAAGGGGAAGCGCGGAAGGCGCTTGCAAGGCTGCTGGCTGAAAGCCCCTTAAACCCCAAGCCCTCGGGGTCACTCCTTCACTTCGCACCTCTTCATGACATGCATCGAGCTCTGAAGGAACCCTTGCAGCGGGCTTGATGCCGCATTCTCGGAACAGCTCATCTCGATCCCGCTTCGCATGGATGACCGCGCAGCGGCGGAGGCGCGGATGCTATAATCATCAGGAAAGTATATGAGCGGTTTACAATACCGTTCGGTCCGAAGGAGGGGAAGATGGACAAGGACGTGTACGAGCAGCTCACCGACAGGGTCTTTCTAACCGGCAGCAAGATCATCCCCCAGCTTTTCCGCATGATCGCCGATGAAGACGACGCTCGCCTCATGCTGGCAACCCCGGGCACTATCGAGGAGCTGGCCGAAAGAGTCGGCCGGGACCCCGAGGAGGTCCGGGCGTCACTGGATTCCCTCTACCGCAAAGGCCTGGTGTTCAAATCGAGCAAGCCGCAGGGTGTGGTCTACCGCATGGTGCGCGACCTGGTCCAGTTCCACGACGCCACCCTGGTCTGGCCGGAGGCCCCCCAGGAATATCTGGATCTTTGGCACCGCTACATGGAGGAGGAATGGCCTTCTTACGCGGCCTTGGTCACCGGCATGCTGCCCCGGCCTTTCACCCGGGTGATCCCGGTCAACCTCCCGGTGGAGGCGAAGAGCAGCATCCTCGCTTACGACGATGTGGAGAGATTGATAGAGGAGGCTGGGCGGGTGGCAGTTACCCGCTGCACCTGCCGTACCATTTCTGGCAAATGCGGAAAGCCGGTGGAGGTATGTCTGCAGGTGGGCAAGGCGGCCGACTACACCTTGGACCGCGGCACCGGGAGGGAGGTCAGCAAAGAGGAGGCCATGCGCATCATCAGGGAATGCGAAGAGGCCGGATTGGTTCACGTGACCATGAACCGCGCTGGGGAGAGCCATTTTATCTGCAACTGCTGCGATGACTGCTGCCAGTCCTTCACCCTGCTCATCCGAGACGGCCTCAACCTCTGCGATCCCAGCCGCTTCGCGGCGACGGTGGACCTGGAAAAGTGCACTGGCTGCGGTTCCTGCTTGGAACGCTGCTACTTCGGCGCTCTTTCGCTCGTCGAAGCGGAAGAGGTGGGCGCCGTTTCCATAGATGAGGAGAGATGCATGGGTTGCGGGCTCTGCACGGTGGTATGCCCGGAGGACGCGCTGACCATGCGCGAGGTGAGGGGGGCCGACTTCATCCCCCAGTGAAAGACGACCATCATGAGGATGCGGCCTCCCTCTCGCTGCTGCCCGTGGTCTCGCTGAAGCCTCGGTCATAGGCCGTTTACAGGACATGCTCTCCATTAATGCCTCAGCCGCTGAAGGGGGAGGGACCGACCGTTTATATGGTCAATCGCGGTAAGCCCTCATGCCACGCGGACTTTTCGGCATTAAAGAGGGGGACCGCATCGAACGCGGCCCCCTCTCTTCCGGCCAGAAAGCATCATGCGTTCAGCCACACCGCCGCGTTGGAGAGGCAGAACTCCCCCCGCTCCGCAGTTTTGCAGCGGAAGATGATCTGATCATCCGCGACCTTCCACATCTCCGTGACGATGGTCTCTCCGGGGAAGACATGTCGGGAAAAACGGACCTTGATGGCCTTGAAGCGCGTCGGATCGTTGTCGCAGAACTGCTTGAGCACCGCCCTCGCAGCGAAACCAAAGGAGCAGAGCCCGTGCAGTATGGGCCGCTCGAAACCTCCCAGCGCCGCGAAATTGGGGTCGACGTGAAGGGGGTTCTTGTCTCCTGAAAGCCGGTAGAGCATGGCTTGGGTGGGCGACGTCTTCAGTTCGAGTACCGCATCGGGATCGCTGTCCGGGGGCTCGTTGCCCGGCTCCGGCCCCCTCTCGCCTCCGAAACCGCCCTCACCCCTGATGAACACGCCGAATCTGTTGAAGAAGACCGCATCCCCTCCTTCGTCCACCGTGTCCACATCCAACTCGATGAGAGCTCCCTTGCCCTTGTCGAATATGGATGATATGCGCGGTTTGCTTATCAGTTTTCCCTGTACCGGCACGGGCTTGCGCACCTCCAGATACTGCTCCCCGTGAAGCAGCATCGCCAGGTTGATCTGCACGCCCGGGACCGCGAGCAGGCTCATGAGCGCGGGAAAAGGCGGGATCACCCCGAAGGTGGGAAGAGCCATCAGCCCCGGAGAGTTCTCGTAAACATACTTGAGGTCGTCCGGGTCCTCGCCGGCTCCCACGCCAAGGTTATAGAGAATGACCTTGTCTGGTTCGACCTGATAATCGAGGGGATCGAGCTCGTAACCAACCACTTGCGGATCTATCGGCATCTCGCCCTCCTTTTTCGACCGCAGGATTTAAAACGACCTCTTCTGTCAGTCGAACTTCATGTGCGAGAGAGCCTTGCCGGTCTGCTCCGTGGCCGACCCGAACTCCTGCGCACCAGCCATGTTCTTTATCTCGTCCAGTTTTTCCATGATCATCTCCGGAGTGATGTCGCCTGCATCGGTATCGAAAAACACGCCCGGGCCCTCCACCACCGCGGCGCGGCTGAAATAGCCGCCTCCCGCAGTGAAGATGTTGCCGCTCACGTCGCACTGCTCGGAGACCATCCAGGCCACTATTGGCGCGACGTATTCCGGCTTGAGCTTCTCCACGATGTTGGGGGGGAGTACCGTCTGGGTCATGCGGGTGCCCGCCACCGGCACCAGGGTGTTGGCCAGTATGTTGTACTTGGCGCCTTCCTGCTTTACGCAATTCATCAGGCCGACGATACCCATCTTGGCCGCCCCGTAGTTGGTCTGGCCGAAGTTCCCATAAACGCCCGCCGCGGAAGCGGTGGAAACGATGCGCCCGTAGTTGTTCTCGCGCATGAAGGGGAAGGCGGCTTTGGTGCAGAAGAAGGTGCCGTCAAGATGGACCGCCATCACCTTACGGTAATCCTCTATCTCCATCTTGATGAGGCTCTTGTCGCGCAGTATGCCCGCATTGTTGATGAGGATGTCCACCTTGCCGAAGGCGTCTATGGCGGTCTGGACGATCTTCTGGGCGCTTTCCCATTCGGACACGCTGTCGTAGTTCGGTACCGCCTCTCCTCCCATGGCTTTGATCTCGTCGACCACTTTCTGAGCCGCGGTCTCCGATGCGCCGGTCCCGTCGAAGGTCCCGCCCAGGTCGTTCACGACAACTTTAGCTCCCCTGCTCGCCAGCAGCAGGGCATAGGAGCGGCCCAAGCCCCCTCCGGCTCCGGTGATCACGGCCACGCGTCCGTCGAACCTCAACTCCGCCATACCACCAGCTCCTTTCCTTATCGTCTACCCACGGACACCCAGCATCGCCGCTTCGGGAAGAGCGGTTCCGCGCCGATCGCCGCGCACGGCGACTTCCACTGCTTCATGCCGTTTCCGCCCCTTCCCGCCGACGCCTGTTCCGATCCAAGGCCCTTCCCGTACAAGTCCTTTTGGCACCCAATGCCATCAGATATTATCACAAACGGCTCACGCCTTCAAAGCGGGGATGACGGCAGAGTGCGCCTTCCCGCCTTAACGGAACGACGCATGAAGAAGCTTGGCCAGGCTGTCCACCACCGTGTCCCTTGACTGCGGCAGCACCCCGACCTCCGCGGCCACAGCAAGGAATCCCAGGGTGAGCACGAGGATGTTTCCCACCGCTTCAGGATTCCAGTTCTCACATCTTCCCTGTTTCTTGGCCTCTCTGACCTTCTGGGCTATGCCCGCGGCCAGCTCTCGGTTCAGTCTCTGAAGAAGCAGCCGAAGCTCCCCGTCTTGAAGAGCTCCCTCGATGAAGGCGGCATGCAGAGAGAGGTTTTCGCGATAGGCGGAGAAAAGATCTCCAATGGTTCTCTTCAGGGACCTGAGATCCCCGAAATCAAATAACCTACCGTCCCCTCCAGACGTCAGGCGATGACCCAGCTCGCGGGAGGCCTCCTCGACCATGCTGCGGACCAGATCGTCCTTGTCCTTGAAGTATGCATAGAAAGCGGCATGGGTGAGGCCAACCCTCTTGGTGATATCGGTTATCCTCGCCTTTGAATATCCCTTTTCCGAGAAGATCTCCGCGGCCGCTTCAATAAGGCGCCTGCGGGTCACCTCGCTCTTCTTGTACCTCCGCTTTTCTGCCATGACCGCCTACCTCCCCGGAAGGTAAGACTCCGCGCTCTTCCGTTTTTTTCGGCTTATAGATATTTTCCTACGGAAACCGCCTGAATTCAATGACATTTTGTTGATTTAACAATAAATAATATTTTCTCGCTGTAATCAAGTGATCCTTTCGAAAATCCTCCGCCCCTCGTTTAAAGCATTCAGGCAGCCGCTACCTCATGCCGATAAAAAAAATGGTAAAAGTGCGGAGGGGAGGAAGCCCGCCTTTGACGACGGAGGTGACGGTCCTTGCCGGATGCCGATTTCACCGCCATGTGGGGGGTTCAGACCCGCAGGCCGCGTATCCTGGTGGTGGATGATGAGCCCAACATCAGGGAACTCATAACCGACACCCTTACCGCCGCCGACTTCGAGGTGCTGGAAGCGCGCGACGGGAGAGAGGCCTTGACCCTAAGCGCCAAAGAGATGCCTGACCTCATCATCCTCGATGTGATGATGCCCGATCTCGACGGCTTGGAGGTGTGCCGCCGCCTGCGCGGGGAAACGCTCACCAATCACATCCCGGTGATCATGCTTACCGCGCGGGGGATGCTTGACGACAAATTGAAGGGGATCGACAGCGGCGCCGACGATTATCTCACCAAGCCCTTCGACCCCTTGGAGTTGGAGGCCAGGGTCAACATGCACTTGCGCCGTTCCATGCGCGACGGGGAAGCCAGTCCGCTCACCGGGCTCCCGGGCAACCGCCTCATCCAGCAGGCGATCGAGGCCAGGATAAGGTCTGGACGCAAATTCGCGGTGTGTTACGCGGATCTCGACGATTTCAAGGCCTACAACGACCGCTATGGTTTCTTCGCGGGCAGCGAGGTCATCAAGCTGACGGCACAGGTTATCGTGGAATCACTGAAAAAGCACGGCGGTGAAGGCGATTTCGTCGGCCATATCGGCGGCGATGACTTCGTCATCATAACCGAGATGGAGCGCACCGCGGCCATATGCGAGGAGATTATCCGCCTTTTCGATCAGCGCATCCCCTCCCATTACGACGCGGAAGACCGCCGCCGAGGGTTCATAATCAGCGTCACCCGCAACGGTGAGGTGCATCGCTTCCCCATTCTCACCATATCAATAGCCATCGTCCACAACACCTACCGGGATCTCAACCATCCAGGCAAAGTGGCCCAGATAGCCGCGGAGGTGAAGAAATACGCCAAATCCCTCGAGGGAAGCAACTATGTCTACGATCGGCGGAGAAAAGACTGATCCGCGCGCGGGAGATTTCTGGGACGGCTCGGCAGGCGGCGATGGAACGGGGAGGCGCTCACGCCGCATACTGAGGGACAGCAGCCGGATCCGCTTCCTCCTTGGATCCATACGCTTCGTGGCGGTGGTTTTCTGGCTCACGGTGATCTTCGGGACGCTCCTCTTCGTTCTCCCCCGTTACCGCGGCAATTACGGCAATCCCATGCTGGCGCTGTTCATCGGTCTCTCCGTGCTCCTCTTCCTGGCAAATTATTTCTTTCCCTTCGAGGGATATCACCCCATCCTCTTCATGCTCCTGATGACCGCGACCAACTCGCTCATTGCCGTGCTGGTATATCTCACCGGAGGAAGCCAGAGCAATTTCTTCCTCCTCTACCCCGCCGTGCTCCTCTTCTCGGTGGCCTACCTCGAACTGCCGGAGTCCATAGCGGTGTCCCTGCTCACCTCGATCTTTTACTTCGCACCGGTCGCCTATGAGGGGAATATGGATTTCCAGCGGCTTAAGCCCATGCTGTTCACCGCGCCAATATTCCTCATCCTCACCCTCTGCGGGGCTTTCATCGTTGAAAAAGCCAGGCAAGAGGCCGTGGAGAGGGGAGCCGTAGCGAATCTCCTCAAAGAGACCTCCTACAAGCAGCAGGAACTATCCGCCCTCTATGCCAGCTCCATAAAACTCGCCTCGCTTTTTGATTACCTGGAGATAGGCGACGCTCTGGTGGATTTCGCTTCCGAGCTCCTGCCCGCTCAAGGAGTGTTCCTAGCCCTCACCGAGAGTACGCAGGGCGGTGAGATCATCTCCTGCAGAGGGTTGGAGCAGGCGGAGGCGCGCCTGCTCATGACCCCATCAGCCGATAACCCGGTGCGCATGGCGGAGGAGGCAGTCCTCCCGGTGATGGTCGACGCCGATGAGGCGGATGAGCGTTTCCGCGTCTTTATGGAAAAGCATCCCCGCATCGGCTCTCTTCTTGCCGTTCCCCTCTTCGCCAGTTCCCGCGTGATCGGCATATTATGCTGCCTATCGCCGCACAGCGGCACCTTCAACGATGACTCCGCCCGACTCCTTCTCACTCTGGGAAGCCAGGCCGCCACGGCCATCGAGAAGGCCATGCTCTACCGGACCACCTTGGAGGATAAGGTCAAGATCGAGGCCATCATCAACACCATCAACGACGGCATACTGGTCATGGATAACTCGGGCATGCTGACCATGGCCAATCCCGCGGTTCGCCAGCTCCTGGGCATCAGTCAAGACGATTTCGGCGCGCCCGTGACCTCGCTGTTCGAGAGGCTCGCCTATCCCTGGCGCCTACGGGAGCATGATCTTTCCGAGCTGCTGGAGCAAGCTTCGACGCGCGCCGTCTCCGTGCGCGACGAGTTGGTGGTGGAGCTGGACGAACAGCTCTTCTTTCAGGTGTTCGCCATTCCGTTGCTGGATATGGAAGGATTCAGCGTGGGCACGGTCATACTGCTCCACGATATAACCGACCTCATACGCCTGGACCGCCTTAAGTCCGATTTCATCTCCATAGTGTCCCATGAGCTGAAGACACCGCTCACCTCGATACGGGGTTTTGTGAAGCTCCTGGCGGCCCAGAGGGTAGGCGAGGTTAACGAGAAGCAGCGGCATTACCTGGAGATCGTGGAGAAGCAGGCGGAAAGCCTCACCGCCCTGATCAACGACCTCCTGGACCTCTCCCGTATAGAGTCAGGGGTTATGGAGGTCAGGATGCAGCCGATCTCGCTACGGGAACTCCTAGAGGAAGTGGTGATGCAGATGCGCGGCCAGGCCTCGGAGAAGGGCATAGGCATAGCCGTTTCGGTTCCCACCGACCTTCCTCCGGTGCTGGGAGATCATGACCGGCTCCGCCAGGTATTCTTCAACCTCCTGGACAACGCCATCAAGTTCACGGATGAGGGAGGCGATGTCTCCGTTTCCGTTTCATCCATGGACGGCGAGTGCTTGGTCAAGGTGGAGGACACCGGGGTCGGGATCCCCCCATCGGACCTGGAAAGGATATTCGAGAAGTTCTATCAAGTGGAATCCTCCATGACCAGGCAGCGTGGAGGCACCGGCTTGGGCCTGGCCATAACCAAGCAGCTGGTCAAAGCCCAGGGCGGAGACATCTGGGCCCGCTCCCAGCAAGGTGAGGGCTCCACCTTCTTCGTCAAGTTGAAGGCGTGCGCGGAGGGACCCCGAGAAGACCCTCCTCTTATTCAAGGAACAGGGGGAACCGATGAAAAGGGCTCGCTTCCCGCGACCTCCGGCGGCTCTGCCCAGGCCGCGGTTTAACCTCGCATCCTCAGCGCTCTTCGCAGCTGCAGCCTAAGCCCTTGGTCCGCGTACTTAATCGGGGATGGTCCGCAGGAGATTGGCCATCTCTATCGCGGTGAGAGCCGCCTGCCATCCCTTGTTTCCCTGTTTGGCCCCCGCTCGCTCCACCGCCTGCTCCAAGCTGTCAGCCGTCACTATGCCGAAGGATACCGGCACCCCGGTATCTTGAGAAGCGCGAGCCACTCCCCGCGAAACCTCCGAGGCCACGTAGTCGAAATGGGGAGTGCTGCCGCGGATGACCGCACCCAGGCATATGAGCGCGTCGTATCTGCGGGTTGAGGCCAGCTTCCTGGCCACCAGAGGTATCTCGAAGGATCCGGGCACCCAAGCCACATCGACTTCCTCCATGTCCGCCTCGTGCCGCTTCAACGCATCCAGCGCGCCTTCCAGAAGCCGGTTGGATATGAACTCGTTGAAGCGGCTCACCACCAGGGCGAAACGGAATCCCCTGGCCACCAGATTGCCCTCAAAAGTCGCCATTTCCCGCCTCCATATCAACTCGTCCTTCTCCATTCCCTTTTCCGATATGAACCGCTGCCGCCGGGCCCTTTCCCCGGACCCCGCGGCCTCCGCATGGTCGGCGCCGGCCGCGGGTAACGCAGACCCCATGACCAACAACAGCGGTGCCTATATTTCCAATATATGGTTGAGCTTCTCCTTCTTGGCCATAAGATAGCGGCGGTTTTCCTCGCAGGCCTCTGCCACCAGGGGAACACGCTCCACAACCCTCAGTCCATATCCCTCGAGTCCCACCCGCTTTGCGGGGTTGTTGGTCATCAGGCGCATGGTGGTCACCCCCAGATCTGAGAGTATCTGAGCCCCCACACCGTAATCACGGGCGTCCGGAGGATACCCCAACTCCAGGTTGGCCTCGACCGTGTCCTTGCCTGCTTCTTGGAGTTCGTATGCCTTTAGCTTCTGCACCAACCCTATCCCCCTACCCTCATGACCCAGCATATAAAGTACCACCCCTTCGCCTGCCCCCTCGATGATGCGCAACGCTTGGGCCAACTGCCATCCGCAATCGCATCTACGGGAGGCGAATACGTCTCCAGTGAGGCATTCGGAGTGCACGCGCACCAGCACATTCTGCTTGCCCGCCACATTTCCCTTGATGAGGGCGAGATGATGGGTCCCGTCCACCAGCGACTCATAGGCAATGGCCCGGAACTCCCCATATTCGGTGGGCAAGCGGACCTCGGCCACCCTCCTCACCAGCTTCTCGTTGCGGTGGCGGTATCTTATGAGTTCTTCCACGGTTATCATCTTCAGCCCGAAACGCTTTTTTATCTCGAAGAGTTGGGGCACCCGCGCCATGGTGCCGTCGTCGTTCATGATCTCGCAGATGACCCCGGCAGGGAACAGTCCCGCCAGCCTCGCCAGATCCACCGCCGCCTCGGTATGGCCCGCTCTGGTGAGCACCCCTCCTTCCCTGGCCCGCAGGGGAAAGACATGCCCCGGACGAGATATGTCCTCGGGGCGGGTGGCGGGATCCAGGACCGTCTGAATTGTCACCGCGCGGTCCGCCGCGGAGATGCCCGTGGTTATCTTCCCCTTGGCCCCGATGGAAACGGCGAAGGCGGTCTCATGGGTGCTGGTGTTCTCCGTGACCATCGGGTGTATCTTCAGCTCATCGAGCCGTCTGGCCTCACAGGGCATGCAGATAAGGCCTCGACCGTGTTTGGCCATGAAGTTTATCGCTTCCGGCGTCACCTTTGCGGCGGCCATGACAAAATCGCCCTCGTTCTCCCGGTCCTCGTCGTCGCAGACGATTATGATGCGTCCCTGC
>JACVIY010000032.1 GCA_015711755.1 Candidatus Geothermincola secundus | reverse complement strand
CGCTGCCGCTTCCTCAAGCACCGGGGCCATCATGCGGCAGGGGCCGCACCACGGCGCCCAGAAATCCACCAGGACCGGGAGGTCGCTTTTTATCACTTCCTCCTCGAAAAGGTCGTCGGTGAGCTCTTTCACTTCTCCGGCCATTCTAATCATCCTCCTCGCTACCTCGGAACCCGGACGCTGACATGATGCCTCTATTCTATCCGACAAGTCCGCGGATAAAACCGGAGGGCATCATGCCGGCTGAGGTTCAGGGCCCCTTGCGGTCATAGGAGGTGCCCAGCAGTTCTTCCACGTAGCGCTGAGCTTGCATCTGCGCGGTCACCCCCTCCCCCACCGCGGCGGCCACCTGCTTTACGCTGCCCGCCCGGACGTCTCCAGCCGCGTAAACGCCCGCGGCGCTGCTGCGAAGGCTTATGTCGGTGAGGACGAAGCCCGCCTCGTCCAGCTCAGCCAGCTCCCTGACAGGCCCGCTGTTGGGTATGTTGCCCACATAGAAGAAGACGCCCTGCACCTCCTTCTCTTCCAGGGCATCTTCATCGAGGTTCCGCAGCACCAGCGACGAGACCCTGGCGTCCCCTTTGACCTCTACGGGGACTCGCCGCCAGAGGACCTCGATGCGGGGATGCGCCAGGACTCGTTCCTGGAGGATGCGGTCCGCCCGCAGACGGTCGCGCCTGTGCACGATGTACACTCGGGAAGCGAAGCGCGTCAGGAACAGCGCCTCCTCAACCGCGGAGTTGCCGCCCCCCACCACCGCCACCTCCTTGTCCCGGAAAAAAGCTCCGTCGCAGGTGGCGCAGTAGGAGACCCCCCTGCCCAGCAGCTCCTCCTCCCCCGGTATCCCCAGCCGCGCCGGGCGCATCCCGGTGGCCAGGATCACCGCCCACGCCTCGTATTCGCCCTTCTCCGTGCGAACCAGCAGCCGCTTCCCGTCAGGCGCCCGCGCGATAAACTCCACCGGCTCGAAAGTTCTCGCCTCCAGCCCGAAGGAGGCCGCCTGCTCCCGCATCCTCTCCACCAGCTCGGCCCCCTCTATGCCGCCGGGGAAACCGGGGTAGTTCTCGATGGTACCGGTGAGGGCGGGCGCGCCCCCGGTCAGGTTCTCCTCGAAGAGAACGGCTCTCTGCCGGGCGCGAGCGGCATAGATCCCCGCGGCCAGCCCCGCCGGCCCCCCGCCGATTATCGCCAGGTCCATGATCTCTTCCATGGGCTTCTCCTCAGTAACGCATATTATAAACCCGCTGCCGCTCTATCATTCCCAGCAGACTTGCCCCTCATAAGAGCGCTTCCTCCCAAGAAGGGGGGGCCGCTCTGAGAACCAGATAACAAAGGGTGCCGGCACTCTGCAACCATGCCGTTGGAGCCCCGCCGCCTCCAATCCGCGTGCGCATCCGAGGCCGCCACCTTGGTCATGGGCGCGTGGTAGTATCAGCCGCTTCGTTCTTCCCAGAGGGCCCGGAAACGCAGGGCGTCGTCCCACATGTGGATGTTGTTGAAGAGCACGTAGGCCTTCTTCTTCTTGGACTTGCGCAGGATGGAGACGAATTTACGGAGCTCCTGATCGGTGTAGCGGTGGCGGTAGCTCCCCAGCCCGTTCATGCGCCAGTAGATGATGCTCCCGGCCTTCTCTCTTCCCTGAGCCGGGTCCACCACGTGGACGAGGTCCAGTTCCCTGCAGATGCGGCCCACCTCATCGGGCTCCCATACCCCTGCATGGGGTTCCCAGGCCAACTGCAATCCCTCGCGGCAGCATTCCCGGAAGAACCTCCTCATGTTGTCCAGGTTCTTGGGGCCCGGCCCGAAGGTCTTGGGTGTCCTGAAGACGATGATCTCGGCCTCCAGGGCCCGGGCCACCTCCAAGGTCTGCTCCCAGGCCTCGAACACCTCCGCGGTGGGCCGGAAGGAGCCGTAGTGGTCCCGTTTGGATTCCTCCACCGGGACCAGCAGGCGCCGATAGGAAGGGCTGGAGGGGCGGTGGGTGATCAGCTGCCAGGCCAGCATGGTGAACTCAACGGACGGAGGGGCCTCGGCCCGCATGGCCTGGGCCACCTTCACCCGCGGCGGTTGGTAGAAGCTCTTCTGGAACTCCACCAGACGCAGGTGCTCGTAATAAGTCTTGCGAGGTTGGGGGAAGCCACAACAGCCGACGTGCAGTTCCAAGCGGGCACCTCGTCTTCTCCGAAATTTCCTCCCCCATATTATAGGGCATATTTCATCAAGGTTGTATACCTCAATGAAAAGGAGGTTTATGCCGTTTTTAGGAGTGAGGCGCCGAAGGCAGACGGAGGCCAGCAATGGAAACACCACCTGAAGGCAAGGTCATCCTGGCGATAGAGGACAACGAGGTCATCATCGAGTTGATGCGTCGTTCGCTGGGAAGGGCCGGCTATCGCTTGGTGGGGTGCACCGACAGTTCTGCCTATCGCAAAGCATGCCTGGAATGCCCACCCGACCTCATAATCCTGGACATCCTTATGCCCGAAAAGAGCGGCTGGGAGGTGCTGCGGGAGTTAAAGGCCGATCCGGCGCTGGGTCCAATACCCGTGATCGTCTCCTCGGTGAAGGGAAGGCCCGAGGACGTGGAGAGGGCCTTTAGCGAAGGTGCCGCGGACTTCATAGCCAAACCTTATGTTTTCGCCGATTTACTGCATAAGATCTCCCGGGTTTTGGGTGAGGGAGGCCTCTGAGATCGGCTCACAGCAGCGGCTCTTCCTGACGCAGCAGCGCGCCCGGCGGGCCGGCCAGGCCCCTCATTATGTGTCGAGCCGTCAGCGTAGCGTTCACCACCGCCCCCTCCAGCCCGATCCCATAGCGCGACCACGAGCTCGCTAGATACAGATTGCGCAGGGGGGTCCGTATGTCCGGACGCTGGAACAGGTGCTGCTCGCGGGAGGGGAGAAAGCCGAAGGCGGCCCCGCTCGGACCGGAGGTCAGCTTGTTCAGGTGATAGGGGGTTATCTTCTCCTGGAAGGCGATGCGCTCGTCCAGGTGGGGCACCAAGCGGCGGAGCTCCTGTTTTACCGCCAAGGCCATCGTCTCCTCCAGCCCCCGCCGCCCCGTCTCATCGGCGAAGGAAGGGTAGTTGGAGCCCCAGACCGGGACCCAGGCAATGAGGAGATGGCTGCCGGGGGGGGCCAGCGAGGGGTCCTGTCTGGAAAGCAGGCTTATGGTCAGATGCCTTAGCTCCAGATAAGTGTTCCCGGTGCGCACGCGCCGCGGCTTCCTGGCGGTGAGAAACACCCGGTCGGGCATCTCCAGTTCGCCCTTTATCCCCAGGAAAAGGACGAAAAAAGAAGGGGATAGGCCCATGCCCGAAAGCCGTTTGATATATTTTCCGCTGACCCCCCCGGGAGGGAGCAGTCCTTCCCCCAGCTGTAGCGGGCTGCAGGCCAGGACCACTATGCCCGTGCGGAACTGCGAGCCGTCCTCCAGTTTCACTCCGACGATGCTAGGGCCTTCCGAGGTTTCCTTGAGCATGATGTTCTCAACCCGGTTCCCGGTGAGCACAGCGGCCCCCAGCGCCCGACAGGAATCGTCCAGCATCCCGATGAATTGCTTCAAGCCGCCCACGGGGAAGGCGCATCCCTCAATAAGCAGGTCCTTGAGAAGGCATGCGGCGTCGTAAGCGGAGATGGCCGAGGGATCGCCGCCCACGGGGAAGAGCATACCGGAGAACATATCGTACAGCGGCCTCGATCTCGAGCTCCCGAAGTACTCCCTCAACATGTCCGAGGCGGAAAGGTTGTGCCATTTCGAGGAGATGGGGTAGGCATAGAACTGCTCGTTGAAATCTTCCAGGTTCTCGATCAGCACGGGAAGCCCCGGTTCCTTGCGGTCATTGATCTCGCCCCGGAAGGAGCGCAGGTGGGCCAGGAAAAGGAACAGTTCCTCCTCGCTTCCCGGGAAACGGCCCGCCAGCTTCTCCATGAAGGATTCGGCCTTCTCCGGGACCCGCAGGGCCAGGTCCTCGGCGATGACCCCCAGGGAAGGGCGGGCAAGGGGGACGCGGTCGGTCAACCCCAGGCCCTCCAGCAACAGGCGCAGCGAGCCGCCCTGCCCCGCTCCGGTAAACATGGTGGGTCCCAGGTTGAGAGAATACCCCTCGCGGGAAACCGCCGCGCAGCACCCCCCCAGGCGCCTGTTCTGCTCCACCAGAAGCACCTTGGCCCCGCCCTTCGCCAGCAGGGAAGCGCAGGCCATGCCGCTCACCCCCCCGCCCACCACGATGACGTCGAACTCGCTGTCGCGCAAGCTGCGGCCCGCATCCAGCGGCGCGGGGTCCCAGCCGCCCTGCAGCGGCGACGCGGCCAGCAGGCGTCTTCCGGTGATCCCCGGCATGAAAAGGACCAGCGAAAGGGTAAAAGAGGCCAACAGCGCCAGCCCTCCGGCGGAGGCCACGGAGGGAAGCGTGCGCGCAAGAGTTCCGCGGATGAAGAAGAGAGAGTAGAGGGAGAGGCCCAAACCAGCCCCGAAAAAAAGGGACCAGAGCCAGGTCAGCGTGAGGTAAGTACTCCTGAACAAGGGGTTGTAGGCCATGCTCTCGGGGTAATCACGACCGGCGAAATCGAGCAGAAGGGGCCTTCCCTCCAGAAGGGTATAGGCGGCCATTATCAGCAGCACGGCATACTCGCCGGCCATGAGGTTGGGCAGGCGCCTCTCCAGGTCCTTACCCATAAGCAGAGACGACGCCGCAGCGATGAGGAAGAAGAGGAGGTTGAAGAGGGCTATGGGAGGGATGTTCTTCCTGACCGGGACGGTCAAACCCCCCGCCAGCAGACATAAGCCCAGCCCCAGATAGGCCCCCAGCCGCACGCGTCCGAACGCCCCGGCCAACCAGAAGGCGAGATGGGGAAGAAGGTTGAGGAACAGCAGCAGCAGGTTCTTCCTCTTCATCCGCCCGCACAACTCCTCGCACGCATGAGAGGCCCTTCGCCCCTCTCACATCCCTCGCGTCATATCCATCCCAAGCTATCGAGCTATTATACAGCGGCGTCCCGACATGAGCGGGCAGGCGGCGTTGGATCTCCCGGGGCCCCTTTGCTCCCTTGATGAAGGGGCGGCCCCCGAGTCGCGCCGAAAGAAGAGGTTGGGGGCAGGCCCTTTCCGAGGGTTCATCCAAGAGCTCCCGCCAGGGCCAGGCAGCTCATGCCCAGGGAGAAAAGGAACACCGCCGTGCCCGGCAGTGCCGGCCAGCCGGTAAAGGGGCCGACCAGGGCGCCCAGCAAGGCGCCAAGGCCGCCCAGGAAGAGCGAGCAAGCCAGGAAATCCCATCCGCGGCGGCGGATGCGACGCCGCAGCTCCCTCAGTTCCTCTTCCACCTCCTCCGGACCCGCCTCCTCGCCCAGGAGTCTTTCCACCACCCGCCTGGGCGCCCCTTGGAGGCACTTTATCCTGGCGATGTTGATCCCGGCGTATGCCATCAGGAGTATGCCCATGGCCGCGGGGGCCAGCATCAGCACCATGTCCTCGCGCATGCTTCCCTCGGTCCTCAACCTCTCACGCAAGCGGCCCTGCGTCCATCATAAAACGGCGCCTCCTTCTGGTAAAATGTGTGGGGGTGGCGGCAGATGCCGGGCCGCCGGATCATCCGCTTCGGATCGGAGGTGTGGTAATGCCCGACGGTTTTCTCACCAGGACATCGGCAGAGGTGGCGCTGGACGTGGTCCGCAGCTACCTGGAATTCGCGGATGAGAGGGAAAAGGCGAGGTACAAGAAGATCGACGAATACCTCGCCCTCTACGAGAAGGCCTACGACCTGATAATCAGCAAGGAGGAATCGCGGGGGCCCAAGTCTCGGCCGGGCTTCTGAGAGACGAGCGGAGGAGGCTTCTCCCCGCCCTCAATCCTCTCCTTCTTGCTCCGCGGAGAGGCGCCGCACCAGACGGCTCTCGGGCAGTTGACGGCGCACTCGGTCGCGCCGGCGGGAGATGGCCTCCTGTGCCGCGCTCAGGAGCAGGAAGCGGAGCAGCCGCTTGCGGTATGCGGACTTGTAGCGGTTCTCCTCCCGCTGCTTCCCGGCCTTTCTCCGCTTGTCGGGCTTGACGACGCCCCGCCTCTGCCGCTCCCTCCAGAGCTCCAGCGCCTCCGCCGCCTTGCGGTCTCTGCGCCGCTTCCATAAAAGCAGCAGCGGGATGAGCAGCAGCAAAGACAGGGGCATCGCCGCCGCCATAGAACCCCTCGGCCTCTCCTTCATCTCCCTCTCCCTTTCCTCCCGCTTCTTCCCGACCGACCACGATATTATAGGACGCTCGGGCCTTTCTTGCCGGCAAAGCGCCTCCCTACCGCCCTCCGCATCGGGAAGAGGCGCGCCGACTCGGGTACAGCCCCCTATATCCACCGCCGCTTGACGCGCATCACCTCAGAACATATCTTAACGAGGTCCGATGAGCCGCGCTGCTCATGTCGGGGGCGGTGGGTTAAACCACCCGGAGGAAGACGGCAGCCGAGCCCGAGGAGGTATCAAGGGTATTGTCTCTAGACGCTGCGAGGGAGGCATGGGCCGCGGTGCGGCGGCGGCCGCTCGTCTGGCTGGCGGTGTCGGCGGCCGGCCTCCCCCATGTCTTCGCCCTGACCATGGGGGCCTATCAGGCGCTGCTTTTCATGGCTGGTTTCCTTCTCACCTTCGTCCTCCATTTCCTGGCCTGGTGCATGGCCTGCTACTCCTACGCCGCCGGACCCGAGCAGCCCACAACGGCCATGCTGTCGGAGGCGCGCCTCCACCTTGCCTCCCGGCCCACCGCCTTCCTTTACCTCTCCTCCGTGTTCGGGATCGGCGTTTTCTTCGCCGGGAATTTCCTGGTGCCGTTGCTGTTGACCATGCTGCTGGCGGCGCTGCGCCCCGAGGGAAGCGTGGCCCTGGGGATAATCCTCGAATACCTGCGTTATCTGTTGGTGGCCATGGCGGTGACCCCCTTCGCCCTAGCCCCGCAGCTCTCCATACTGCGGCATGACTTTGAGGAAGGGCTGGACAGCCCCACCGCTCCCCTGCGTATCAGCTACGAGCTGGTAAAGGAGCGCTACCGGCGGGCCCTGCCCCTTTACCTGCTCCCCGAGGTGGTCGCCCTCACCTGCCTGCTGGCCTTCAGCCAGTTGGCCTATTACGCCAGGGATTCCCTGGTCTCCCGGCCTTACCTGCTGGTACTGCTGATAGCGGCCCTGGCCTTGGTGGAGGGGGCGCGGACCTGCCTGATCGCAGCCCTCTTCAACCGTTTCCTGGATGAGGTGGAAGCGGAGGAGAGGGGCAAGAAGAGAAAAAAGACCTCCGGGCCCAAGGAAAAAAAGAAACCCGGCAAGGCGGGAAAGACTAAAGGGAAATAGGGCACGCCGGGCCGGTCGCCTCCATCACCGGCATCACCAGCCTTCGGCCAGGCGTTCCGCGAGTTCCGCGGGCAGGCCGGCCTTCAGTATCTTCTCCTGCGCGGCGGCCACGTCATAGTCGACGAAGCGGAAGCTCAAGGCGCGGCTCTCGCTGTCGTAAAGGCAGAAGGAAGCGGAAGGCACGCCCCCGCGGTACTGGCCGCAGGATCCCGCGTTGGCCATGACCGCCATCCCCTCCGGCAGGTCCAGCCGTCCCTCTTTCATCACCGCCCCCCCGGCCATCTGCTCTTCGTTCTCCTCAAGAAGGAAGACCGCGCAGACATGGGTATGCCCGATGAAACAAAGGCGGCTGGCGGGTCCTCCGTAGTCCCTGCGCAGGCTCTTGAAGGAATAGCGGGCCTCGAACTCATCGAAGACGTACATGTCCGGGTGGGCTGGCGATCCGTGGAAGATGAGGAAATCTCCTTCCGCCTCCATCCGGTCGGGGAGGGAGATGAGCAGTTCCCGCTGATCGCGGCTCAAGCGGGCTGCGCTGTAGCGGAGCGCTTCCAGGGCCAGGTCGTTCATCCGGGGAAGGGTCCCCGCCTCCAAATCCTCGAGCCCTCTTTCGTGATTGCCTCGTATGCTGCGGATGCCTCTTTCCAAAATCAGTTCCAGGCAGCCCTCGGGATCCGCGCCGTAACCGATGATGTCACCGCAGCAGAATACGGACTCCACCCCTTCCCGTTCCATCTCCGCGAGGACCGCGTTCAGGCCTTCCAGATTGGAATGTATGTCCGAGATGATGCCGTAGAGCATTACCTGATCACCGCCGTTATGCAATGCCGACCTCTTGATGATACCATTCTCTCTAGGCACGGGCGGCACGCGCGCATCCGGGTGGTACAGTAGCCCCCATGGAGACTGAGGCGCGCGGAAGAAAGGCGGTTCCTTTGAAGGGGGAAGCCCGATGAGGGGTAGGCGGAGGCGTCTGGCGGTCGTACCCTTCCCCTCCCTGCTGCTAGCATCTCTTCTCGCCATTACGGGATGCGGGCAACGTGCCCTGAGCCGCGAGGAGGCCCTGGACCGGGTGCGGCAGGCCTACTCCAATATGGCATCCGCCGGCGGTTACCGCTACCGGGCGGAGGTCACCTATGACTTCCCGGACATGGACGAGGCCACCCGCATGCAGCTGGCCGCGGCCGTTCCCTCCTCCCTGAACATGGAGGGCGAGGTGGTCCAGTCGCAGGGTGATCACCGCCAGCATGCGGTGGGGAGCGGCGGCGGCGAGAGGTTGGAGCTCTACGTGGTCGACGGCATATCCTACCGGCGCCTCGGCGAGGGCGAATGGAAAGCTACGGACACCGCCGCCTGGCGGTCGGACATGTCCGGGCTCTACTTCATATCGCCGGAAGAGTTCCAGGGGATGCTGGATTTCGCCGGCGACACCCGGGTGGTGGAAGAGACCCCCCAGCGCTTGGTCATCGCATTCGACGTCCGGAGCGATTACCTGCTCTCCTCTCTGGAGAAGACGCTCGGACCCTGCCCGCCGGAAGAGGAGGGGACGTATCTGTCGCTGCTAACCCTGATGAGCGAGGCGCAAGCCGAGGTCGCCACCTACATCTACCGGAGCAACGGCTACCTGGAGAGGCAGGACGTGACCGTCCGCTTGCCGAACGCGCCTCTTTTGGGAACGGTGGTCATCGAGATGCGCACCTTCTTCTCTTCCTACGGCGGAGAATCGGAGATAACCCTCCCCCCTGAGGCGGAGAAGGTCAGGCCGCGGAGCGAGTGAGCCGCGCCGACCTTGCGCGGCTCAAGCCGCGCCTCCCGCATGGAGGTATGGGATAATGGGATATAATCTCATAAGTGGAAGATGGATCCCTCAGCGCTGAACCGCGGGAGAGCATGGAGGTCGCCTTGGAGGACTTTCCGGACCTGGAACGGATGGTGCGGGAGAGAGACCTGGAAGGGTTGATCGAGGCCCTCGGGCATTCCCGCGCACACGTGCGCATGCAGGCATCCGATGCCCTTATCGAACTGGGCGACAAGGCGCTCGATGCCTGTCTGTCCGGGGCGGAGCATCCCAATCCCGAGATACGCAAAGGATGCGTCCGCTCGTTGGGGGGCATCGGCAACCCCAGGGCAGTGCCTACCCTGTTGCGGAGACTGCGGCGGGAAGAGGTCGGGGTCGCCCAGCTCATCATCGATGCCCTGGCCGAACTGGGAGACCCCCGCGCGGTGCCGGCCCTCTGCCGCATGACCCGCAATTCCAGTCTCATCCTCCGCTACAACGCGGTGAGGGCACTGGGCAACTTCGCCGATCGGCGGAGCATCCCTTTCCTCATCGAATCCTTGAGCGACAGCGCCAATATCGTCCGCCTGCGGGCCATAGACTCGCTCTCCAACATAGACGAGCCCACGCTGTGGTCGCCCATAAGCGAACTGATGAGCGACCCTTCTCCCGGCGTTAGGGCCCAGGCGGCGCGGGCCATGGGAAAGCTCAAAGCCCGCGGATCCCTCGATTACCTGCTGAACATGCTGTCCAGCAAGGTGGAGACCGACCGTATCGAGGCGGTGCGGGCCATGGCCGAGCTGGGGGGCGAGGAAGTGAGAAAGTCCCTGGAGATGGCCCGCATACTTGAGGGGCAGGAGCGGGTGCTCAAGGAGATAGAGCGGGCGCTGAAGGAACTGCCCTGACCCGGTCATCTTTTCATATCTGGCTTTTTCAAACCTCATGACCATGGAGGCGGCCCCTCGCCTTCAAGTCAGCGAAACGGAAGGGGTGAGCCGTTTTTACAAACCGCCGCCTGGGCGCCTAGCGAAAGGTTCTTCCCGTCTGGTACGTCCGAAAACCCAATGCGGAAGCGGATCAGCAGCTTCGCTAGCCGAAAATATCCGATGAATAAAAGGGATTCGACCGCAGGCGCCGAAAACTCACATTGAACGGAAGGGCTGTGAAGGAGGTGAGAGCATGAACAAGACGGAGCTGGTGGCGGAGATCGCCAAGTCGGCCAAGCTCACCAAAAAGGACGCCGCGGCAGCGCTGGACGCGGCCCTGGAGAGCATCGAGAAGGCGCTGAAGAAGGGCGATAAGGTTACCCTGGTCGGCTTCGGCACCTTCGAGGTGCGCAAGCGCAAGCCGCGCAAGGGGATCAATCCCCGCACGGGTGAGCAGATCAAGATCAAGGCCGGCAAGTCCGTGGCCTTCAAGGCGGGAGCCACCCTGAAGGAAAAGGTGGCCGGCGCTAAGAAGTAGGATCCCGCAACCGCAGGAAGGGGAAGCGCCGCGCCGGGGGCGCTTCCCCTTCGCGTTCTCCTCACTGAGTCTCAAGCGGTATCATGCGGTCTGACACCCGGTGTCACACACCTGGTGTCAGACACCGATATCACAAATTATCACAAAATTACGTTCGGATAATCGCGTTTCCCCTTTTCAGCGCCCTGCCGCGCTTTTCCCCTCCCCCTCGGAGCCCCACCTGGTGTCAGACACCGATATCACAAATTATCACAAACTGGCGGTCGTTTTATCACGTTCCCATGCCCGGCGCTCTGCCGCATTTCCCGCTACCCTAAATGTCTGAAACCAGTATCTGAGGACCGAAGTTGTTTTGCGTCAACCGCTCACAGTGATCCTGTCTCGTCTTTCCCCTCGCTATACGACTCGCAAGAGGGGGTACGGCGGTGAGGGCAAATGGATCTGCGGTCCCGGCCCCTTGCCAATTGCCTTTCCAGCAAACATAATAGTTCCTGCGTTTTAAGGCGCACGGAAGCCCTCGCGGTATCCGTGCGGGATGGATTACGATGCGCCCGTAGCTCAATTCGGCAGAGCAGGGGACTCTTAATCCCAAGGTTGAAGGTTCGAGTCCTTCCGGGCGCACCAGTAAAACCAGGCCGGGGAGCATGCTCCCCGGCCTGCTCCGCCTATGCGCTCATCTAAAAAGGAGGTCCAGTTTGCCCCCGCTCTCCTCTATGCTGACCAGCTCCACGCGCCTCTCGCCGAAGGCTTCCAGCATGCCCCACACCCTCCCCGCCACCATGGGCGAGCAGTAGGGGTTGACGAACTTCACGCTGTAGGTGCCGCCTTTCGCTTTCAGGCGATAGGGCCAGCCCCAGCCGCGCAGGGGGTACCGCATGAGCTCCGCGTCAATGGACGATCTTCCGGTCATTCCTCGGTAATATCCCCGAGACAGCTCTCGCACGATCTCCGCCATCATCAATTCCGCTTCCTGGCCCAGCTCATCCCGCAGCGCTCTCACCACCGCCACTATGCCGTTGGTGTTATGGAGGATATAGCGGCGGCCGCTCTCTCTTTCGTGGATGGTCCCGGCGGCAACGTCCCAGCGGAACTGCCTGCCTACCCCCTCCGGCGCTCCGCAGCCCGGACAGCGCCGGTGATGCAGATCCCCCTCCTCGCCCACGGAGACCCCCTGCTCCAACAGCGACTCGATGCGCTCCTCCAGTTCCGGCCTTCCCGCGGTCGCCCTTACCGTGACGATGCCGTCCCCATCCTCACCTTCCCAGGCCGGCGCGCCCCTCCTCCCCTCCAGCGACTCGAAGATCCCCGCGGCGTCCCCCATGAACATGGGCACGTTGTAGAGGTTCTCCGCCGCCAGTTCCAGCAGTTCCCCCCGGCGGTAATCCAAGACATTCACCCGCCCAAGCCCCCAGTAGAGGGAAAAGCGGCATACGGTCTGATAGACCTGCTGCGGAGTCATCCGCGGGGCGCTGCCCTCCCTCTGTTCACGCAGGAAGGAGTCGCAGAAACGCCTCCCGTCCTTGCGCTTGCCCTCTACCACCAGATGGGAGATGTCGAAGCCGACTCTCTCGCTGAAGATATCGAAGAGGCGGCCCAACTCCTCCAGGTCATACAAGGTCCCTCGTATGTGCGGCGGGTAGCTGCCGCAGATGACCCCGTTGGGCAGCCAGCGGTTCCCCCGGGCGATGCCCAGCGGAAGCCCGCACACCTCACAGATATCCGGCAAGGCAACCACCTCTGTAAGCCCGCCATCGCAGCCATCTCCGACAGAATATATATCCACGACGTCCTTCCGCCTAACCGAGATGGAGCGTTATTTCCAAAAGCTTAACTTAAGAGCGGTCTTTCACCTTCTCCGCGTCCCTCAGACCCTAGGATGAACCTTTTCGTCCCGCAAGGCACTGCCGCGGGAAAAAGGCCCGCTGCTCGCGGTAAAGTGTGCGCGCTTTTCTGTCGATTCATTATCTTGTCCGCATCATGTTATGCGAGGGAGGCTGCATGGAACTCAAGAACATGCTCTGTTACGAGACGGCCCGCCTTTTCTTCGGTCCCCTCTTTTCCTGGCACTATCGGGTGAAGGGCGAGGGGATGGAAAACGTGCCCGAGGAAGGGGGGGCGCTCATCGTCTGCAACCACCGCTCCCTCTTGGACCCGGCCATGCTTATGTGGGAGGTGGACCGCTTCATCAATTTCGCCGCGGCCAGCTATTCTTTCAAGATACCCGGCTCAGCCCAGCTCTACAGCATGATGGGCGCCTTCCCCATCTCCATCAGCGGAGGGGAGGGGGCCGAGAAGGGACTGAAGAGGGCCCTTGAGCTCCTGCGGGCAGGCGAGCTGGTGGCCATCTTTCCCGAAGGCGTGGAGTCCTTCGTAAACCCGGACCGCGTGCGGAAAATACACGAGTTCAAGACGGGCTTCGTGCGGCTGGCCTGGGAAGCGAGGGTCCCCGTCATCCCGGCGGCGGTGGCCGCCCTGGAGGAGCGCAAGCTCCCCCGCATCCCCGGCTTCCTGGTCGAGCCGTTCTTCCCCCACGACAAAGCGGGAGAGGGTATTGCCTTCATCACCTATCGGCACGTCCGGGTGCGCATAGGCAAGCCCCTTTCTTTGGAGGAGCTGTACGACCGCGAGCCGACCAAGCTGGAGATAGACCGCATCAGCGGGAAGATCAGGCGCATAGTGGAGAAGCTTTACAACGGCGAGGACCTGGACCGCTTCGTCTTCGGCGATGAGCCCTTCGATCTGCTGCGCGACCGGGTCTGACGCCGCCTCGGGACCCCCCCCTGCCACCAGCCTCTCCAACCCAGCACGCCTCGTCGAGGTGAGTCTTGCGGCGGTCCGGAAAAGACCCAGCCATAGGGGGAAAAGCGCCGGAATGCCTTCTGCCCGCGCCGAGCAGGAGTCGGGGGAAGTGGGGCCGGCCTGCGGCGTACCCGCGTTTCACGAGAGGACAACTTCCCGCTCCTGTCTCTCGGTTGTATCATTTTTTTCGGTTACCGGAGATGCGTGAAGCACGGCCGAGGAGGGAGCTGGCGATGCGCAGGCATCGGTTTCTGCCCGTTTTGTTGATGATCCCCCTCCTTTTCCTCGCGCCATCATGCGGGAAGGCGCAGGAAGGGGAAGGCCCCCCGAAAGAGGACCAACTCCTGCAGGAAGCGAGGAGAGAGGCATCGAAAGCCATAGAGGATGCTGAGTTGCAGCTTCAGGGGGCGCCGCCAGGAACCGACTTGAGCGATGCCCGTGAGCTGCTGGACCAGGCCCGTGCCCTCTTTGACCAAGCGGCATCGACCGAGCAGCTGACGGGAAAAGGAGGGAGCGTGCTCGAGTTGGTGGAGGAGGCCAAGAGGAGCGCGCGCGCGGCCATGGAGGCGAGGGGCGGGCAGTGAACCTGTTCGATCTGATACTGAGCCGGGGCAGGAGGTGGGCGGCGCCTATGGCTGCCCCTTTGGGTGCCGTGCTGGCTGGAGTCGGCCTGGAGAGGCTGCGCGAAGACGAGTCCGTCCACGCAAGGTCGCTCTCGGCTCTCGCCGAGAGGTTCGACCCGGACATCCTCTTCCCCCTCCTGGACCTCTCCCCCTTCATCGAAAACGCCGCTTCCTCGCTCCGACAGGCGCTGGGAAGCGGGGAGATATCCCTTCAGACGCTGAAGGGGCGCGACGCCCTGCTGGATGAAGCGGCCGATATAGAGCCCGAAGAAGCCCCCGCTCTTCTGGCGCAGGTCAGGGTGATGGAAGAGGTGGGTGGAGGGGAAACCCTCCTGAGAGCGGCCTTTCTGCCGGGGCCGTTCCATCTGGCATGCGCCATCCTGGGCCTGGAGGAACTGGTCTTCCGGGCGGCCTCCGACGATACCGCGACAGCCATGCTGGCCATGGATTTCGCGACGCGCTTTCTGGGCTCCTGCGCCGGTGCTCTTGCAGAGCGGCTGGAGCTGGTGATGCTGGTGGAGCCGGAGCTCTCCACGCTTTACCCCCCGCTCTTCCGGCAGCTGTGCCGCCCCTACCTGGAGGGGCTCTGCGGGGTGATCCGCTCCGCGGGGGCCTCCCCCTTCCTACGGGTGGCCGGGGACTGCGAGCATCTCCTGGAGGAGCTGATGGCCACGGGCGCCGAAGGGCTGAGCCTGGATCAACAGGTGGACCTGCGAACGGCGGCGAGGACCCTGCCCTTGAACCTGGTCATCATGGGGAACCTGGACACGAAGCGCCTGGCCCGCAGCAGCCCGGTCGACGTGCATGACAAAGTATCCCGCCTTGTTTCCTCCATGTCCGGATACCGCAACTTCGTGATCTCCACCGCCGGAGAGGTGGACCCTTCCACGCCGTTGGAGAATCTGGAGGCCTTTTTCGCCGCCGCCCGCCCCTGAACCCGGGCCAACCCCCCGTATTCCCCCGGTCAATGCCCGGGGAAGATCCCGCCAAGTGGATGGCGCAACATTAGGCCGGATGGTAATATCTGCACATGAACGAAGGCGAGATTCCTGACAGCGGTCCGGCCAAATCATCGGCGCCCTCCGTATCCCCGGTGGTCCGCTCCTGGTTCCTGAGCCCTAAGGGGTGGGACGCGCGGGAATACCTTTATCTCCTCGCCCTGCTGTGCATGTTGATCGCCACCGTGGCCCTGAGCTGGGTGAGGGTCGATGTGGACTTCAAAGACCCCCTCCTCGGCGTTTCCTGGTTCAAGGGTCAGTATTCTTTCAAGGTCCTGGAGAACGGAGCGCTCTCCTCCCTCATCATCATCATGCTGGCGCTCTCGCTGGCGGTGGTCTTCCTGAGGAAACCGTGGGACTGGGCGGGACCTCTGCTCTCCTTCGGTCTGCTCGCCTGTTCCGGATACTACCTGCTGGGGCTGGCGGATAAGGCCTACGACGCCCTGGGATTCCTCGACTCCCTGCTGGCGGTGGTGAGAAAAGCCATCCCGGTCATCGGACCGGTCATCGCCGACCTCACCAGACAGGCGGTCCTCGACTCCATCAAGTCGGTGCGCCCCCAGGCGGGGCTATTCCTCTTCTTGGGAGGCAACCTGCTCTTGCTCGCGACTTCCGCGCTGCGCCTGCTGCGCAAGCAGGCCCCGTTCCCTACCTCACCGCCTCCCCCGTTCCCGGCAAGCGGGCCGGGAGTGTGAGTCCCGCAGGGAGGCCCGACTCCGACCGCGGTGATGCCAGCCTTCGACGGACTTTTCAGTGAAGCCCAGCCCGCAGCGAAACCCTAGAGGAGCAGCAGGTCCTCTCCCTCAAGCAGGTGGAAGACGGTCAGCGCGCTCTCGGCGATGGCCAGATTCCTGCGCCTGTCCTCGGCCAGATAGCCCACCGGCGAGCAGATGAGGCGCAGCCGGTCCACGGTGATGTCGCGGCGCTCATGCAGGTGTCCGCAAAGCACGGTGGTCACGCGGTTATGAAGAAGGAGCATCTTCCCCATATCCTGCGACCCTAAAAAAGAGCAGTACTCGCCGAGACGGGCGGCGACCGTCCCCTCCAGCAGCTGGGGGAAGGGGGGATGGTGCAGGGCCACCACTATCTCCTCGACCCCGGGTATGCGCTCCAGCGTCTGCAGGTCCTGTTCCAGGCGAGCGATGAAATCCCGGGCCACTTCCACATCGGGGCGGCGGAAGGGGCCCAGCCCCCCTTCCATCATGCTGGCCAGGTCGTTCCAGCAGGCCCAACGCAGATCGTTCCAGACATGGTTCTCGGCATCATCGGGGGCCGCCGCGGCCGGGCCGGGCCGTCCGTCTTCGGGATGCCTGTCCTCGCGGAAGGTGAAATCGTACCAGCCGATCGAGCCGGCGAAGCCGATGCCCCTGATCACCTGCGGCTCCATCCATAGAGGCACGAAGCCGTTGCGCCTGCACAAGCGGGGGAGATGAAAGAAATACTTTTCGTAAGAGTCATGCCCCTGCTCCTGCATCGACTCGGAAAGAACCCATATGTCTTGGTTGCCGGGGACGAACATCTTCACGCAGCTGAGGGAAGAGAAGCAGTCCAGGGCGTATTCCACGTCTCCAAGCTCCGGGCTTATGTCCCCGCAGATGATGAAGGCCTCCGGGTCGATTATCTTCAACAGTTCGGCCAGTTGCGGCACCAGCTCCCAGTTCCTCTGGGAGATGTCCACGTGCAGGTCGCTGACCAGCGCGAGTCTCAAGCTCCGCCCCTCCTCCGGCCCGCCCCCGTGACGCCGGAGGCACAGCCGCCGCCATTCCCCTTCGTCACTGAAACCGCCTTTCCCTCCAACGATTATAGACCAGGCGTTCAAGGGATTCAGCAGGATGCCGCCGCCGTCCCCGAGACCACGCATGAAGAGCGGCCGCTCGCGCCCCTGATGCCTCATGTCTTTATGCGGGGAGCAACGAGAAGGCCGGGGCCCGCCGCCGTCCCCTCCCTCGAACGAGGCACCCGCGGAAGGGCGAGATCCGGGAGGGATATTCCGATGAAGCGCTGAATGATGTAATAATAGCGCTTGACAAAAAGCTGGATCCGCCTGCGGAACGAAATATATAAGCGGGCATCCGCGTATTCCGCAGCCGTAGAGTTGGAGGTGGAGATGGAAATAGAGATCGGACTGGGTAAGGTTGCGAGGCGGGCCTACAGCCTTGACGACATAGCCATAGTGCCCTCTCGCCGCACCCGCGACGCCGATGACGTGGACATAAGCTGGGAATTGGGGGGGTACCGCTTTCAGCTCCCTCTTCTGGCCTCGGCCATGGACGGGGCGGTTGACGTGAACATGGCCATTGCCATAGGAAAGCTGGGCGGCCTGGCGGTCCTCAACCTGGAGGGCCTGCAGACCCGATACGAGGACCCCGGGCCGGTCTTCCGGGAGATCGCCTCACTGCCGCCCGACCAGGCCACCCGGGGGATCCAGCGGCTCTATCAGGAGCCCATAAAAGAGGAGCTCATCGCCCTGCGGATAAAGCAGATAAAAGAGGGAGGCGTGGTGGCCGCGGCTTCCCTGACCCCCCAGAAGGTGGAACGCTACTACCGCGTCGCCCTGGAGGCGGGGCTGGACATCCTGGTCATCCAGGGGACGGTCATCAGCGCCGAACATGTCTCCACGCGGACCGAGCCCCTCAACCTGAAGAGGTTCATCGCCGAACTGCCTATACCGGTGGTGGCGGGCGGCTGCGCTTCCTATTCCACCGCGCTGCATCTGATGCGCACAGGGGCGGTGGGGGTACTGGTGGGAGTGGGACCGGGAGCGGCCTGCACCACCCGAGGGGTCCTGGGCATAGGAGTGCCGCAGGCAACCGCTCTGGCCGACGCGTCGGCCGCGCGCATACGCCATCTTACCGAAACGGGCAAATACGTGAACGTCATCGCCGACGGAGGCATGCGCACCGGCGGCGACATCGCCAAGGCCATCGCCTGCGGGGCCGACGCGGTGATGCTGGGCTCCCCCATCGCCTCGGCCAAGGAGGCGCCGGGCCTGGGCTACCATTGGGGCATGGCCACTTTCCATCCGGAGCTGCCGCGCGGCACCCGGGTGAAGACCGATCAGCGCTGGACCCTGAAGGAGATACTGGTAGGCCCGGCCCACGAGAACGACGGCACCGTCAACCTCTTCGGGGCGCTGCGCATGTCCATGGCCACCTGCGGTTATGAGAACATCAAGGACTTCCAGCGGGCGGAGGTCATGTTGGCTCCCGCCCTGCGCACCGAGGGCAAGGCCATGCAGTTCCAGCAGGGCGTGGGCATGACCAAGTAGGGCGGGATGAGAAAAACCCGCGCGGCCGTTCCCGTCACGGGGAAGGGGCGGCCTTCCGCAAGGAGCGCGAAGAGCCCTCGGCACTTCGTTTAGGGTCGGAGCGGTAGGAGTTCCTGCCATAAGGCGCCCGGCCCGGGCGCCCTGTCATCAGCGGAGGTCAGGCGAGAGATGGAGAGCCATTTCGACACGGTTGTGGTGATGGACTTCGGGGCGCAGTACGCCCAGCTCATCGCGCGCCGCGTGCGCGAGTGCAAGGTCTACTCGGAGATAATCCCCTACGACACCCCGGCCTCCAAGATCAGGGACATGGCGCCCAAAGGCATCATCTTCTCCGGCGGGCCCATGAGCGTGTATCAGGAAGGGGCTCCCCGTCCCGACCCCGAGATCCTGAGCCTGGGCATCCCCATCCTGGGCATCTGCTACGGCCATCAGCTGCTGGCCTCTTCCCTGGGCGGGGAAGTATCACGCACCGAACTGCGGGAGTACGGAAAGGCCTCCCTGGAGGTGCTGGAGCCGGGCCTGCTGCTGTCCGAGCTGCCTTTGCGGCAGGACGTGTGGATGAGCCACGGCGACAGCGTGCAGACGCCGCCCCCCGGGTTCAAGGTGACCGCGCGTACCGCCGGTTCCCCGGTGGCGGCCATGGAGGACCGGGAGCGCCGGCTCTACGGGGTGCAGTTCCATCCCGAGGTGGCCCATACCCCCCACGGCATGGAGGTGCTCAAGCGCTTCCTATACGATGCCTGTGACTGCCTGCCTTCCTGGACCATGGTCTCCATCATCGAGCAGTCGGTGCAGCAGGTGCGGGAGATGGTGGGCGGCAGCAAGATAATATGCGGCCTCTCCGGAGGGGTGGACTCCGCCACCGCGGCGGTGCTGGTGCACAAGGCGGTGGGAGATCAGCTCACCTGCGTCTTCGTGGACCACGGCCTGCTGCGAAAGGGTGAAGCGGAGCAGGTGGAGGACACCTTCAGACGCCATTTCCGCATCAACCTCATCCACGTGCGGGCGCAGGAGCGCTTCCTCGGGCGCCTGCAGGGAGTGACCGATCCCGAGGTGAAGCGCAAGACCATCGGCGAGGAGTTCATCCGCGTCTTCGAGGAGGTGGCCTCCCGTTTGGAGGACACCCCCTTCCTGGTGCAGGGCACCCTCTATCCCGACATCATCGAGAGCGGCACCCGCGACGCGGCCCGCATCAAGTCCCACCACAACGTGGGAGGCCTTCCCGAGGACATGCAGTTCACCCTGGTGGAGCCGCTGCGCAACCTGTTCAAGGACGAGGTCAGGGCGGTGGGAGAGGAGCTGGGCCTGCCCGAGGAGATCGTCTGGCGGCAGCCCTTCCCCGGCCCCGGCCTGGCCATTCGCATCATCGGGGAGATAACCGCGGAGAAGCTGCACATCCTCAGAGAGGCCGACGCCATCGTCATCGAGGAGATAAAGCGGGCCGGCCTCTACCGCGAGATCTGGCAGTCCTTCGCCATACTCCCGGATGTCCGCACGGTGGGGGTGATGGGAGACGAGCGCACCTATGCCTACCCCGTCGTGCTGCGCGCGGTGACCAGCGAGGACGCCATGACCGCCGACTGGGCCCGCCTGCCCTACGAGGTGCTGGAGCGCATCTCCTCGCGCATAATCAGCGAGGTGCCGGGGGTGAACAGGGTCGCCTACGACATCTCCTCCAAGCCCCCCGCCACCATCGAATGGGAATAGCTTCACTTTGGGGCCAGGCCCAAACCTTCAAGAAAAACCCTTCACTTTGGGGCCAGGCCCAAACCTTCAAGAAAAACCCGCGTTCAATAAGCCCCTTGCAATCGTTATTTTTATGTGTAACATATATAACATGTCCAGAATGAAGAGGGAGAAATACGAGGGGGCCACCTATCACGCGTACTCCATCGGCAACCTTAAACGCCGCATCTTCCAGGACGAGGCCGCCATCCGCTTCTTCCTGGGCAAACTGGAGGAGGGCTCGCGTAAGCACGGGGTTCGCGTCCATGCCTACTGCGTGATGGGAACACATTTCCACCTCCTGCTCACCACGCCGGAGCCCAACATCTCGGAGTTCATGCACGGCCTCCTGTCATCCTACGGCAGCTATATGGTTAAGCGCGGCTGGCCGGGGCACGTTTTCGCCAGGCGCTTCGACTCGATCGTCGTCAGGGAGCAGGATTACCTGCGCAAGCTGGTCAGCTACATCCATCTCAACCCGGTTCGGGCCGGCATAGCGGACCGCCCCGAGGACTATCCCTGGTCGAGCTGGCGCGCTTACATCGCGCCGGGAGTGAAGACGGTAAAGGTAGGGGATGGGTACGGCAACGATGCCTGGCTCGATACCGCCTCTGTGCTGCGGCAGTTCGACAGCGACCCGGCGGCCGCGCGGAAGCGCCTCGAGGCCTTCGTCCTGCAGGGCCTGTCGGGGGATCACGCCTTCCCCGGGGAGAGGGTCATCGCCCGCGCCGTTTACGGCAGCGAGGAAAACGCCGGCGAGATCAGGCGGCTCCTCTCAGGAGAACCGGTCCCCTATGACAGTCAGGAGCGCAAGCGGCTCCTGAAAGCGCAGGGATTGGAGGAGGTATATGAACTCATCCTGGAGCAATACGGTCTGGAAGGGTTGGAGGTCGAAACATTGCCGACCGTCGAGGAAAGAAAGCGCGCCAGGGAAGCCCGGAAGGCCTTCATATACCTCGCCAAAAAGCATACCATCGCCACGAACGGCGAGATCGCCAGGGTTCTGGGAAACGTAGGGGCGACACTGGTGTCGAGTCGGTACGGCAAGGCGAAGAGGCTCTTGGAGTCAGGGGATTCCCGCGGAGAGCCGCTGAGGCGATTGGAAGGGTTGCTGGAAACCGAGCGCCGGAGAAAAAGTTGAAGGTTTGGGCCTGGCCCCAAGTTGAAGGGGTAAAATGGCTGGAGGTGCGTCGTAGCGGAGCCGCGCGGAGGAGAGATCTTGTCCAACGACCGTATCCTGGAGGGCCTCAACCCGGAGCAGCGCGAGGCGGTGCTGCACACGGAGGGTCCCCTGCTCATATTGGCCGGAGCAGGAAGCGGGAAGACCCGGGTGCTCACCCACCGCCTGGCCTGGCTGGTGCGGGAACACGGGGTCAGCCCCACATCCCTGCTGGCCATCACCTTCACCAACAAGGCGGCTGAGGAGATGCGGCGGCGCCTGCAGGACCTGGTGGGAGGGGCTTCCCGGGCCATGTGGATATCCACCTTCCACGCCGCCTGCGCGCGCATGCTCCGCCGCGACGCGGAGCGGCTGGGCTACCAGAAGAACTTCGCCGTCTACGACGAGGAGGATCAGCGGCGGCTGGTGCTGAGGCTCATGCGCGACAACGAGATGGACGTCAAGCGCTACCCGCCCCGCGCGGTGCGCTCCCGCATCTCCCTGGCCAAGAACGAGCTGGTATCCTGGGAGGATTACAGGCAGCGGGCCCGCGACGATTTCGAGGCGGTGGTGGGAGAGGTCTACCGCCTCTACCAGGAGACCATGGCCCGCAACAACGCCATGGACTTCGACGACCTCCTGGTGAACGCGCTGGCGCTGCTGGAACTGTTCCCTTCCCTCCTGGAGGAATATCAGGAGAGGTTCCGCTACATAAGCGTGGACGAATACCAGGACACCAACCGCGCCCAGTACCGCTGGGTCAACCTGCTGGCGGAGCGCCGCCGCAACCTCTGCGTGGTTGGAGACGACGACCAGAGCATCTACTCGTGGCGGGGGGCGGACCTCCGCAACATCCTCGACTTCGAGCGCGACTACCCGGATGCGCGGATCATCCGACTGGAGCGGAATTACCGCTCCACCCGGGTGATCCTGGACGCGGCGCACGGGGTGGTCCGGGGCATACGGGGCCGCAAGCCCAAAAAGCTCTGGACCGACCGCGAGGGGGGCGAGCCTATCCGCTTCTTCCAGGCCGACTCGGAATACCAGGAAGCGCTGTATGTGGCCGAGGAGATAAACGGGCTCACCGCCCGCGGATACCGGCTCAGCGACATCGCCGTCTTCTACCGCATCAATGCCCAGTCGCGCCCCTTCGAGGAGGTCATGCTGAGGTTGGGCATCCCCTACAGGATCGTGGGCGGCTTCCGTTTCTACGAGCGCAAGGAGGTCAAGGACGTCCTCGCCTACCTCAGGGTCCTGGCCAACCCCGCCGACGACGTCTCTTTGCTTCGCGTGGTCAACGTGCCGCGGCGCGGCATCGGCGAGACCACCATCGGGCACCTGCAGGCTCACGCGGCGCTGCAGGGCATCACCCTCTGGGAGGCCCTGCTGCGGGCGGAGGAAGTGGCCCCGCTGGGGGCGGGGGCTCGCCGCCGCCTGAGCGAATTCGCGCGCCTGATGAGCGAACTGAGAGATGCAGCGGATGAGCTGGCCTTGCCGGAACTGATGAAGGAGGTGCAGGAGAGAAGCGGCTACCTGGAAGAGCTGCGCCGGGAGAGGACGCTCGAGGCGGAGGGGAGACTGGAGAACCTGGAGGAGCTGCTGCGTGTCGCGGATGAGTTCCAGCAGACCAGGCCGGAGGAGGGGCTGCAGGGGTTCCTCGAGCAGGTCTCACTGCTCTCCGACATCGACTACTATGATCAGGAGGAGGGGGCGGTGACCCTGATGACCCTGCATAACGCCAAGGGCCTGGAGTTCCCAGTGGTGTTCATGGTGGGGATGCTGGACGGCGTGTTCCCCCACTCCCGCTCGGTGGTGGAAGGCAGGGAGGACGAGGAGAGGCGCCTCTGCTACGTGGGGATAACCCGGGCCCGCGACCTCCTCTATCTGACCTGCTCGGCCCAGCGCTCTCAATACGGCCTGACGGACTACTGCGCGCCCTCACCTTACGTAAAGGAGATACCGGAGGAGCTGCTGGAGAGGGTGGGGGCGGCGGAGGTGGAGGAGAGGGCGGTGCGCCTGGAATCCGAACGCCTTGCAAGGATGGCGGAGGGCTTTCAGGTCGGCGACCGCGTGCTCCACAGGGTCTTCGGGACCGGGGTGGTCAGGGAGATCACCGTCTCATCGGCGGGGCCGGAGATGGCCATAGAGTTCCCCGAATTGGGCACCAAGCGCTTTCTGCTCGCCTTCGCCCCCCTGACCCCCCTCAAGGACTGACGGATCTGCGCACAGGAACCGCTCTCTTCCAAAGGGACCATCCCGTGAGACCCGCTGCGCCCATCCTCAGGCCGCGGCGGCGGCCGGAGCTCTCACTCCGCCTGACGGGGTCCTTCCCCGCCCGCATCCAGTATGCCCTTCCTGCGGAAGACCATGATGCAGGCGTCGTGCACGCACGCGATTCCCGCCGCCTCGCATGCGGCGAGGGCCTCCGGCGACTCCGACCCCGGCTGCATCCAGATGCGGGTCACGCCGATTTCCGCAGCCTCCCGCACCAACTTCTCGGTTACTCGGGGGGGCACCACCGTTATGACCAGGTCGGGTACCCGGGGAAGGGAGGACAGGTCGGGAAGGCAGGGGACCCCCTCTATCTCGCCGCATGTGGGGTTGATCCCGTAGGCCTCGAACCCGGCGCCCGCCAGGTCCATGAGCACCTTGTAGCCGTATTTTCGGCGGTCGCGCGACGCGCCGACCACCGCCACGCGCCCTATCTCGGAGAGATCGATACCGCTCAAAACGCTCCCCTCTCTTCCTCAGCGCGGCGATAACGCCTACTCGCCGTCAAGCCCTCTTCAACGTCGGTCGCCCCCCGATGTTATCACTCTCTCGGGACAGAGTGGCAGGATCGGCTATTACGCTTTCGCGTCTTCCCCCGCTCCCCTTCAGACCTCCGATGCAGGCCCATTCCGGCAGCCATCCCCGAGCGCGGTCCCTGCGGATCCCGAATAAAAAAGGGCCTTAAAGCCCTTTGCACTGGTGGGCGCTAGGGGATTTGAACCCATGACCTCTGCCGTGTGAAGGCAGCGCTCTCCCGCTGAGCTAAGCGCCCGCGCGAAGAATATGATACCACGGACCGCCGCCCTTTTCACCAATGCCCCGCGGGTTTCCCTGTTAGAATTGAGGGGCCGGGGGCGACTCCCGAGGCGGCGGATTGCCGGATGACGCGGAGGTGGATGATGGCTGTCGAAAAGGAACCGACCAAGCGGGCCACCCGGGACTATCCCTCCCACTCCCGGACCCCGTGGACCCTGTGGGAGGTCATGTACGCCCGGCGTTCCGTGCGCAGGTACGAGAGGGGCGAGCTGTACCCTGATGCCGCCGGCGAGCTGGAAGAGCTGCTCTCCTTCGCCCTGGAGACGAGCGGCGCCTCTCCCGGGTCCCTGATGGCGGTGACCGACCCGGGCGGCGTGAGGGAGTTGAGGGAGCGCTGCACCAGGGGCGTGCTCAACAAGATCAACCGCTGGATGGTCAACGCTCCCCTGCTGGGATTCCTGGCGGTAAGCTGCGAGGCGGAGGAGCTGAAAAGGGACCGCCCGGTGAATCTGGCCCGCACGGTGCTGGCTGCCGAGGACGCGGTGCTCTGGCTGGCCGAGCGCGGGTTGGGCACCTGCTGGCTGGGGGCCATCAACCGGGAGGAAGCGCGCCTTTCCCTGGGCCTTCCCGAGGGGACGGCGGTGCCGTTGCTGATCTGCCTGGGCAGGCCCCGTCCTCGCGCCGCCATGAGCATGGACAATCTCATGTACCAGGCGGTCTCTCGGCGCCGCAAGCCCCTGGAGGCCATCGCCTTCGAGGAGAGCATGGAAAGGCCCTATAAGCCCCCCGCCCTGGAGGGGGTGACCTGCAAAGCGGCCCCCCACCAGGACATCATGAGCCTGCTCCGCTTCATCTACGCCGGCGAGCACCCGCAGCCCGACGTGCCCCTGGAGCTCCTCATCGATGCCTGCCTGGAGGCGGCGCGGGTGGCCCCCAATTCCAGCAACAGCCAGAGATGGAGGTTCACGGTGGTGCGGGAGGAGGGGACGCTGGGCGAGCTGCACGGGGCCTGCCGGGCGGGGCGACCCTGGCGAGCGGCCATAGCCGGATCGGCCGAGGCGGGGACCATGAACGCCGTCCTGCTGGACCAACCGTTCTGGATGGTGGACCTGCCCATCGCCTTCGCCCACATGACCCTGATGGCCGCCTCCCTGCACTGCCTGACCAAGCTGCGCATGGACGAGATAGACGAGGAGCGCATCAACCGCCTGCTGAAGGTGCCGCCGAAGATGCGCACCGCAGGGGTGCTGGGCATCTTCTGAAGGTAAGGGCTAAGCGAGCAATCCCCTCGCCGCGGAGAAGGCGAGATCGACGGCCCTGGCGCATACCTCCGCTTCACGCGCGAACGCGGCGAGGTCTCCGTAAGAGCCGAAGCGCCTGCCGGTCATGTCCCGGCATTCCAGGGAGCCGAATTCCTCCAGCCAACCCTTTATGAAGCGCCGCCCGAGGGAGAAGAGCTCCCGCTCCTCCCTGCCCGTGAACATGTTGATGTGCCCGCGCGTCAGGGCGGCGAGATTGCCCGTGAACCCCGCCTCCTCGGGGTCGAGCCCGTGGAGCCATCCCAAGGG
>JACVIY010000031.1 GCA_015711755.1 Candidatus Geothermincola secundus | reverse complement strand
GGTGACCACGCCGTCCTCCACCGCCGAAAGCAGCGCGTCCTGCTGGGCCTTGTTGAACCGGTGAATCTCGTCGATGAAGAGGATGGTCCGGGTGCCGTGCAGGGCCCGGCGCTCCTCCGCTTCCCTGAGCAGGGAACGCACCTCCGCCACCCCGCTGGATACCGCGCTTATCTGCTGGAAGTGGGAACTGGTAAGTCCCGCCACTATGCGGGCCAGGGTGGTCTTGCCCGAGCCGGGCGGACCCCAGAAAATGGAGGTCCCTAAGTTATCGGATTCGATGGCCCGCCGCAGCAAGGTACCCTCGCCCACCACCGATTCCTGGCCTATGAACTCATCCAGACTGCGCGGCCTCATCCGCGCGGCCAGAGGAGACTCCTTGCCGAGTCGTTCTTGAAGATGTCCGGAGAAGAGATCCAAATGCCGCTCCCCCCCGCGTATTCCCCCGCAGACCTTCGGAAAAGACCGATCAGGGATAAAGAAGCAGAATGATGGCTCCGCCTTGCCGTCGCCGCTGCTACCTTTGAACCTGCTCTCCAGCAGGTGGGCGCCTGCCGCTCGCTTCCGTAGTCCCCCTCCCGGGTAAGGGGCGTTACTTCCACTCGCGGATCCCGGCTCCTCTTACTCAAGGTGTTGGCTCAAAAGATAATCACAGCGCATAACGCACAAGGCAGAGCCGAACTCATCCTCTCCCTCATGTTAGCACGGCGCATACGCCCCTACAAGGAAAGCTGTCTCAGGTGCGCCCATGCCGGCCCTTTCAGATCGTCTTCAGGCGCAATTCGCCCAATTGTTGCGGGTATAGGACATCCGGCGCTCCGGTCAGCAGGTCGGTTCCGGACTGGGTCTTGGGGAAGGCGATGACGTCGCGGATGTTGTCCCGTCCGGCCAGCAGCATCACCAGGCGGTCCAGCCCGAAGGCCACCCCCCCGTGAGGCGGGGCGCCGTATTCCAGCGCCTCCAGGAGAAAGCCGAACTTCTCCCAGGCCTCCTCCTCACCCAGGCCCAAAAGGCGGAAGACGCGCTCCTGCAGGTCCCTCCGGTGGATACGTATGCTGCCTCCTCCTACCTCCGAGCCGTTGATGACCAGGTCGTAGGAATCGGAGAGCACCCGCAGGGGCTCCTTCTCCAGATAGTCCAGGTGTTCCGTCTTCGGGCTGGTGAAGGGATGGTGATTGGATTTGTAACGCCCCTCCTCCTCGTCCCATTCGAAGAGGGGGAAGTCCACTATCCAGACCATGGACCAGGGAGTCCGCGGCTCCATCCCGAATCTCTCCACGCAGTGCCGGCGCAGGCGGGACAAACGCTCGGAGGTCTCCTCGAAGGTACCCAAAAGGAGAAGCCCTGCCTCACCTTCACCCAGGCCCAGCCCCTCGACTATGCCGGTTTTTTCCTCCTCGGAGAGGTGGCGGGACAGGGGCGAGCGCAGGTCATCGCCCTCCCGCACCACCCAGATGAGCCCGGCTGAACCCAGCCCGCGCGCGAATTCCACCAGCTCGTCCAGGATCTTGCGGGAGGGGGAGGTGACGCCGTCCAGACGAAAGCCGCGCACCGACTCGCCCCTCCCCAAAGCCTCACGGAAGAGCCGTGATTCGCTGGAAGCGAAGAGTTCGGTGAGCTCGCTGATGGTCATGCCGAAACGAAGGTCGGGGCGGTCGTCGCCGTATAGCTCCATGCTGCGCCTCCAGGTCAGGCGGGGCAGAGGCGTCTTCATCTCAAACCCTCGCACCTCCCGGAACACCCGGGAGAACATGCCCTCCACCGTGGTCATGACCTCATCGGCATCGACGAAGGACATCTCCATGTCTATCTGGGTGAACTCCGGCTGCCGGTCCGCCCTCAGGTCCTCGTCGCGGAAGCACTTGACCACCTGATAGTAGCGGTCGAAACCCGCGACCATCAAAAGCTGCTTGAACAGCTGGGGGGACTGGGGCAAGGCATAGAAGCGTCCCGGCTGCAGGCGCGAGGGTACCACGAAGTCCCTGGCCCCTTCAGGAGTGCTCTTGGTAAGCATGGGGGTCTCCAGCTCGATGAAGCCGTTCTCGTCCAGGTAGGAACGCACCGTACGGGTCACCGCCGCGCGCAGCAGGAGGGTTTCCTGCATGACCGACCGGCGCAGGTCCAGATAGCGGTAGCGCAGCCGCAGCGACTCATCGGGGGTTACGCCCTCCTGTATCTCGAAGGGCGGGGTTTGCGCGGGGTTGAGGAGTTCCAGTTCCCTGACCATTACCTCCACCTTCCCGGTGGCCAAGGCGGGGTTTACCGCTTCCGGAGGGCGCAGCCTCACCTCGCCGCGGCAGGCCATGACGTACTCGGCGCGAGCCTGATGGGCCAGGGCGTGGGCCCGGGGGCTCAGCTCGGGGTTGCACACCAGCTGTACCAGGCCGCTGCGGTCCCGCAGGTCCAGGAAAATGACCCCGCCGTGGTCCCGGCGGGTGTTTACCCACCCGCAGAGGGCCACCTCCTCTCCGGCGTGTCCCTCCCGCAGATCGCCACACATATGGGTTCGCCTCATGTCATACCCCACGCTCTACCTCCTGCCCGGCGGCGCTGCGCCGGCTCCGCTAATACTTTCCCCCATCGGGGCGTGAGGCCTTTTCCAGACGCCTCCACAGCTCTTCCTCGGTCACCCGCTCCTGCGCGCTCGAGCACATGTCCCTCAGCGTGAGGAAGCCGCCTTCCAGCTCCTCCTCGCCTATTATCACCGCCAGCGGGCGGGAAGCGCGGTCCGCCGCCTTCATCTGGGCCTTGAGGCTCCTTCCCAGCGTGTCCATCTCCGCCGGAAAACCCCGGTGGTGGGACTCCCGCAGCAGCTCCAGAGCCCGCAGCTTAGGTTTGCCGTCCTTTGACACGATGTAAATACCTTTTTTTTCCTTTTTCACCGGATCGAGCCGCAAGACGACCCGCTCGACTCCCAGGGAGAATCCGACGGCGGGGGTATCCTTGCCCCCGAGGGAAGCCACCAGCTCATCGTAACGGCCCCCCGCGGCCAGGGCGTTCTGAGCCCCCTCCCCCGGCACCTGGAACTCGAACACGGTGCGGGTATAATAGTCCAGCCCCCGCACCAGCTCGGGTTCCAGGCGGAAGTCGATTCCGGCAGCTTTAAGGTAATCCCGCAGGAGCCGGAGATGTTCGCGGCAGTCCGGGCAGAGATACTCGGAGATGCGGGGGGCTCCCCGCAGCGTTTCCCGGCATTCCTCCCGCTTGCAGTCGAAGACCCGCAGAGGGCTGGCCTCCATCCTCCTGCGGCAGTCATCGCACAGCTGATCAGCCCCGCCCGCAAGGAAAGACCTCAACCCGTCCTGGTAAGCAGGCCGGCATACCCGGTCTCCCACGCTGTTTACCACGAGGTCCAGGCCGCGAAGCCCCAACTTCTCCAGGATGCGGAAGCAAAGGGAGATGATCTCCAGGTCGGCCAGCGGGTGAGCGCTCCCCAGATGCTCCGCTCCCAGCTGATGGAACTGGCGGTAGCGGCCTGCTTGGGGCCTCTCGTGCCGGAACATGGGCCCGCAATAGTAGAGCTTCACCGGCAGGCCCTTTTCGCCCAGCCCGTGCTCGATGAAGGCGCGGACCACTCCGGCGGTCGCCTCCGGGCGTAGGGTCAGTGAGCGCCCTCCTTTGTCCCGGAAAGTGAACATCTCCTTGGAGACGATGTCGGTGTTCTCCCCGATGCCCCGTATGAACAGCTCGGTGTGCTCCATCACCGGCAGGACTATCTCGCGGTAGCCGTGCAGCCAAAAGGCTTCCCGCGCTACGTCCATCAATCTCTGCCAGGCCTCGCTCTCCGGCGGCAGCACATCGCGGGTGCCCCGGGGGGCATGCGGCTTCATCGGCTCGCTCCCCTTCCCAGCCCGATGAGGAAGGGATTGTGCCGTTTCTCCTCCCCCAGGGTGGTCTCCGGCCCGTGGCCTGGATGGATTACGGTCTGGTCCGGCAGGTTCCAGATCTTTTCGCGGACCGCCGCCAGGAGTGCCTGCAGAGAGCCGCCGCGCAGATCGGTGCGTCCGATGGAGCCGGCGAATATCAGATCGCCGCAGAAGAGATGGCCTGGACCCTCGCCGGGCAGGTGGAAGCTGACCCCTCCCGGGGTGTGGCCGGGGGTGTGCAGGACATGCAGCAGCAGGCCGTCCACGCGCAGCTCATCTCCCTCACCCAGCTCCTGTACCTGATGGGGGCGGGTCGCGCGCACTCCCGCCTGCAGGCCCAGGAGCAGATTGCGCCTGCTGGCCAGGGCCTCAGCGTCATGGGGATGGATAAACACGGGGGCGCCGGTGGCGTCGGAGAGGGGACCAGCCCCGGACACGTGGTCGGGGTGGCCGTGGGTCAGCAGGATCATTTTCAGCTGAAGCCCGTGCTCCCGCAGGGCCTTATTGATCCTTTTCAGCTCGCCCGCCGGGTCGATGACCGCCGCTTCCCCGCCTTCGCGCTCCGCCAGCACGTAGCAGTTGGTGGCGAGCATCCCCAGCTCCATGCGCACCAGTATCACCGGACGACTCCCTCTCTCTCCGTCTCGAGGATCAGGGAACATTATATGTTACCGCTCCGCAGATTGATAAGGGCGTCTCCATTCGCAGCGCGGCAGGTGTATAGGCAGGTGGACGAGCTCGCCGTTATCCGACCGAAGCCTTATATGCATGCCGAAAACTGAGCCCGAAAACGCAACGCGTTTATCGCTGCCAAAAAATTTGAAGGTTTGGGCCTGGCCCCAAATTGAAGTCAGGGGGTTTCCAACATGATGGTCACCGGGCCGTCGTTGAGCAGCTCCACGTGCATGTGGGCCCCGAACACGCCCGATCCGGGCTTCAGGCCGCGCTCCCGCAACCGCTCCAGGAAAAGGCGGAAGAGGTGTTCCCCTTTTTCGGGGGGCGCCGCCCTCACAAAGCTGGGGCGCCTCCCTTTTCTCGTGTCGGCGTACAGGGTGAATTGGGGCACCAGGATAAGCTCCCCGCCCACCTCCAGAAGCGAGAGGTTCAGCTTGCCCCGCTCGTCGTCGAACACCCTCAGGTTGAGCAGCTTCTCCACCAGTTGATCGACATCATCCGGACCGTCGTCGGCCCCCACTCCCAGCAGCACCAGCAGGCCGGTCCCGCTGCGGGCCACTTCCTCCCCTCCCACGCTGACCCGGGCGTAGGCAACTCGTTGCAGCAAAGCCCTCAAGGGTCCCTCCCTACTTCCCTGCCTCACCTCACCGGGAGTACCCGGTAGGCATTGAAGACGTTCTCCACCCTGCGCACGTTGCGCAGGATGTCCTCCAGATGGCCCACGTTGCCCAACTCGAAGATGAAGCGGCTCACCGCCACGCCCTCCCGGTTTATGGACATGGTGGCGGAGAGGATGTTCACGTGGAACTCCCCCATGACCGTGGTGATGTCCCGCAGCAAGCGGGGGCGGTCCAGCGCCTCCACCTGTATCTCCACCTGGAAAGTGGTGGCCTGGGAAGCGTCCCAGCTCACCTCGATCTCACGGTAGCCCTGCTTGCGCATGTGCCTGGCGTTGGGGCAGTCGGAACGGTGCACGCTCACGCCGCTCCCGCGGGTCACGAAGCCGGTTATGCGGTCGGGTGGCACCGGATTGCAGCAGCGGGCTATGCGCACCAACACGTTTTCCACACCCTCCACCCTGACCCCTCGGCTGTAGGGGGCGGCCTTGCGCGGCGCCGGAGGGCGGCTTGGGGTTTCCTCCTCCAGGTCCTGTGGTGATAGGCGGGAAGCCACCTTCCCCACGACCTGCACAGCCGACGTCTTGCCCGAACCTATGCTGGCCAGAAGATCGTCGAGGGAGAGGAAATTGTAATCCTCGACGGCCACCCGCTCCAGCAGTCCTTCCCCGAAGACCTTTTGCACGGGCAGATGGGCTCTTCGCAGAGCTTTCTGCAGGGCTTCCCGACCCTCCTGAGCGTCCTCGCTCTTCCTCTCCCGACTGAACCACTGCCGTATCTTGGTGCGGGCCCGGGGGGATACGGCTATCTTCAGCCAGTCTTGGGAGGGGCCGGTGGCGGTCCTCGAGGTTATTATCTGGACCATGTCCCCGTTGTTCAGTCGGTACTCCAGGGGGACGATGCGGTTGTTCACCTTGGCTCCCACCATGGAATGCCCCACCTCGGTATGGATGGCGTAAGCGAAGTCGATGGGGGTGGATCCGCGGGGAAGGGTGATGACATCCCCTTTGGGGGTGAAGGCGAAGACCTCCGCCTGGAAGAGGTCGATCTTCAGGCTCTCCATGAACTCGCGGGGGTCGCGCAGATCCCTCTGCCAGTCCAGTATCCCCCGCAGCCAGGTCAGCCGTTCCTTGAAATGCTCCCGGGAACGCTGGGTCTCCTTGTAATGCCAGTGGGCGGCGATGCCGAACTCGGCGGTGCGGTGCATCTCCTGGGTGCGTATCTGCACCTCCATGGGCTTGCCCTGGGGTCCCACCACCGTGGTGTGAAGGGACTGGTACATATTGAACTTGGGCATGGCGATGTAATCCTTGAAGCGCCCGGGGACCGGCTTCCACAGGGAATGCACCACCCCCAGAACGGCGTAGCAATCGCGGACGGTGCGGGTGATCACCCGCACGGCGAAGAGGTCGTAGATCTCGTCGAACTCCCTGCCGCTGTTGACCATTTTGTTGTAGATGCTGTAGAAGTGCTTCACCCTGCCGCTGACCTCGGCCTCGATGCGTGCCGCCTTCAGCTGTTTCTGCAGGGCATCCTGCACCTCCCGGATGAAGGCCTCGCGCTCCTGACGCCTTTGGTTCACCATCTGCTGGATCTCCTGGTAGCGGTTGGGGTAGAGCGTGGCGAAGGCCAGGTCCTCCAGCTGCCAGCGGAGCTGGGTTATCCCCAGACGGTGGGCGATGGGGGCATAGATGTCCAGGGTCTCCCGTGCTTTCTGCATCTGCTTCTCCTCCGAGAGGTGATAGAGGGTGCGCATGTTGTGCAGGCGGTCGGCCAGCTTGATGAGGATGACCCGCACGTCGTCGGCCATGGCCACGAAGAGCTTTCTCAAATTCTCGGCCTGCGCCGCCTCCCGGCTCTCGAAGTTTATACGCTCCATCTTGGTGACCCCGTCGATGATGGAGGCGATCTCCTCGCCGAAACGCTCCCTTATCTCCTGCAGGCTGCAGGTGGTGTCCTCCACCACGTCATGCAGGAGGGAAGCGGCTATGGTGATGTCGTCCATCTGCAGGTCGGCCAGGGTGGAAGCGACTTCCAGAGGGTGCTGGATGAAGTCCTCCCCGCTGTATCGGAACTGCTGGCGGTGGCGTTCCTCAGCGTAGGCATAAGCATCGCGGATGAGCCGCAGGTCGCTGCGGGGGTTGTAGGACCTGATCTTGCTGAGCAGATTGCCGATGCTCTCGGCCATGGCCGCTTGCTCCGCCGTCCTCCCGGTATCTGGCCGCCCGGGCGCCCTAAACGCTCCGGCCTTTCTCGCACCATATGATTGAACCCGTCGTTAGGATTATCGCACAGGGGCGAGATCCTTTGAAAGGAGCGCGACGGCGGGCCGGGACGATCGGAGCGGTTATCCGCCCATGCGGCGGACCATACCGCAGTTGGGGAAAGGGCCCCGCTCATGTTGACTCATTGGTAACTTTCATGATAGCATCGCCGCGCCCGGTTGCGCGGCCCGGCCTTCCCGGTGATAATATTCGGGATGCGCGAGCCGGCTGTCGGGCACTTCGCAGCCAGTCCACAGGAGAAAAGGGAGGGTGAGCAGATGGTATCTTTCGAACTGAGCGACGAGCAGCGGATGGTTCAGGAGACCGTCGCCTCCTTCGCGCGGGACCAGATGGAACCGCTCATGAGGGAGAGCGAGGAATCGGGGGCGGTCCCCGATGAGGTCATCGCCAAGGGCTGGGAGCTGGGACTGCTCGGCGGCTGTATCCCCGAGGAATACGAGGGTTTCGGAGAGGGACTCTCCGCTCTGACCAGCGTCATAGCTCTCGAGGAGCTGGGCTCCGGGGACCTGGCCATGGCCCTGCATCTCATGTCCCCCACCGTCCTGGCCTACGCGGTGATGGATCAGGGGACGGAGGAGCAGAAAAAGAGCTATCTTCCCCGTTTCTGCGGCGAGGAGTTCACCCCCGCCGCCTGTGCCCTGGTGGAGCCGAGATACGATTTCTGCCCTTCGGCCCTAACCACCACGGCGGAGCGCGAGTACGACGAATACGTGCTCAACGGGAGAAAATGCCTGGTGGCTCTGGCCCGGGAATCCGACCTGATGATGGCCTTCGCCGCCACCCAGCCGGGAATGGGCTTCGCCGGAGTGGACGCCTTCATCATCCCCCGGGACACCAAAGGGGTGGAGATCGGGGAGCGCGAGAAGAACATGGGGGTTAACGCCCTGGCCACCTATCCCGTCACCTTCAAGGACTGCCGCGTCCCCGTAAGCGCCAAATTGGGAGGGGAGGAGGGCTGCGACTACCTCCGCCTGCTCTCCCGATGCCGCCTGGGCTTAGCCGCGCTGGCCGTGGGCATGGGCAAGCGGGCGGTGCAGCACTCCCGGGACTATGCCCGCGATAGGGTGGCCTTCGGGGAGCCCATCGGCAGCCGCCAGGCCATCGCCTTCATGCTCGCGGAGATGGCCATCGAGGTGGACGCGACCCGCCTGCTCACCTGGGAAGCCGCCTGGCGCTGCGACAAGGGCATCGACTTCTGCAAGGAGGCCGCCCTGGCCAAGAACTACGCGGCGGACATGGCCATGATGGTGGGCGACCGCAGCGTGCAGATCATGGGCGGCCACGGTTATATCCGGGAGAACCCGGTGGAGCTGTGGTTCCGCAACGCCCGGGGACTGGCCGCCTTCGAAGGCATGGTAATGGTGTGAGGGGGGATGAAGATGATAGACTTCGAGCTTTCACCGAAGATCCGCGCCACCAAGAACATGGTCCATATGTTCGCCGAGAACGCCATCCGCCCCATCGCCCGGGAGTACGATGAAAAAGAGCACGAAAAGCCCTGGGAACTCTTCAAGATGGTCCAGAAGGTCATGGGCAGCATGATGGGCGGCGGACTGGGAGGCGGCGAGGCCAAGGAGGAGAAACCCGAAGGCGGGGAGAAGAAGCCGCGGGAGACCAACCTGATGACCGCGGTCACCGTGGAGGAGATCTTCTGGGGGGACGCGGGCATCGCCCTCTCCTTCCCCGGAGGCGGGCTGGGGGGAGCGGCGGTGCAGGCCAGCGGCACCCCGGAGCAGCGCGAGAAGTTCCTGGCCCGCTTCTCCGGCGAGGAGCCCTGCTGGGGGGCCATGGCCATAACCGAGCCGGAGGCGGGGTCCGACACCGCCAACATAAAGACCACCGCCGTCCTGGACGGGGACGAGTGGGTGCTCAACGGGGAGAAGATCTTCGTGACCTCTGGAAAGAGCGCCCTGGAGGACTCCAAAGGTTTCGTGGTGGTCTGGGCCACCGTGGACCGCTCCGCCGGTCGCGCCGGCATCAAGCCCTTCATCGTGGAACACGGCACGCCCGGCATGCAGATCACCAAGATAGAGGACAAGATGGGCATACGCTGCTCCGACACCGTCTCCCTGTCCTTTATGGACTGCCGCATCCCCAAGGAGAACATCCTGGGCAGCCCCGAGGTCATGGACAAAACCAAGACGGAGGGGTTCAAGAAGGTCATGGCCACCTTCGACGCCACCCGCCCCATGGTAGCGGCCATGGCCATCGGAGTGGGCCGCGCCGCTCTGGACTTCATCAAGGAGGCATTGGCGGAGCAGGGCGTGGAGATACGCTACGGCATCAGCCCCAACCGCATGACCGTCCTCGAGAGGGAGATAATGCAGATGGAGGCGGACCTCAAGGCGGCCCGCCTGCTCACCTGGCGCGCGGTGTGGATGCTGGACAACGGGGAACGCAACGACCTGCAGGCCTCCATGGCCAAGGCCAAGGCGGGTGCGGCGGTGACCCGCATAACCCAGAAGGCGGTGGAGCTGATGGGGCCCCTCGGCTATTCCCGGGAATGCATGCTGGAGAAATGGATGCGCGACTCCAAGATAAACGACATCTTCGAGGGCACCGGCCAGATCCAGCTCCTCATCACCGCCCGCCGCCTGCTGGACTTCGGGCGAGATCAGCTGAAGTGACAAGCTGAGCATAAAGAAGAAGGCGGGCCTCTACGGCCCGCCTTCTTCCCGTTCAGCGGCGGCGCGGGTCTACCTTTTCTTCTTTTTCCTCTTCTTGGAAGGGGCGGAGGGCCCGCGGGTGGTCTTTTTGCCGGCCGTCTTGGCCCCGCCGGCGGCGGGACGGGCGCCCTGCCTCGCAGCCGGCTTTATCTTAACCGTGCCCGCTCCGTCCGGCTTCGCGGGAGCCGGCTTCCTCTTCGACCCTGCCGCCTCTCCGCCTTTCCTTTCAGCCGCGGCCTCTTTCGACACCGCAGCCTGACCGGCCCCTTTCATCCTCAAGACCGCTCCACGGGCATCCATCTTGCCGGCCTTGATCTTTATCGCAGCGTACTTCGGCTCGGTCTCCTTCCAGAAGGCCAGCAGAGGAGAGGCGATGAAGATGGATGAGTAGGCCCCAAGGAAGACGCCCACGAAAAGGGCGAAGGCGAAATCCTTCAGCGTGGAGCCGCCGAATATGAGAATGGTCACGATGGGCAGCAGGGTGGTCAGGGTGGTCCCCAGGGAGCGCATCAGCGTCTGGTTGAGGCTGTCGGAGACGATCTCCCGGTAGGTGCGCCTGCCGGTGCGGTCGATGAGGTTGGCGTTCTCGGCTATGCGGTCGAAGACCACGATGGTGTCATACAGCGAGTAGCCCAGGATGGTCAGGAAGGCTATGGCCGTGGCCGGGGTGACCTGCAGCCTGAACAGCGAATAAATGCCCACGGTGATTATGGTGTCGTGCACCAGGGCGGCGATGGCCGGCACCGCCATCTTGAACTCGAAACGGAAGGATATGTATATGAGGATGACCGCCAGGAATACGGCCAGCGAGATCAGGGCTTTGCGGCTGACCTCCCGGCCCCATTCCGAGCCCACCTGCTCCTCGGAGAGGGTGCTGATGTTGTAGGCGCTGGCGGCCAGCCCCTTAACCAGATAGTCGCGCACCACCTCGGAGTCCGCCTCCTCGGATAGCCGCATGTTCAGGGAGACGAAATCCATCTCCTCCTCCCCCTGCCCCTCTTCCCCAACCGACTCGCTCCCGGTCTCCACGCTCTCCGAGATGATCGCCCCCCCGGGGGCCTCGCGGGCAAGACGCTCCACGAAATCCGCCGGCGTGGGGTCCTTCATGTACACCTTGAGAGACCAGGAGCCGTCTTCTTCCTGCCGGAAGTAGGCCACTTTCGGAGGCTCCTGATACTTCTCCACCAGCCCCTCCTTGACCCCCCGTATCACCTGGCCGCGGAGTTGATCATCCTCGATGAAGGGCATGCGCACATAGATGGTGCGCTCCCCCTCGGAGACCTGCACGATGGGGTTGGTCAGGCCCTCACCCGAGAACCTCCCCAGCACCTCGTTGACCTCACCGACCCGGGGGGTTCGGTCGACCTGCACCTTCAGGATATAACCGCCGGTGAACTCGATGCCCATGTTGATGCCGGATACGGCGAAAATGACCACGGACAGCACCAGAAGAGCCGCCGAGACGCCGAAAGCCCACCAGCACAGCCCGGAGAAGTTCTTCCGGCCGATGAACTCGAAGCGGTATTCCCTTCCGCGGATGAACATCTAAGACACCCCTCCCTGCAGCTCACGCCCCACTCCCAACATGGCGGGACGGTTGAAGGGCTGCAGGCGGCCGGTCAGCACCACGACGTTATGGGTGAAGAACCAGGAGATGAAGACGTCCAACACCGTGGACAGCCCCAGGGTGAAAGCGAAACCGCGCACCGGCCCCAGGGCCAACAGGAAGAGGATGACCGCGGCGATGAAGGTGGAGAAGTCGGCGGCGATGATGGTGCGGAAGGCGTTCTTGTAAGCCCGGTCGGCGCAGGAACGCAGACTCCTCCCCTCCCTCACTTCCTCCTTCAACCGCTCGAAATAGACCACGCTGGAATCGGCGGATATCCCAATGGAGACGATGATGCCGGCGATGCCCGAGAGCGTCAGCGTCCATCCGGCATAGCGGCCCAGCAGAGAGATGATGCCGTAGATGAGCAGGCCGAATATGAGCAGCTGCAGCATGGCGATGATCCCCATCCCCCTGTAGACCAACAGCATATAGGCGACCACCAGGATGAGCCCCACGATCCCCGCCACCAGCCCCTGCCGCAGGGACTCGCTTCCCAGGGTGGGGCTGACCAGCTCGGAGCGCTCCACCCGGAAATCCACCGGCAGGGCCCCCATGCGCAGGACCAGGGCCAGGTCCTGGGCCTCCTGCTTGGTGAAGGACCCGGTTATCTCGCCTCTCCCCCCCTCGATTCGGTCCTTCACATTGGGGTAGGATTCCACGCGGTAATCGAGCACGATGGCCAGCTGCTTGTCGGTCAACTCGCCGGTGAGGTCGGCGAAGGCCTTGGAGTAGGCGTCCTTAAGCTGGAAGTCTATCTTCCAGCCGCCGTTCTTCTCGTCCCGCGCCGCCTGGGCGTCGGAGATGATCTCCCCCGAGAGGCGGGTGGGCCCCAGCCTCAGCCTGAGGATGTTGTCGCCCTCCTTTTTCTCCAGGACTATCTCTTGATCTTTGAGCGCCTGATAGGCCTCCTCGTCGGTGGGATCGATGCGGGTGACCTCGGTGGTGTCGTATTCGGTATCGCCCGCGCGCAGGATTTTCAAGACCTCCCGGAACTGCAGCTGGGCGGTGGATCCGATGATCCTCTGCACCCTCTCGATGTCCTTCTCCCCCGGGACCTGCACCAGCACCCGGTTGCTGCCCTCCGCCGCCACCACCGGTTCGGCCAGACCCAGGGCGTTCACGCGGTTGCGGATGATCTGCGCGGCCTTCTCCATGGCGTCGGCGTTGGACTGGCCGATGGCCTTCATGGTTATGCTCACCCCACCCTCCAGGTCCAGCCCCAGCTTAGGGTTGAGGCCGTTGATGAAGACCAGGAGGTATATGACCAGCAGCACTCCCGGCACCACCAGCAGGTATCCCACGTTCCGCTTAAGGCTCACCGCGCACCTCCGTCATCCGCATATAACCATTTATCGAAAGAACCTTGTTAACCGTGCCCCTCCGCTGAGGGGTGAAAGGCCGCCGTATGCCGGCATGCCCTTGCCAGGCTGAGACATGTCCCCCTGTGATGGGATGAGGCGGCTGCCCTCAAAGATGAGCCGGGAAACCCCCGCGCGGCATATCCGCAGCTTCAATCGCCGCTTTCCCTCTCCGCCCCTTCCTGGGCTCCCCCTTCCCGGAGCCCCGAAGAGTCCTCCCCGTTTCCGCCCTCTTCCTCCCCCTCGTTCTCCGCCTCTTTCGCCCCGCCTTTTCCGGGGCCGCTCTCCTGCCTTTCGGCGGCGCTCAGATTTCGATAGACGGAGCTCTTGGCCACGCGTACCTCCACGCCCTCGGATACCTCCATAAGGAGGGTGTCGTCCTCCAGCTCGGTCACGTAGCCGTATATCCCTCCCTGGGTCACGACCTCGTCACCCACCCTGATGCTTTCCATCATCTCCATCTGGGAGCGCATCCTCTTCTGCTGAGGTCTCCACAGCAGGAAATAGAACACCGCCCCGAAAAGGGCGATCATGATGACGGGCCCCAGCCAGCTGCTGCCGCCAGTCCCGCCGCTCTCCTCCGCCGCTATCAGAAGCGCCGTGAACCACATGGCCTACCTCCGCCTTTCCTATCTCCTCCGCCTCAGCCGCTGCCCTCATCCGCCCTGTTCCAATCCTTCCAGGCGGAAGATAACTCGCTTATTCTACCAGCCCGTATCGCCTCCCCGCAATCGCGCAGGAGGCCGCGCAGAAAGCTGAGGTTGTGTTCGGTAAGAAGGATGAGCGGCAGTATCTCTCCGCAGAGGAACAGATGTCGGAGATAAGCCCGGCTGTATTCCCTGCAGGTCGGACATCCGCACCCCTCCACCAGCGGGGAGAAGTCGCGGGCATATCTGGCGTTTCTCAAGTTCAGGCGGCCGCTCGGGGTCAGGGCGGTGCCGTTGCGAGCCAGGCGTGTGGGCAGGACCGAATCGAACATGTCCACGCCGAGGTTGATTGCTTCAATGATGCCCGCGGGATCCCCCACCCCCATGAGATAGCGCGGCCGATCAGTTGGGAGTAATGCCAGCTGCTCGAACAGCAGCTCCATGGTCAGCCCCCGCGGTTCTCCCACGCTGAGTCCGCCTATGCCGTATCCGGGGAAATCCAACTCCGCCGTGAGTTCGGCGGAGCGCCTGCGCTCCTCCGGCCAAGCCCCACCCTGCACGATGCCGAAGAGGACCTGACGGGGGTTATCGTGCGCGGCTTTGCCTCGGCGAGCCCAGTCCAGGGTGAGGTCCACGGAGCCCCTCACGTAATCCCTTTCGCAGGGGTAAGGCACGCACTCGTCCAGCACCATGGCTATATCCGACCCCATGGCCGCCTGCGCCCGCACCGCCTCTTCCGGGGTGAGGAAAACCTCAGCCCCGTTGTAAACCGAACGAAAGGCCACCCCCTCTTCGCTCACTCTGATGGTCCTGGACAGTGAGAATACCTGATAGCCCCCGGAGTCGGTGAGGAAGGCGCCGTCCCAGGAAGCGAAGGCGTGCAGTCCTCCCGCCTCTTCTATCACCTCCATCCCCGGCCGCAGGTAAAGGTGATAGGTGTTTGCGAGGATGAGGTCATATCCCATCTCCCGCAGCCGGCCCGGCAGCGCCGCCTTCACCGCCCCCCGAGTTCCCACCGGCATGAAAACGGGCGTCTCTATCTCGCCGTGGGCGGTGCGCAGCACTCCGCAGCGCGCATCACCGTCCCGCGCGGTAACCTCGAAAAAGGGCTTATCCGAATGGGTCATGGATGTCATTATAAGGCAAGCGACGGCGAGACGTTCTCGAAGGTCACAGCCTCTTCAAGTTATGAGCATGGCATCACCGAAGCTGAAGAAGCGATAACGTTTCTCCACCGCCTCCCGGTAGGCGGTCAGCACCCTCTCCCTCCCGGCGAAGGCGCATACCAGGACCAAGAGGGTGGAGCGGGGGAGGTGCAGATTGGTCAGCAGCGCGTCCACGCAGCGAAAGCGGTATCCGGGATATATAAAAAGGTCCGTCGTCCCGCGGTAGGGCCGGAGCCCACCTTCCCTCCAGGCGGTCTCCAGGGCTCGCACCACCGTGGTGCCCACGGCGACCAAGCGTCCGCCTTCGGATGTCGCGCGGTTCACCAAACGGCAGAGCTCCTCGCCCACCTCCATCTCCTCGGAATGGATGGGATGTTCCTCCACCTCGCCGTCACGCAGCGGGCGGAAGGTGTCAATACCGATACGCAGGTCCACGAATCCGGTCTCCACTCCCAAGTCCCGCAACCTCTCCATCATCTCCGGCGTGAAATGAAGGCCCGCGGTGGGCGCCGCCGCCGACCCCACTCGGTCAGCGAACACCGTCTGATAGCGCTCCTGATCCTCGAGCTCCTCCCTTATGTAGGGAGGCAGCGGCAGCTTGCCCTCCTCCTCCAGAACCGTCTCGGGGTCCTCTCCCGGTGCCAGAAGCAGTTCTACCAGGAGTTCTCCACCTCCGCGGTTTTCCAGCACTTCCACAGTCACCCGTTCTCCCACCGCCACCCGATCCCCGGGGCGCAGTCGTCGGCCGGGTCGGCCCAGTGCCTCCCAGCGTTTGTGATCGGGGCCCAAGGGACGCAGCAGCAGTATCTCCGCCCGACCGCCCCCCCGCAGCCTACCCAGCAGCCGGGAACGCCGCACTCGGCTGCGGTTGAAGACAACCACATCCCCCTCCCTCAGGTATGATAGGAAGTCGGCGAAGCGGCGATGGGAGATGCGGCCGGTGCTTCTGTCCAACACCAGCATGCGCGAGGCGTCCCTCCTGGGAAGAGGGCGCTGGGCGATGAGCTCGGGAGGGAGGCGGTAATCGAAAAGCTCGGTCCGCATGATCAGGAAGATCCGCCGGCGCTTTTGCCGCAACGGTGGCTCCGGTCGTACCGCTCCCTCTCGCTGAGCAGGCATCCGCACCAGGCCTGGATGTACATGCCGCGGGCGCGCGCCTCCCGCAAGGCGTCACGGTATGCGGCCCTGCCGTCCCAGACCAGGAAATCGAGGCCGGCCTCCGCCGCGAGAGAACCACCCAGCGAGGCGAGCAGGGCGTGGTCCTGATAGGGGCTGGCAAATAGGGTGGTGGATACCGCGGCGAACCCCCACTCCCGGGCATAGAGCACCGCCCGGCTCAACCGCAGGCGGTAGCACGCCCGGCAGCGCTCCTCCTCGTGGAAGGCCACCGCCCTTATCCACTCCTCCGGCTCGTAGGGGAGCACCCGGTGCCCGAACCCCTGCGAACCGGCGTATGCGAGGAAGGTCTCCAGTCGCTTGCGGTACTCGGTGAAGGGGTGGATGTTGGGATTGTAGAAGAGCAGGCAGCATCCCTGCCGGTCCAGCCGCACGACCATGTCCATGGTCAGTGCGCAGGGACCGCAGCAGACGTCGATCAGCAGGTCCCCGCCCCTCGCGGCATCCTCCGCCTCCACCTGCCGCGCCCGGCCACTCTCCGCCTTATCCTCAGAAGAGGGTCCGCCCCCCGCCATCCTCCACCTCCAGTCCCAGATGCCTGCGTGCGTTCTCGGTGATGACGCGGCCGCGGGGCGTCCGCTGCAGGAAGCCTATCTGGAGCAGGTAGGGTTCGTAGACCTCCTCGATGGTGTCCATCTCCTCTCCCACCGCCACCGCCAGAGTGTTTATGCCCACCGGCCCACCGCCGAACTTCAGGTGGATGGTCCGCAATATCATCATGTCCACTTTGTCCAGGCCGCGGTGGTCCACTTCGAAGAGCTCCAGGGCCTCCTGGGCGACCTCCCGGTCTATGGCCCCCTGCGCCCTCACCTGGGCGAAATCACGCACCCGCCTCAGCAGGCGGTTGGCGATGCGCGGGGTCCCCCGGGAGCGGCGGGCGATCTCCATGGCTCCCTCGCTGTCTATGGACACCCCGAGTATGCGCGCCGACCGCTCGATGATGCGCACCATCTCCTCCTCGCCGTAATAGTCCAGGCGCGAGTGCACCCCGAAACGGTCCCGCAGCGGCCCGGTGAGCAGGCCGGAGCGGGTGGTGGCCCCCACCAGGGTGAAAGGCGGCAGGTCAAGGCGTATGGATCGGGCAGCGGGGCCCTTGCCGATGATGATATCCAATTTACGGTCTTCCATGGCGGGATAGAGCACTTCCTCAACCGTACGGTTGAGGCGGTGTATCTCGTCGATGAAGAGCACGTCCCCTTCGGTCAGGTTGGTGAGGATGGCCGCGAGGTCGCCGGCCCTCTCAAGAGCTGGGCCGGAGGTCTGCTTCAGGCCCACCTCCATCTCATTGGCGATTATGCCCGCCAGGGTGGTCTTGCCCAGCCCCGGAGGACCGGAGAGGAGTACGTGGTCCAGGCACTCGCCTCTTTCCCTGGCGGCCTCGATGAAGATGCGGAAATGCTCGCGCAATCGGTCCTGGCCGATGAACTCGTCCAGGCGGCGCGGCCTAAGGGTGACGTCCAGGTCGCGCTCGTCCTCGCTCAACTGCGGGTCGAGCAGGCGGTCTTCCATCCTCTCCTCCCCGCTCAACGCAGTCCCGCCCTCACTTGCCGGCCACCCGCGAGAGGGCATAGCGGATGAGGTCCTCCAGGGTGGGCTCCCCCTCGCAGGAGAAGCCCTCCAAGGCCCTGGCCGCCTCGGCGGCGCTGTACCCCAGGCCGCGCAGGGCTTCCCGGGCGTCCCTCACCAGATCGGGCGACACGGCGCTTCCGGCGGGCAACTCCACCGGGAAGGGCCCCAGGCGGTCCCTCAGCTCCACCAGGATGCGCTGAGCGGACTTTTTGCCCACTCCCGGCACCGCCTGCAACGCCTCCAGGTCCTCGGACGCAACGATCCTCGTAAGCCGGTCGGGCGAATAAGCGGAAAGGATGGAGAGGGCCAGGCGCGGGCCCACGCCGGAGATGCCGATGAGTTGCAGGAACAGCTCCCTTTCGGCGGCGTCGGCGAACCCGTAGAGTTGCAGCTGGTCCTCGCGCACGTAGAGATGGCTAAGCAGGAAGACCGGCTCGCCGCAGGAAGGCAGCCCTTGCAGGGTTCGGGACGACACCGAGAGCTGCAGTCCTAAGCCGCCCACCTCCACCACCACGGCGTCCTCCTTCTTTCCCAGGAGTCTGCCCCTTACAGAATATATCAAACGGGCCTGCCTTCCTTATCCGCTCCGGGTAATCCCTCCAGGAGCAAGCCATTCCTCATGATGCCCCTGCCAACCTCCGTGGCGGCCGGCAGCCTCTCCGACACCGAGGCCGGACACTGCGCCACAATCACCGCTCCGCTCCCAGCCTTCCCTCCAGCCGGCTGGAATGAAGGTGGCACACGGCCAGAGCCAAAGCGTCCGCTGCGTGGGAAGAGGGAAGTTCGCCCTCTATGCTCAGGACCGCCCTGACCATGTAATCTATCTGCCGCTTGTCCGCTCGACCATTTCCCACCAGCGCCATCTTCACCTGCAGGGGCGTGTACTCGCGCACCTTAACCCCAGCGCGCTGTGCCGCCAGCAGGATCACCCCCAGCGCCTCGCCCACCAGCATGGCGCTGCGGGCATTGGAACTGAAGAAGAGCTGCTCAACCGCCATGACCTCCGGCCGGAAGCGCCGCAGGAGCTCTTCCGCCTCCGCGAATATGATAGCCAGGCGCTCCGACATATCCATGCCCGCCGGGGTACTTATACCACCGAAGCCCAGGGAGCGGGCCCGGTCACCCCGGGCCTCGATCACCCCGTATCCGGTGGAAGACAGGCCGGGGTCTACACCCATTATGATCATGCGGTTCAGCCTTCCTTAGAGAGCTCCTCCATGATCTCGTCGGAGATGTCGAAGTTGGAATAGACCTCCTGGACGTCCTCGTTCTCCTCCAGTGCGTCTATGAGCTTGAGCACCTTCTTGGCCGTCTCCTTGTCCAGGGAAACGGTGCTCTTGGGCAGCATGGTGACCTCGGCGGATTCCAGGGGTATCTGTTGTTCCTGCAGGCACTCCACCACCGCCCGGAAATCCTCGATGCCGGTTATGATCTCGAAATGGTCATCCTCGGAGCGCATGTCCTCCGCCCCAGCCTCGAGCGCTATCTCCAGCAGTCGGTCCTCGTCCACGCCCGCGGAGCGGTTGACCATGATGACCCCCTTCCTCTCGAACATCCAGCTGACGCTGCCGGAAGTGCCCAGACTGCCGCCGGCGCGGTTGAAGATGCGGCGCACGTCTGCTGCGGCGCGGTTGCGGTTGTCGGTCATCACCTCCACCATAACCGCCACTCCGTTGGCCCCGTATCCCTCGTAGATGATGCGCTCGAAGGACTCCCCGCCCGCTTCGCCGGTGCCCCGCTTTATGGCCCTCTCGATGTTCTCCTTGGGCATGGAGTAGCTCTTGGCTTTCTCGATGGCGTTGGCCAGGGCCACGTTCATTTCCGGGTTCCCTCCGCCCTCCCGGGCGGCTACGATGATGGCGCGGGAGAGCTTGGAGAAGAGTTGGCCCCGCTTGGCGTCCTCCGCGGCCTTCTTATGTTTGATGGTCGACCACTTGGAATGTCCGGACATAACTACCTCCTGGATGCTCCCTCAGGCCTCGTTCTTCCGCTCCTCAACCATCCGCAGGAAATAACGGTGTATGCGGCGATCGTCGGTGAGTTCGGGGTGAAAGGCCCCGGCCAGCAGGTGTCCCTGTCGGGCCAGGACCGCCCTGCCCTGATGGAAGCAGAGCGGCTCCACCCCCTCGCCCATCTCCTCGATCCAGGGAGCCCGGATGAAGACGGCGCGGAAGGGCCTCTCCTCGTCTTCTATGCCCCTCACCCGCAGGTCCGCCTCAAAACTGTCCACCTGCCTCCCGTAAGCGTTGCGCCGCACGGTCATGTCCATGAGTCCCAGCAGCGGCTGGCTTCCCTCCGTCACCCTTCGCGCCAGCATGATGAGACCGGCGCAGGTGCCGAAAATAGGCAGGCCTTTCACCGCCGTCTCCCGCAGGGCCTCCAGGAAGCCGCCGCGCATTATCAGCAGGCCTATGGCGGTGCTCTCGCCGCCCGGAATGATCAGCCCCTCGCAGTCGAGAAGCTCGGAGGGGCGCTTTACCGCCCTGCCCCGGGCGCCGCAAGCATCGAGCATCCGCAGGTGTTCTCGCACCGCGCCCTGCAGGGCCAGCACCCCGATTACCCCACCGGACATGCCTTTTCCTCCCGTCGATTCGTTCTTTCTCGTCGAGGAAAGGGTATCTGCCCCGCAGCCTGCCCATCCTGAGCCGATCAGAGGCCCGCGCCGCTGCCGGAGACCGCGCCTTTCCCTCACCATCCCCGGAATTGTATGAGGTTCTCCCTGCCTATCTGGGAGATCTCCTGGCCGCGCATGGGCTCACCCAGCCCGCGCGACACTTCCGCCAGGATTTGGGGATCATCATAATGAGTGGTGGCCTCCACGATGGCGCGGGCGCGGGCGGCCGGGTCCGCGGACTTGAAGATGCCCGAACCAACGAAGACGCCGTCCGCCCCCAGCTGCATCATCATGGCGGCGTCGGCCGGCGTGGCGATGCCCCCCGCCGAGAAATTGACCACGGGGAGGCGCCCGTTCTCGGCCACCCATACCACTAAATCATAAGGGGCGCCCATCTGCTTGGCCGCGGTCATCAGCTCCTCGCGCGGCGTCACCGTCAGCCGCCTTATCTCCTCGTTGATGGTGCGCATATGCCGGACCGCTTCCACCACGTTCCCCGTGCCCGCCTCCCCCTTGGTGCGGATCATGGCCGCCCCCTCGCCGATGCGGCGCAGGGCCTCGCCCAGGTTGATGGCCCCGCAGACGAAAGGCACGGTGAAACGCCACTTGTCGATATGAAAGCTCTCGTCGGCGGGAGTGAGCACCTCGCTCTCGTCGATGTAATCCACTCCCAGCGCCTCCAGTATCTGGGCCTCCACGAAATGACCGATGCGCGCCTTGGCCATGACCGGAATGCTCACCGCGGCCATTATCTCCTCGATGACGGTAGGGTCGGCCATGCGAGCCACCCCGCCGGCCGCGCGTATGTCGGCCGGCACCCGCTCCAGGGCCATAACCGCCACGGCCCCGGCCTTCTCGGCGATGCGCGCCTGCTCGGCGTTGGTCACGTCCATGATCACGCCGCCCTTGAGCATCTCCGCCAGGCCGGTCTTGATCCTCAGCGTTCCTTTCTCCTCCATCTTCCGACCATCCTCGCCTTCATCCATCGCGATGCCTGACAGCCAACAAAATGCACGCGGCGGAGTCCCGCTTCCTCGCAACCCACCGCGCCTGTCGGGGGCCGGATCCCCGTCTCACCCCTCATCAACATCATATATTATCGCCCGATGTCACCGCCATAGGCACGGGAATATCGGAGCTCGACGGGGAAGCAAAAAGCCCCCGCCACGCTTGGGCGTATCGGAGCATAAAGCAGCGGAGGGGAAAATCAGAAGGGAGCCGGTGGGCCCGACTCCCTTCCCACGGCAGATACCGTCATTCGCCGAAGCCGATGGAGCAGGTGCCGCCGCTCTTCAGCGCACCGCCGAGTGGGCTCTGGTACACGAAGTACATGGCCCGCTCCACCGCCACTCCGCTGTTCCCGCCCGAATATCCAGCGGCGCTGGCGCCCGGCGGGTCCATGTAGCAGGCCTCTATGCGGGTGGAGACATCGGTGGAAGCCAGCAGCGGATCCTCATCGTCCACCTTGATGGTATAGCGGAACCGCGGCGGGCAATCATATTCTTTCACCACCGCGGTGCCGTCGGGGATCATGTAGGTGGCCACCAGCTTCTGCCAGTTGTCATAGGGGTTCATCACCAGCACCCAGGTGTCGAACCCTCCTCCGGTGTAGCCCTCGGCCAGGAACCAGTTGTTGCAGAGTCGGGGGGCGCCTATGGAGGTGGCGCCGTCGGAGGCGCTCCCGTACTGGAAGTAGACCGAGCGCTCGGCCACGATGTTCGCGTCCACCTGCTCGACGGTGAGATCCAGCTCGCCGGCCACGCCGTCGGAAAGCACGGGGGTCTGCACCTCGGCCGACTTCGCCTGCACCAGATCGGCGGTCCTGCCGTCGGCGTAGTCGAAGGCCTCCTCCGCGCTGACAAAACCGTCGTTGTCGGTGTCCGCCGCCTGCTTGCTCAGCCCTTCTACGAAGTAGTGGGTGAAGGCGCCGTTGCCGCTGTCATCTGTGGACGCGGTGGTGAAGTCATCCGAGGCGTACTCGTGCCTCAACTCACCATCGCCGCCGGAGGCGGCGACCAGGCGCCCCTCAGCGGCCAGGTCGTCCAGGAAGATGGCGGCGGAATCACAGTCGAAGAGGGCCAGCAGCTTGTCCGAAGCAATGGCATCGAAGAAGCCGTCGAGCAGTGCCGCGGAGACGCATTCGTCGTAGAGTTGGATCAGATCGCCGCCCGCATCATGGTAGCCGATGCCGGCGAAGTAGAAGAGCACGATGTCGTTGGAGTCGGCCACCGAGGCCAGCCAGTCCATGTCCGCCTCGAGGTTGGCCGCGGTGGCATAGGCGCCGGTGCGGTAACGCATCTTGTCGTAGGTGAATCCGCAGTAATCGACCAGGCGATGTTTGAGGTCGTAGACATCATCCACGGCGTAGAGGAGGTCAGCGGAGGGGTCTGGGTAGTCCTCGATGCCGTAGAGCACGGCATAGCGCTCCACCGGGTCGGAGGCCTCTGCCGCCTGCAGGACCACGTCCCTCTTGGCCGTGACCATGGTGGACACGTCGGTGCCCTCCAGGCCGGGGACGGTGTCCACGAAGACGGTGTCCCGCGAATAGGCGGGGACATCCTCGTGGGTAACGCTGACCGGCTCGAAACCCGGCTGATTGGAGTAGAAGGTGTAGGTTATGTCCACCGGGAAAGAGTTGGGATTCATGGCCATGACCCAGGTGTCGAACTGCCCCCCGGTGTAGCCCTCGGGCAGATACCAACGCGGCGCGGCATAGGTGGCGCCGATGGAAGAGGAGCCGCCGGCTCGACCGTAATACTCGAAGTACATGGCCCGCTCGGCCACCAGGGGCACGCTCGAGAACACCATCGTGGACACGTCGGTGTCGTCGAAGCGTACCTGCTGGGGCTGGGAGGGTGGGGTGTAGGAGGCCGAGATGTAGTTATCGCTGCCCTCCGTCCACACCAGGTCATCCAGCTTGACGGTCACCCGCCTGCCCGCAGGCACATCCACCTTGAATGGATAGTACCGGCCGTCCTGCGGCTTTAAAAGCTTCAGCCACACTCCCACCGCGTCTGTGTCCGTGGGGTTCATCAGCAGGACGTAGGTATCGAATTCGCCCCCGGTGTAGCCCTCCGGCAGGTACCAGCTGTAATCGGGGTTGGTGGCGCCGATGGATGAATGGCCGCCGGCGCGGCTTCCGCCGTAGCTGAAATACATGGCCCGCTCGGCGATGATGCCGTTGGCTTCCACGCTGACCTGGGCGGCCACCTCCTTGCCTTCGGTGAGTCCGGGGACGGCATTGAGATACACGGTGGTGCGGGTCTCGCTTCCCAGCGGAACCATTAGCGGATCCAGCTCGCACTCCGGGGTGAACAGCCTCACGGTGGCCACCGTCTCCACCTGATTGGGGTTCTGGATGAGTATCCAGGTATCGAAGTCGCCCCCTGTGTAACCCTCGGCGAAATACCAAGCGGTGGCGCCGCAGGCCGCCCGGTAGCCCGCCCCCGCCGGGGCGAGAGCAACCATTGCCATGAAAGACAAGAAAACCAAGATAAAAACGATGCTTCCAGTTCTCCTTAACTCATTCATGTGCATCACCCCTTTCTTTCCCTGCGAAGAGGCCGCGGCTCATACGTAGCGGTGGCCGCGGCTTCTTCGCAACCGGGTTCACTCTCGCATCCCGGCGACCGACACTACACCCTCTTTTTTGTTATCGGAACAAGCTACTGACCACCTTTAAGCCGATTGCATGCGGTAACAGAAAAGTAACACCCGCATAAGGCAGGAAACATCCGGATCTGGATAAGCCGTAAACCCATCAGCCCCAGCGCCGGGCCCACTGAGAAGCGGCGGTCTATTGGCGGTTATGTACGGCCCTGCAGGCGGGCCTCCATCATGGCCTGATTGAACATGCCGTCCATGGAAGCCATGGCCCGCAGCCGCCTGATCCTCTCCATCACCGGCGGGTGGGTATCCCAGATGCTGGAGCGCTCGGGGTGCTTCTGAGCTCCAGCTTTGCGGAATGGCTGCACTATGAAGAGGTGAGCGGTTGCCTTGCTGGTGTGGGGGAAGGGGCGGGCTTCCACCGTCAGCTTCTCCAGGGCGGAGGCCAGTCCCTCAGGGTAACGGGTGAGCATGGCCCCGCTGGCGTCGGCCAGGTATTCCCTCCTCCTCGAGATGGACAGCTGCAGCAGCTGGGCGAATATGGGGGAAAGGATCAGGAATACCAGCCCTACTATCAGCAGCACCAGGTAGATGACCCCGGCCTCGCCACCCCCGCCTCCACCGGAATCGCGCCTTCTGCCGCCGCCGATCCCCCCCCAGATGAACATGCGCAGGAACAGCTCGCTGGCGATGACCACGAACCCAACCAGCACCACCACCATGCACATCAGGCGGATGTCGTAGTTCTTTATATGCGACATCTCATGAGCGATGACCCCTTCCAGCTCCAGCCGGTTGCAGCGCTCCAGCAGGCCGCGGGTGACCGCGATGGAAGCGTGCTGTGGATCGCGCCCCGTGGCGAAGGCGTTCATGGCGTCGGTGTCTATGACATATACGCGGGGGGTGGGAAGGCCCGCCGCTATGGCCAGTCCCTCCACCGTGTTCACCAGATAGGGATATTCCTCCTTGCTGACCTGGCGCGCCCCCGCCATCATCAAGGCGGCGGAATCGCTGTTGTAATAGCTGATGAGGGCCATGACCACGGCTATGATCGAGGCGATTATCAGGCCGGTCAGCGCCCCCCCCATACTACCGCTGCGATAGCTGAAGAGGAATCCGATGAAAAAACCCAGGGCTATTACCACCGCCATGAACAAACTGACCAGGGCGGCGCTCTTCCATTTGTTGGCGGAGATCTGCTCGTACATGCCGGTCTTCAAGATCCGTCGACCTCCTTCGCGACCTTCGGCATGAACAGGGCTTTAGGTCAAGCGGGCTCGGCTCAGAACTGTACCTTGGGAGCCTCCCGCTCCGCAGGCGCCTCCACCTCGAAGTACTCCTTGTCGGGGAACTTGCCGGAGAACATCCCCGCGACTATATTGCCGGGGAACCTCTGGCGGGCGTTGTCGTAGGTCATGACGCTGTCGTTGTAGAACTGGCGAGCGAAGGCGATCTTGGACTCGGTGCCGGAGAGCTCCTCCTGCAGCATGAGGAAGTTCTGGTTGGCCTTGAGGTCGGGGTAGTTCTCGGCCACGGCGAAGAGGGTCTTCAGCGCGCCGGTGATCATGTTCTCGGCCTGGGCGCGCTCCCCCACCGTTCCGGCCTGGGTGACCATGGCGCGCGCCTGGGTGACTTTCTCGAAGACCTCTTTCTCGTGGGCCGCGTAGCCCTTTACCGTCTCCACCAGATTGGGGATGAGGTCGAAGCGCCTCTTCAGCTGAACATCTATCTGATGCCAGGCGTTGTCCACCCGGTTGCGCTTGCTCACCAGCCCGTTGTAGATGGTTATGAACCCCACCAGCAAGAGCAGCAGCACCGCTATTATGATGATGATCAGGGCTATCATCCGTCTCTCCTTTCTTCTCACGCGGACGTGCCCGGCCAAGGGAGATTATAGCACAATAATCCGACACGCCACCCGAAGGGTCGCGGCCATCGCTGTTCCAAAAAAAAGCGCCTGATCCCAGCATAGCCCCGGCAAGCCATCCCCTCGCAGTCCGCTCATCCCCTCCTTCTCATGCAAGATCCCATCAGGGCAGGGGCGGAGATCGCCGCGCTCCGGTCTTCGGCCTCCGCTCACGATGACAATGGGGTGCTACCGTCATCGCGAGGAGCGTACGCAGCTAGCTCTGTTTGGTTGACCGGAGCATAGCGGGCAGAAAGCGGCGCGACGTGGCGATCTCGGCGCTCTCATGCAAGATCCCATCAGGGCAGGGGCGGAGATCGCCGCGCTCCGGTCTTCGGCCTCCGCTCACGATGACAATGGGGTGCTACCGTCATCGCGAGG
>JACVIY010000030.1 GCA_015711755.1 Candidatus Geothermincola secundus | reverse complement strand
GCCTTCCTGCGGGAGGTCGTGGGGCCGATACTGGAGCCGCTTCTGAAGGGGGGAGACGGCGGGAGCGGAGGGACGCACGGGAGCGCTCCCGCGAAAAAGAATCCGACAGGCGGCGGCCGAAAGGGCGGCGAGCCGGCCGGCGATAAGGAGTGATGGGGGATGGAGGGCATGAACGGCGCGGAGGCGGGCCTGGCCCAGCGGGTGATGAAGGAGATACTGGACACTCCCGCCTTGAAGGAAGTGATCCTTCTGCACATGAGGGGGGTGAGGCCGCGGCGGGCCGAGGGCCTGGCGGGTACCCTGCTCTGGGAGGACCCCGCTGTCTCCATGAGCTTTCTGGGGACGCTGCCCGATGCGGCCGGATGGCTGCTCACCCTGCTGGCGGAGCTGGGAGAGCAGCTGGAGAGCATACCGCCGCCGCTTCTTCTGGAGATACTCGGCAAGATCGCCTCAGGGGTGGACCGCGAGAAGATGAAAAGAGCGGCGGCTTCCTGGGGCAGGGTGATCAAGGGGCTGGCCGGCGCGAAGGAGGCGGGAGAGGGAGGCGGCAGGCAGGCGGCGCGCTGCCTCAACGCGGCCATAGCCCGGTTGGACGGCGCCACGCTGGCTCTGGAAAGGGACCCTGAAGGAGCGGCGCGGGCCCTGGCTGACCTGGCGGGGCAGCTGGATACGGCCGCCTTGCGGCGCTCCCTGCGCCGCCTGGCCACGGTCGCCTTCAGGGCGGGAAAGAGCGGCCGGGTCGGCGCGCGGCGAACACACTCATCGAGGTGCGCGTGCTGTGGGGAGGGTCAGGCGGCGGCCACGGTGGAGGGATGGCGCCGCTTCATGTACGCGTGGAACACGGTTCTCTGCCTGACCATGGGGCCGGTGCTCATGCTGAGGCCCTCTCTGCTGCGCCGCTTCCTGCGGTGGCCCGGCGATGACCCGGTAATGACCGGCATCTACGGCAGCATCGTCACCTCGGTGGGAGTGCTGTCCGCCGCGGCTCTGGCGGACGAGGGGAAGCGGGATAGGTTCGTACCCGTCTTCCACGCCCAGCTCCTCTACAAGACGATGACCTGCCTGATGCTGAGGCGGGAGCTGCGCCGCAGGGAAACAGGGAGATTTGGGCTGCGCGTGTTCTTCTGGTTCTTCGTCCTCTACATAGCAATGCTGGCCGCCGCGGTGAGGAGGGTGCCGGATGCGGCAGGCGGGGATGACGGAACGGTAAGGGGGGCTGCGGGTTGAGCGGCAACGGCGGCGAGGCGGCGATGATGGAGGGGCGGAAGGTGAAAGAGGAGTTCCGGCGGCTGTTGGGTGCGCTGCGGGACGGCTATCCCGAGGGCTTGGAGGAGGAGCTGCTCGGCGAGGGCGGAGAGCTGGTCGAGGAATTGATCCTTACCGCGCCCCGCCTCCTCTCCGTTCTGCTGAGAATGATAACGGGCCTGGCGGAGAGGGCGGCCGCGCTTCCTCCCGAGAGAATGGAGGAACTGGCCTCCCGGGCCCGGGAGGGTCTGCGGCCCGAGGATGTCTCCGCCGCGGTGAACGCCGTGTCCCGGCTGATCATCGCCGCGCGCGAGGCGGGCGTGGCCCTCCTGCCCCACTCGGACGCGGCTCTGGCGGAGAAAGCCATGCGGGGAGTGGATTACGGCAAGCTGCGCAAGGCCCTCATATACCGCTCGGAAGAGCGTTTGGAGGTACTGCGGCGCGAGGTTTTGGAGCTGGGCGAGAACCCCCTGGCCCTGGTCAACCTGTTCAGTGTGGCGGCCCCCGCCCTCAACCGTCTGCTCGGGGTGCTGGAGGCCCTCTTCGGCATCCTGCAGCTGCCGGCTGAGGCCATGACCTACGCCCTTTGGAAGATACTTGAGGATATCGACTGGCGGGGGGCGGCACGCGTTCTCAACGGAGCGGCCCGGCTGGTGGTCACCCTGCACCGGGGCAATCTCATCCTTGGGGACGGCGCGCCCCATTCCCGCGAGGTTGCCGAGCGCATCGCTTCCGATCTCCTGGGGGAAGTGGAGCCGGTTGCGCTCGCCGAGGCCCTGGCGGCCCTGGCGGAGGAAGGGTCGGTGGTGGCCGAGGCGCTGGCCCTGCGTCTGTTGGAAAGGCCGGAGCTGCTGGGCGAGCTGGCCGAGGCGCTGGCGGCGGTGGCCGGTGTGGAGATGCGCCTGGCCGCCGCGGTGCTGGACAAGGCGGCGGGTCTGCCCGAGGAGCGGCTGGCCCGGGTGGCCGCCGCGCTGCGCGAAGTCCTGGAGGAAGGCGAGATAGCCCGCGCGGCTGCTTCCCTGCGGGGGCTGTCGGCCCGACTGGAGGAGGTCTCGCCCGGGCTGCGGGCGGCCCTCCTCGGGGAGGCAGCCGCGGCGATCGGCGTGGGATGGGCCCTCAGCCCCTCCGCCGCGGCCGAGCGCGCCAACAGGGCTCTGGCCGGAGCTGGCCGCGAAAGAGGAGCTTCGCAAGGGCCCTCTTACCTGAAGGAGTTCTTTGCGGGAGTGGACTTCTCTTCGCTGGAGGAAGCGGCAGGGCGGGCGTCCTCGGCGCTGGAGGAGGCGCTGCGCTCCGACCCTCGATTGGCGGCGGCGGTTCTAAAGGTGATGCTCGCCTTGCTGCGGGCCTCTGTTCGCGCGGCTTTTTCCCGGGCCCGGGAACGGCTGCTGCGGTTAAGGGGCGGGAGCCTCGGGTTGAGAGGATCGGGGGAGGTGGGGAGATGACCCGGGAAGCACTGGCCGAGGAACTTGCGGGGCAGCCGGAGGGACTGTTCACCGAATACGTGCGCCGCTGGAAGGAGAGCGGGGGTAAGGTCATCGGCTATTCCTGCCTCATCGCCCCGGTGGAACTGGTGGAGGCGGCGGGACTTTTGCCCTACCGCATCAAGGCCCTGGGCAGCGCGGTCACCGAGCTGGCCGACGCGGAGATGTCCCTGTACAACTGCTCCTATTGCCGTTCCTGCCTGCAGCTGGGGCTGGACGGCACCTACTCTTTCCTGGACGGGGTGATCGAGACCAACGGCTGCGACCACATGCGGGCCATGTTCGAGAACTGGATGCACCGCGTCGATCCACCGTTTTTTCATTACCTCAAAGCACCCCATTATCTCCGGGATGACGCCTTGGAATATTTCTTGGGAGGATTGGAGCTGCTCAAGAGGGACCTGGAGGAGCACTTCGGCTCGGAGGTGACCGACGGGGCGCTGGAAAGAGCTATGGAAGAGAGGGCGCGGGTGCGCGAGCTCTGGAGAGATCTGTGCCGCCTGCGGGAGCTGGACCTGCCCACCGTCAGCGGCAGCGAGGCACTGGCCCTGGAGATCAGGGGATCGGCCATGCTCTCGAGCGACTATGCCTCGCTGCTCGAGGACTTCATTCGGGAAAGGGAAAGGGCGGAAGGCAGAAAGCCCCTGGCCCGCCTGATGTTCTGCGGCCCGGCGACCGACGAGGTGGCCTGGTTCGCCGAGCTCGAGGCCATGGGCGCGGCGGTGGTCGCCGACGCCCTTTGTTTCGGAACCCGCGCTTTCCTGCCGGAACCCCCGCCGGGGGACGACCCCCTGAGACGGCTGGCCGAGGGCTATCTGGGCAACCTATTCTGCCCGCGCATGTACCTGGAGTACGGGAGGAGGCGCGACCTCATCCTGCAGACGGCGCGGCGGGCCCGTGTGAACGGGGTCGTCTACCTGTACAACAAGTTCTGCGACCTGCACGGGGTGGACTCCGCCCTGCTGCGGCGCGATCTCGAGCGGGAGGGCATTCCGGTGCTGGTGTTGGAAAAGGAGTACAGCGCCCGGGCGGACCTGGGCCGGGTGAAGACGAGGGTGCAGGCCTTCCTGGAGAGGATAGGAGGTGAGGCCGCATGGAAAGGGGCTTCGTCCTGAGGGAAGGTGAGGGCGGTTTCGAGCGGGCCGTCGGCATCCTGGAGATGATCGACAAGTTCCCGGATGCCTTAAGCGACGAGGACGTGGAGGGGGCCGCCGATTTCGTTTACCCCGACCTGCGCAACACGGTGCTCGGACTGCTGGAACTCCCTTCCTCGCGGCAGCTGGAGGTGCTCTTCTTCCGCCGGGTCCTGCGCATCTTCCGCGAGGCGCAGCGGGCCAGGGAGGAGGGCAAGAAGCTCATCTTCATCCCCTTCACCTTCCCCCCGGAGATCTTCTGGGCCTTCGACAACATCTTCCCCCTGTGCACCGAGATCGTGGCCGGGGCCATCGTCAACATCTGCGCGGGGCAGGGCGAGCGCTTCTGGGACTTCGCCATGGGGTTGGGGCTGCCCGACTCCCTCTGCTCCGCCAACACCATCGGGACCATGAACCTCATCCACGGGCCGGGGTTGAAGCCCGACGCCATCGTCTATAACACCCCGGGGAGCTGCAACCCCAATGCCAAGATCCATGCCTTCGCCGCCGATTACCTGGGCATACCCCAGTTCACCCTGGAGAAGCCGGTGGACGAGACGCCGCGCGGAAGGGAATTCCACTACCGCGGCTTCCTGCGCTTCCTCCGGGAGCTGGAGGAGTGGAGCGGGCAACCCCTGCGGGAGGAGCGGCTGCGCGAGGTGTTGGAGCTGTCCTACCGGGCCGTGGACCTCTACAACGAGTATTGGGAGCTGAAAAAGGCGCGGCCCTGCCCCGTCCCCAACATCTTCGGCATGAGTCTGCTGGTGCTCCGTTCCCAGATGTGGGGGCGGGAGGAGGCGGTGGAGGTGCTGCAGAGGATGGTGGACATCTCCAAGGAGCGCCTGCGGCGGGGAGAATTCACGGCGGAGGAGAGGGCCCGCGTATACTTCGCCTATATTTACTATTTGTTCGACTTCTACAACTACTTCACCTGGGCGGAGAAGAACGGCGTGACCATCCTGGGCGACATCCTGGCCATACACCATTTCCCGGAGCCGGATCTTACGAGCATGGATTCCATGCTGCACATGTTGGCCGACACCGCCTTCGACTATCCCATGACCCGGCAGATGGGGGCCAGCTCCATATCGGTGAAATGGCTGGAGGACATCTCCCGCGCAGCGAACGACCTGGGGGCGGACGCCTGCATCTTCGGGGGGGTGCACGCCTGCAAGCACACCCTGGGGACCATATCCTACCTGCGCCGCGAGCTCATGCGGCAAAGCGGGCTGCCCACCCTCATCCTCATGGGGGACGTCATGGACAAGCGGCACCTGCCCATGCCCATGTTCCAGGAGGAGGTCATGGTTTTCGTGGACCAGGTGGTGGCGAAGAAGAGGCAGTCGCGCAGGCGCCGCCGCGGTGCGGGTGGGGGCTGTGAAAGCGAGGCGCCGGCCCCGCCGGAGGGCGAGGCGGGGGAGCGGGCGGTTTAGAGCCCCTCGATGACCTCTCGGGCGAAGCTGCGGGCGCGCCGCAGCGCGTCCTCGTCCGGCTGGCCGAGGGTCTCGGAACGGCGCTCCCCGAAGCCGCGCAGGTCGGGATTGTCGCTGGCCAGCAGGGCATCGGCGACCGCCTGGGACAGCTCCCCCTGGCAATGGAAGAAGCCGGCGAGCTGCGCGCCGGATGCTGCGGCGCGGCAGTTCTCCAGCCAATCCTGCAGGGCCGGCTCGTCGTCGGGCGCGGCGTGGGTGACGAAGAGGGCCACCTTCCTCCCCGCGGCATGTCTCTCCAGGAACTCCCGGGCGGGTTGGGCCGGGCCGAAGGCCATGATGGGGAAGCCGATGAAGGCGAGGTCGTATCCCTCAAGGCCTTCGGTGTCGGACAGTTCCTTCAGCTCAGCGATCTCGCCCAGTTCTTCCCGTATGGCCTCGGCCACCATTCGGGTCTTCCCGGTCTGGCTGAAGAACGTGATCAGCACGCGCATCTCCATCACCCTCTCTTTCCTCAGGGCCGCCACCTCTGATCTCTTATCCCCTGGCGGGCGCAAAGGCTTCTTTCACCATCGGGTTTCACACCCGCGAGGCCCCATGCTCGGCCGTGTCCACCTTGCGGAAATCGCCGGGTAGGAGTTCCAGCACGCGGTCGCGGAGGAACTCGTTGTCCTCCCTCTCGGCCATGCGGCAGAAAAGGTCCATCCTCAGCTGCCCGGAGAGGGCCCGCTTGGCGACGGAATCCACCATGCTCGCGAACATGCGCATGCCCTTGCGGTCGCGGGGGATCCGCTCTCCCCATTTTCTGAGCAGCTCCACCTGATGGGCCAGCTTCTCTTCCGCCCGGGCCTCCGCTTCGCTTAGGATCTGCAGCGCGGATCTGCGCGGGGGCATGAAGAAGGGTTTGCCGATGCGCACCTGGATTCCGTTGTCGGTGCGCCTGCGCCAGATGCCCACGGGCAGGATGGGGGCGGGGGCGGCTCGGGCCAGGTTGGCAACCCCGTACTTGAAGGGGCCCAGCTCGCCGTAGGGGAAGCGCGTCCCCTCGGGATGGATGAAGACCATGTGGCCCCGCCGCAGATGTTCCAAGCTCAGGCGCACGGCTTTCTCCATCTCCTTGTTGGACTCGCGGTCGATGGGGATGGTGCCGAGGTAGTGCCAGAGCAGCCAGCCCAGGCGGCCTTCCGCCCCTTTCCCTATCTCCACCTTGCCCCAGGGGATAAGGCGGCTGCGCATCATGGTGCGCTTGATGGCCAGCCCCACTGCGAAGACGTCCACCTTGGTCTGGTGATTGGCCACGATGATAAGCGGCCCTTCCCCCGGGCAGTTCTCCTCGCCCTCGTAGCGGAGGTTGTACTTCTTCTTGCGGGCCAGGGCCATGCCGATGGGAAGGACCGGCCACACCCTCCACCACATATCCCTGCCTCCCTTCCTACTGCCTCGATTATACATCGTATCGGCTACTCCCTCGATGTCGTTGACGGCGTACTCTAGAGCAGTCAGCCACCCATGATACTTGACCGCCGGTATATGAATTTTTTTTGAATCGTTGTCAGACACCTGACTATAATGAGGGTCATGGAGGAAAAAGGTCGCGCGGAAAGGGAGGCGGCAGGGGCCGCCAGTATCATCTGGGCCTGGACGGAAAGGCCGCGGGAGGGGCCTTACACGCCATGTTGCCGGGGGACCCCGCCAGGGTGTCGGTAATCGCCACCACGCCGCCTTTCCGGGACGCGCGCGAAGTCGCCTTTAACCGGGAGTTCCGGACCTGGCTGGGATACCTTGAGGACCGTCCGGTACTGGTGACCTCCACGGGCATAGGGGGCCCATCCGCCTCCATAGCCGTGGAGGAGCTGGCGCGTCTCGGGGTGCGCGTGTTCCTGCGGGTGGGGACCTGCGGCGCTATACAGCCCCATATGAAGGCGGGGGACGTGGTCATCACCACGGGAGCGGTGCGCATGGACGGCGCGTCCACCCACTACGCTCCGCTGGAATACCCGGCGGTGGCGGACCATGTCGTGACCGCCGCTCTGGTGGAGGCCGCCGGGCGGCTGGGTCTGCCGTATCACGTGGGCATAACCTGCTCCTCCGACACCTTCTATCCCGGGCAGGAGAGGGAGGACGGCTTTCTCGGGAGCGTGTTGCGACGCTTTCAGGGCATCACCGTTGAGTGGCGGCGTCTCAACGTGCTCAATTACGAGATGGAAGCGGCCACCCTGCTGACCATGTGCTCGGCGATGGGACTGCGCGCCGGCTGCGTCACCGGGGTGGTGGACAGGCACGACGCGGGCGGCAGGATCGACAGGCGGGCCCTCAGAAAGGGAGAGGAGAACGCGGTCCGGGTGGCCGTAGAGGCCATGGCTTCTCTGCTGCACAGGGAGTCGGCCGGGTGACCTTGAAGGCGGATCAGCCCGCCGTGATAATACTGCCTCAGACCCTCAGCCAACCGGGGATGAATGCCAGGACATAGCGGGTGAGGTAGCGCGAGTAGTACGGATAGAGCTCGAAGTTGAGGCGGGTGAGTCCCTTCAGCCCCCAAGGGAAGGTCAGCTCGATGAAGCGCCGGTTTAGCCAGGAAAGGGGCCAGAGCAGGTTCATGCGCCAAAACTCCCGCAGTGCCCAGTGGCGCTCCCGCCGCGCCCGGGCGGCGATGACCCCGGAGATGAGCGCGCCGTGGACCCCGAAGAGGAGCACGGGGTCCTGCATACCCGCCAGGGTGCCCGCCAGGATGAAGCGCTCTTGGAAGAGCCGGGGATTGCGCGGTGAGGCGGTGGGGAGGACCCCGATGTCCAGGGGCAGCCACTCCTCGAACTCGATGCCCTCGTCCTCGGCCAGTCGCCGCGGGAACCATTCCTTGGCCGCTTGGGTCAGCGGGCGGCCCCGCTGGAAGAGCAGGGCTCCGGCCACCCCGTGCACGGAGGAGAAGAAAGCGTAGTCCCAAGTGTGCTCGTCGATGTAGATGAGGGCGGGCGGAACCTCTCCCTCCTTTACCAGGCGGTTGGCGAACCAGCCGTAGACGGGGGTGTGGGGTATGCCCAGGGCCTCGAAGGTTTCCCGGAAGAGTCCGGTGGCCAGGATGGTCCCCGGCGGCAGGCGGTCGAAATCCGCGCGGGTCTTCACCGGAGCGTTGAAGGTGAACCTCACCCCTTCTTCCAGGGCCAGCCGGTAGAGGAACATGTCCAGCGATTCCGCCCGGGAGCCCCGCTCCACAAGGTACATGCGCACGTTGCCCGGGAAGACCTGATCGTAACGTTTCCCGAAGACATAGGCGCGCAAGCCTGCTAGAGGTACGCAGGCGGGGGAGATGTCTATGCCGGTGTAGCGGGCCAGCCCCTCCAGGTCCATGGGGGTTCCGTCGGCCATGACGTAGGTCCTCTCGCCCATCTCGGTATCACGGGCCGGGCCGCCGATGCCGTCCCGCCTCTCCAGGACCTCCACCGGATGGCCCTGCCTCGCCAGCCAGATGGCCGCGGTCATGCCGGCCAGCCCCGCCCCCACCACGGTCACTTTCTCCATGATCCTCCCCCTTTGTGAGTTGATCGGCGGCCTTTTAAATGATGATAGCGCAAACCGAGGCGGATGGTGGACGCTTATGGCTGGGCGGATCAGGTTTGCGAGAAGGGGAGACCGTCACAGGGCAGGGAGTTGGATCACGGTCACGGTGTCAGGTCACGGTGTCAGACACCATTATCACAAAATATCACAAACCGCCGGTCGATAAAACATATTTTCCCTGCTCAGCGCCTTGCCGCCCTCTCCTCGCTTCCCCACGGCGCGATCACGGTGTCTGACACCATTATCACAAAATATCACAAACCGCCGGTCAGCTAAGCGAGATTTCGCCGATCAGCGCCATGATGCCTTCGCTCTGCCCTTTACGGGGTCGGACACCTTTATTCTAATATGTAAGTGGATAGGCCACGAGAGGGAGGGATGGTATGAGGGAGAGGTACCTGGTGAGACGCTTTCAGCCGAGCAAGGACATGGAGGGTGTCTACGATAGTTTCGTCAGCGGGTTCCATCACATCCTCTGGCCGATCATCGACCAGGCGGAGACGCGACTGGTGGAGGACATCATCCTGGCCATGCACGGCGCGGGTGACTACACGGTGGCGGCGGAAGCGGACGGGGAGGCTCGCGGCATCCTGGTGGGCTGCTTCCCCTTCCGCCGCGACCTCGCCCGCAAGGCCCGGGCGTTGGAGAGTTTCATCGCCCGTTTCGCCGCCGGGCGCTACGAGATGAGCCGGCTCGCTCGCAAGTGCCTGTGGCAGGTGCTCTACGGGTATCTGCCCTTCCTCTGGCTGCATCCTCTGACCCCCTCGGAGACCCTGCTGCTGACCTCGCAGCGAGAGTACCGGGGCGGCATCGGCAGGGCCATGATGGGGGTCTGGATCGCCGAGACGAAGACGGCTGGCTGGCGCCATTCCACCGTCTGCACCGATTCCGAGCTGAGCTGGGACTTCTATGAGCGCTACGGTTTCAAGCGCTTGCGAGAGTTCCCGCTGAAGGCCTACCGCTACTCCCTGCCGGAGAAGAGCCCCATCGGCTACATCTACTCGCTGAAGTGGTGAGCGCGGGGAAAAGGGTCGGGGGGTTTCATCTCAAGCCTGAGATGACCTCTCTCAAAGACCGCAGGGCGGGAGTGGATTCGGGGAGCTCCAGCAGGGAGCGGCCCTCCGCGTCGTAGTCGCGTATGGCGGGGTCCTCGGGCAGCCATCCCAGCAGGTCGAGGGGGGTGCCGCCGGCTAGAAGTTCCGCCTCCTCGCGGCTTCTCGCCCGGTTTATGAGCAGCGCCGCCCTTCCGTAACGCATGGCCTCGTCGGCCACCTTCCTGATGGACTCAGCCACCCTTACCCCCTTGGCGGTGGGGTCGGAAACCAGCAGCAGCAGGTCCACCCGCCTGATGACCCTGCGGTTGACCTGCTCCACCCCCGCCTCGGCGTCGATGACCGTGAGGTCGAAGTGTCCGGCCAGCGCCTCGATGGCCTCCCGCAGGAAGGTGTTGACCTGGCAGTAGCAGCCCTCCTCCTCGGGGCGCCCCACCGCCAGGAAGGCAAGGTTGCCCCGCTCACCCAGCGACTCCATCAGTCGGTAGTCTATGGACGCTGCCATGTCGCGGGAGTCGGTGGGCCTCTCCCTGGCTGCGGCGATGACCTCCTTGCGCAGGTCGTTGACCGTCCATCGCGGCTCCATACCCAGGGATAGGGCCAGGCCGCCCGAGGGGTCGGCGTCCACGGCGAGGCCCTTCATATCGCCCTCCTCCCTTAAAAGACGGCAGAGGAGGGCGGATACCGAGGTCTTCCCCACTCCTCCCTTGCCGCAAACCGCTATGACCCCTCGCATCAATCAGGATCTCTCCTTCCGGGAAACGGGCCGCCCCCGCTGTTCCCGCCATCCCGCTCTTCCTTGAGGCGGTCGCGGATGCGCCGCAGCTCCGCCACCTCGTCGCAGACCTCCAGGTACTCGCAGCTCTCGCAGTCGAAGTTCATCTCCTCGTACATCTTGATCAAGGCGTCCACCACGTCCCGGGCTTTCTCCGCCGCCGGCCGCAGCAGGTCGAGCTCCGCTTGCTCCCCCAGGACGAAGAGGACCTGGGCCGCCTGCACGCCCTCCTCCTCCAACAAGCGGGATATATAGGTGTTCCCCAGGGAGGCGAGGGTGAATCCCTCCTCCAGGGCCTGCCGGCTCACCCTGCTCCACAGCTGGAGGCGGTCCGGCCACACCCGGGTGGAGACGCCCCGCGCCCTGGTCTCGTAGACAACGTCGCGCAGATCGCGGTAAGCGTCGTATTCGTCCGGAAAGGCCCCCCGCACCAGCACCAACTGGGCGAAGGGAAGGGGGGAGGGGCGGCCGCCCTGCTCCGCCGACAGCTCGGCGCCTAAAAGGCCCACGGTGTTCTTGGGTACCAGGTCCTCTCTCTCCGTCCACAGCAGCAGCGAGAGGGAGGAGCGCCCCGTGGCCCCCAGCTCCAGGGCGGTGTCCTCCCGCAGCACCAGCGACGATCCCAGGGGCCACACCGCAGAGGGATCGTGGGGTATCATGCGGAGGCGGCCCTCTCGCTGTCTCCGTTCCCGCCAGGCGGCTATCTCGGAAAGCGGCTCGTCAAAGAGACCCAAGTCGTTCCGGCCCCTTTCCTGTTAACCCTATTCCTCCAGTTCCAGAAGGCCGATGTGGGCGGCCCCGTAGGCGGCGCCCAACATGGGGTCGATGGGGAAGGGGTGGAAGGCCCCGCGCAGCCGCTCCGCCATCATGTCGGTCACGCCGGCGATGCGACCGACACCTCCCGTCACCGTGTAGTCATCGTTTCCGCCGAAGCGCATGACCTGGGAGATGACCATGGAAGCGACCGAGTCGCACAGGCCCGCCAGTATGTCCGGAACCTCCTCGCCCTCGTTCACGTGGGATACGATCTCGCTCTCGGCGAATACGCCGCACTGCGAGCTGATGGAGACCTTCTTGCGCGCTTGGCGCACGGTCTCGTCGATGCGGTCCACCGGCACCCCCAGGGCCGCGCTCATCACCTCCAGGTAGCGGCCCGAGCCGGAGGCGCATTTGTCGTTGCGCATGAAGTCGAGCACCTCGCCCTGGGGATCGCAGAGAACGGTGGAGATGGACTGTCCGCCTATGTCCACCACCAGCCCGACCTCGGGGAGCAGGCGGCGGGTGGCCGCGGCCACGCAGGCCACGTCGTCCTCGTCGAACTCCGCCCACTCCACCAGGTCGGCTCCCGTGCCGGTGCTCACGCAGATGGATATGTCTTTGCGGGTCATTTTCGCGGCCAGCAGGACCTCCCGTACGAATACCCCTATCTCCCTGGCCACGTTGCCGGTGGTCTCGCGGATGGCGGTGCCGGCGATCTCCCCTCCGCGCAGCAGTACCGCTTTGCAGAACAGGCTGCCCACATCCACTCCCAGCGACACTGCGCTCATCTGCCACCTCCCATCTCCCGCGCGACCAGGGCCGCTCCCAGCGCCCCCACTATTTGCGAGTCGACTCGATATTCAACCAGGCGTATACCCAGCAGACGCTCCAATTCCTTGCGTACCGCCACGTTCTTGGCCACTCCTCCGGTCATGGTGATCTCCTTCTGAGCCCCCACCCGCCGCACCAGGGCCATCACCCGCTCGGCCATGGTGCGGTTGACGCTGGCGGCGATATCGGCTTTGTCCGCTCCCCGCTGCAGGTAGTGGAGCACCTCCGTCTCGCAGTAGATGCTGCAGCGGGTGGAGAGCTCCAGGGGGTTGCGCGCCTGAAAGGAAAGAGGCCCCAGCTCCTCCAACCCCACCCCCAGGGTGCGGGCCATGACCTCCAGGAAGCGGCCGGTCCCGGCGGCGCATTTGTCGTTCATCACGAAGTCCTCGAGATCGCCTTTCTCGTTGACCCTGATGACTTTGGCGTCCTGACCCCCTATGTCTATCACCGTGCGCACCGATGGGAGCAGCCACTGGGCGCCTTTGCCGTGGGCGGTTATCTCGCTGATGTTGGCCTGGGAGAGCCCCTCCTTCTGCACCTGTTCCCGGCCGTATCCCGTGCTCACGGTGAAATGAAGGTCGCCCGGCTCCAAGCCGGTCTGTTCCAGCACCGCCATGAGCACGGTGCGCGCCGAGTCCAGGGGGTTGGGTTTGACCCCTATGCTGGCACTGCCCGCGATGTCGCCGTTATCCAGCACCACCGCCTGCGCGGTGAGGGAACCCACATCGATGCCACCGAACAACACCGCCATCTACCTCCTTGACTCTTGCTTCTTTTGCTGCCGCATCCCCGTCCGCTTTTCCATCGCTTTCATTCTACCCTCCGCCTCTGTCGCTCTCCCATGAGCTCCGCTAACCGCGGGAAATCCCTCATCCGCCTTGTCGCTGCCGCGTTTTCTCTTGTTCGGAGCGCCGCCCCCGCTTTCCCTTTTTGGACACCACGTGGTCGACGAAAGAGGTGAGTTCCTCCTGCAGGACGCTGGTGGGGGTCATGCGGCGTATCCAGGAATCGCCGCTCAGGCAGAGGACCGGCACCCCGGTGAGTCTGTTTATCTCCCCCCGCACCTGCCCGATGACGCTCTGGGTCTGCTTGCAGGCGTGATGGCCCGAATAGACGGCGCAGTTGGCCCCCATGTCCCGGATGAAGCGGGACATGTCCTCCACCCAAAGGGCGGACATGGAGTCCGCCCCCATCTGGCGGGTCATGGGATACTCGAAAACCGCCTCGGCCAGCCCGTCAAGCATGCTCTGCTTGGATGAGGTGTCGTAGCGCATCGGCTGGCACAGGGAGAGTACGTCGTTCAGGTAGGTTATGCCCCGCTCCTCCATCCAGTTGAAGAAGCCCAGGAAGTCGAAATAGTATCCTATGTACAGCCACACGCAACGGGCCACTTCCCGCTCCGCCGGGTAATCGCCCGCTTCCAGCCGCCGCCGCGACCGCTCCACCATGGCCCGCATCATCTCCACGGCGTCGGGGCGCCCCCAGCTGGTGAAACGGGTTCCGTAGGTGAAGAGGGAGAAGATGTTGGGAACGGGGCAGGGAGAGGCCTTGTGCAGCTCGTAGAAATCGTAATAGAGGTCGGTGGCGGCGTTGGCGGCCTCCAGCACTTCCCGCATGTGCCCCTCGTCCAGCTCCTCCCCGATGAAGCCCTCGAGCTGGGAGATGAAACGGCGGAAGTAGCGCCGGTGCAGCTCCTTGCCGCGGGCCCCTCCCTCGGTGGGCTTCTCCAGGATGAACTGAGGCACCTCCATCAGGTGGGAGACCAGCTCGTGTATCTTGGAATTGGCGTCGCAGGCCCCGGGAGCCGACTGCACCAGGGCCTGCGGCTTGAAGTCGCATCCCGAAAGGATGGAGCCCAACTCGATGGTTGAGGAAGAGCAGAGGAAGTCGGGGACGCCCAGCCCCATGGCGTAGTCCCAGTATCTCTCCCCCTGGCCCTCCAGCATGGAGACCCCCAGGGTGGTCAGCACCTCGCAGGTCAGGGGGAAGCCGCGCCTGAACACGTAGATGACCTCGGGGGGGAAGTTGAAAGGCACCAGGATGGTGCGGCGCCGCGGGTCGCGCGCGGCTTCCTCCCCCTCGACCACCCAGCGCCCGATCATTTTCATGAAAAGGATGCTCTCGCGTCGGAAGCGCGGGTTGAGGAGGGCCTCGATGTTGCGGCGGGTGTCAGCGGGCAAAGCCCGCAGCAACCCCTCCACCTCCTCATCGCTCAGGTCGTCCTTCACCCTGAGGATGACCCTGACCAGGTTGCTGATGCGGTCGAAGAGCCCCTCACCGGGCCTGACTGCATGGCCGCTCAATCCTTATCCGCCTCCCCGATGTCCTCCTCCGGGGAGGGCGCTCCTTCTCCTCCTGCGGCGGCAGCCGCTTCTCCGCCCCTTCCGGCCCGCGACCTCCGCGTACGCTTGCCCTCGCGCCGCCCCGCGCGCCCCCTCATGACGTTGTCCACGAAGGCGGTCAGCTCCTCCTGTATAACCGCCATGGGGGTCATGCGCCTTATCCAGGAGTCGCCCTGCAGGCATAGGGTGGGCACCCCGGCGGTCCTGGTTATCTCCCGGCGCACCTGGGAGAAGACGCTCCAGGTCTGCTTGCAGGAGTGATGCCCGCAATAGATGGTGCAGTCGGCGTTGAGTCCCTTGACCGCGTAGACCACGTCGTCCAGCCAGCGCTTGGACATGAAGTCACCGCCCATCTGGCGGGTCATGGGCATGTTCCAGGCGGCCTCGGCCATGCCGTCGAGGATGCTGTCGCGGTCGGTGGTGTCGATGCGCTGGGGGAAGCAGCACATGAGCACGTCCCCCATGTTGGCGATGCCGTGCGACTCCATCCAGTCGAAGAAACCCAGGAAGTCGAAGAAATAGGGGAGGTATATCCACAGGGGGCGCGCCACCTCCTCTTTGCCCGCCGGGAAGTACTCCCGTTCCAGGTTGGAGCGGGCCAGGTCCACGCAGGCGCGCAGGCATTCTATGCCCTCATCCCGCCCCCACATGGTGAAGCGGGTGGCGTAGGTGTAGAGGGCGAAGATGGCGGGGACGGGCGTGGGCACCCGGGAGCGCAGCTCCCAGAGGTCGTAGTAGAGGTCGGTGCATTCGTTGCACTTATCGGCCACCCGCCGCAGGTTCTCCTCCTTCAGTTCCTCCCCCACGAACTCCTCCAGCCGCCGCACCAGGGAGAGGTAGTGCCGGCCGAAGAGCTCGCGCCCCCGGCGGTCGCTGTCCCCCGGCTTCTCCAGCATGAAGTGGGGCACCCCCAGCAGGTGGGATACGAACTCGTGGATGGAGGAGTTGACGTCGCAGCTGCCGGGGGCGGAGGAGACGATGGCGTCGGGCGCGAAGTCCTTGCCGGTGAGCACGCTGCCCAGCTCGATGGTGTTGGAGGAGCACATGTGGTCGGGCAGCCCCATCCCCATGGCGTAGTCCCAGTAGCGCTCGCCCTGTCCCTCCAGGACCACCACCCCCAGGGTGGAGAGCACCTCGCTGGTCAGGGGGAAGGCGCCCTCGAAGGCGTGGATGAGCTCCGGCGGGAAGTTGAAGGGGACCAGGACGACCTTCTTGCCCTCCTCCTTGGCTCGAAAGGCCTCGTCCATCCAGACCTGCAGCGTGCGCATGAAGGCGAAGGTGGCCGGCAGCAGGTCCTGGCGCAGCATGGAGCGAAGGGCCCGGTAGGTGTCCGGGGGTAGCAGCTTGAGGATGCCCTCGGTCTCCTCCTCGCTGATGTCCGGGCGCAGCTTTCCCACGATGCTGAAGAGGGAGTACACCCTCTCGTAGAGGCCCTGATGCTCGCGGATATCGACCTCGGCCATCGGCCTCACTTCCCCAGCCGTTCCAGGAAGGCCTGCACCCTGGTCTTCAGGCGGCCGATGTCGGCTGCCGCCCCGTACTCCTTCTCCAGGGTGAGGACGGGGACGCCCTGTTTCTCCAGGTCCATGCGCAGCTTGACGTTCTCCACGCCGTGCAGGTCGCAGAACTTGTTGTGGAAGAGCACCACCCCATCCGGCCGCGACCTCTCGATGAGGTCGTCGATGAAGGCCTTGCGGCGGGCGTAATCGTCGAACATGCGCGGGCACATCAGGTTGTAAAGGTAACGGTGGGCCAGACGCCGCAGGGGAGGCCCGTCCAGGGGCTCCTCTCCTCGGAAGATGCGCCCGCCGAAGCAGAAGGAATCGGCCACCACCGCGCCGCCCACGCTCTCCAGCTCGGAGACCAACTCGATCTCGTCGGTGGCGCTCCCGCCCAGCATCAGGCGCGCCCGATACTTCAGGGGGGGGCGCGAGGGGTATTCCGCCAGCACCTCGTCCAGCAGTCGGGAGAAATCCTCCGCAGGGGCAGAGCCCTCCAGGGTCATCAGGGCCAGGATCTCCCCCCCGCTGACCCTCACCTCGTCGCCCCAGCGGCTCTCGTACACCCTGCGGAGCTTGTCGGCTATGTCCCCCTGCAGGCTCATGGCCGCGAGCAGGTCCTCTTCGGTTATGCTCACTTCGAAATGCTTTTCCAGCGCCTCTTTCAGCAGTTCGAGCTCCTCCACGAACCAATCCATGGAGTCCTGATTGGTCAGGTGGGGGACCCGGATGTAGTGGAAGAAGTCGCGGGGGTGGGCGTACTGCCAGTTCTCGAACATGCCCCGCAAGTGGTCGCATCCGTTGGTCTCCACCAGCCCGTCGAAGAAGTCGTAGGCCCCCTCCAGGGCCAGCTGCAGGCAGGAGCGGCAGAACCCGCAGTTGAAGCGGGAGAGCCAGGCGTCAGCCAGCTCGGTGCGGGTGACCGACATCCCCCTGATGCGGTAGGGAAAGAACCCGCCCGCGTCAAAGACCTCGCGCGGGGTGGCCAGGCAGGCGTAACCTATTATCTTCGTGCCCCGCTCCCGGGCCTCCTCGACGTAACGGTTGGGGAGCTCGCTTGCCAGTTTCTTCAGGTCCATCATGCCACTCACCTCCCCCTCCTGCCCCCGGCCTTGGCCGTGAGCGAGCGCAGAAGCCCCTTGAAGATCTTCCAGCCGGCGCTCACCCCAGCCCGCAGGATGGACAGCAGTACCTCCGGCCGCTCCGCTAAAGCCTCGACGAGCTGTTCCGCGTTGCTGCGCAGCGCTGTCTCCAGTTCCCGCGCGTCCAACTGGCCCAGCACGCCGGAAGCGTATCCCTTGAGCCCGCCGCTCGACCAGGCGGAACGGTTATAAGCCCTGATGAGGCCGTCGAGGACGCGCCCGGCTTCCTGCGGCTGCAGCCATTCGGCCAGGTCGGGGCGGCGGGCCATCAGGGTGAAGAGCTGGCGCATGGCCGAACGCGCGGCCCGGCCCAGCTCCTCGGTGTCTACCGCCCCCAGCATCTCCTCCAGCAACCTGACCCCCAGTTCCGGGTCGGCCTCCAGCAGCCGGTTGTGCGCCCGGGTGACGGCGTTGAGCAGGACCCCGGCCTCCCTCGGCTCCGAGAGCTCCATAAGGGCCCGCGCCCAGCCCTCATAGAATCCGCGGGGCATATCCGCCAGCTTCAGGGCGAGATGGGAGGCGGCGCGGGTGAGCGAGGCGGCCATGCGGGCCGCGCACTCCACCCCGTCGGTCATTATCTCAGGGCGGGAGGAGACGCCGTCGGCGAAGGCCTTGATCAGCACCTCCAGGTCCTCGAACAGGGCCACCAGGGCGGCGTGATTGGCCCGCCAGTCCACCGCCCCCAGGTAGCGTTCGATGATGCGGGACGCCACCTCGCGGAACCGCGGTTCGCTGCGCCCCAGTACCAGGTTGCCTTCGTGGAGCGAGTTGATCACGCCGGCGATGCTCGAGCCCAGCCGGGCGATCTCCTCGATGTCCAGGTCCTCCAGGATGTTGAACACCGCGCTGGCCAGTATCTCCGATGGCAGGTCGAGGCGGGAGACGGCGAAGGAGAGCAGGCGGATCAGGTGGTTGATGACGGGCGGAAGGGTGGTCAGCAGATTGGCGATGACGATGGGATCCTCCACCACCGCCCCCAGGATGCCTTCCCATACGGGGTAGCGTCCCTGCAGTTTCACCTCCACCGCCTTGCGCAACTTTCCGAAGTCGATCTCGGATATGGTCCGCCTGGCCAGCTCCAGCTCCGCTTTCGCCAGACCCTCCCCCTCCGCCTCCCAGATGAGGCGGGAGAGGCGGAAGTAAGAATTGGCCGCTTCCCCGAGGGGCATCTTGGCCAACGCTCCCTTCCAGGCCTCGATCACCTTTCTGCGGTCGTCTTCCGATAGCTCTGAGATATAGTTTAAAGTATCAACCATAAGTTTAAGTTGAGATATAAGGGCCGACGGGAGGAGCATCAGCAGCTGCATGCCCAGTTCGCTGCCCTTACCGTAGAGGAGCTCTCCCGGCGGGGACTCCTCGGCGGCCTGGATGAGTTCTATGACCTCATTTAGCTGCTTTTTCACCACCTTACGGTGGTCCTTGGGCTTGTCCGCGCCCTGTTTCTTATCACTCAACCCCATCACCTGCCTCCCTTGAGCCGCACGATCCCTTTCGCCGATTTGATGAAAAGCGGAGCGAATATCAACGCGACCGCTCCATATATTAATATCTTTACTTTAGATTTATATTTATGGAAGAAAGCGCCCGCAATTGCCGAGAGAAGAGCGGGCATTACCTGCATGGCCGATGAGAGCATCGCCTCCGCCCCCTGTTCCAACGCCTCGCGGTCCATGAAAAGCGCCACCTCGGCGAGAAAGCGGGGCCGCCGCGAATGGGCACGGGCCATCGCCCTGAGCAAGGAGTTGGCCATCTCCGCGACGGCTTGAGGGTCGGCGGTTTCGGAGGGCCCGTCGCCGGGAGGGGCATCCAGCAGCCTGTCCATCGTCTCCGAGCACGCCCACAGGGCCGCGTTGAGGGCCTTCACCAGGCGCAGGCGAAGGGCGCGCATTGCGGCGGGGTCCTCCCAGAGAAGCTCCCCCGCAAGGCGGCTCATCTCCTCCTCGATATCGGCCAGCTTGTCTTTGTCCGCGGCTGCGCCCATCTGCCCCAGGAACTCCCGCAGGACCGGGGCGGGGAATAGGGATAGCTGCCGCAGCGTCTCCAGGAGGAAATCGGCGAGGTAATCGAGCGCTCTGGGGAGGGATCCGATGACGCTGAGGGAGACCTCCACATCCTCGCGGAGGGCGGCGCGGGCCAGCTCCGCCCCGCCTCCGGGAGTGCTCTCCTGCAGGGCCAGTTTTAGGAGTTCCCTGAAAGCGGGCGTCCTTATCAGCTCCCTGAGCACCCGGGAGGGCGCCCCTTGCCGCTTTGGGCCTCCGCTCAAGGTCGTCTCCTCCATCATGACCACCCCTCCGATCCCTTCCAAGCTTCCAGCAGGGGAGCGGCCAGCTCCCGGGCTGCCCTGGGGTGTTCCCTTACGGAATCCGCCAACCGCCGCGCGAAGGAGAGGGCCGCCTCGCGGGCCGCGGGGTCGTCGCTCTCGGCCGCCTCCAGGAGTCCGCTCACCGCCGCGGTTATGGCCTTGAGCGCGACCTTTGCCGAGAGGCCCCCCGCCCATTCCCTTCCGATCCCCCGCGCGTAGCCGCGGACGACCGCCTCCAGCAGCCGCGAGGCGGATCCTTCCGCCGCTTCGCCCGCTTCCCTGACCCTGCCCACCAGCGAGGCCGCCTGTCCCAGGGCCTCACCAGCGCTCTCTCCGTCGACCTCCTCGAGCAGGCGCCCCAGATAGGCGTCCAGCAGGTCGGGGGTGAAGTTGCCCAGCTGCTCGGAGAGCTCCAGGGCCAGGCGGACGAGGGCGTTGAGGAGGCGGGGCAGGGTGCTCAGCAGCGAGAGGAAGAGATCGGTGTCCTCCCAGACCAGGGTGCGGGCCAGTTCCGGGGCCGACTCGGGGTCCACCGAGTTGAGCAGTATCTTCACCGCCTGCTTGAAGCGGGGCGTGCGCAGCAGCTCCCGCAGCACCCGTGCGGCCGCGTCGAGAAGGCCGGCGCCCTGCCCCTCCGGCGTCCCCTGCACTTCCCTGATCCCCCGTGTTCCCTCCATGGCTTTTCCTCCCGCTCAGAGGGTCTCGCATTCGAAGAACCAGCGGGCCACCTCCATCTGGCACAGCTGCTTCCCGCCCATCCACAGCTGTACTATCTTCAGGTCCCGCCAGTGCTTCTCGATGTCCCAGTCCCGGTCGGCCCCGTAGGACTCCATCAGGTTCATCAGGCGGGCCAGGTCGGCCATGGCCCGGTCGCAGGCGAAGTACTTGTAGGCGCGCCCTTTGGCCACCAGCTGATCGGACCAGCGCGGCCCGTAGATGTCCGGGCGGTCCAGCATGCGGGCGTACTGATAGGCGCAGATGCGGATGACCTCCAGGTCGGCGGCGAAATCCGCGAGGGCCCCCGCCACCGCGTCGTGCTCGCGCAGGAGGCGGCCGGCATAGCGGTGTTCGGTCACGAAATCGTACATCCGCTCGTACACGTTCATCAGGGCCCCGGAGACGAAGGCGATGGAGCCCAGGTTGCCCATGGAGATGACCTCCTTGAAGTACATGTAGTCAAGCCCCGGCCCGTGGGCGCGGTACCAGGAGGGCACCCGCACGTTCTCGAACCAGATGTCCCCGTTTTTGTCCGCGGCCATGCCCGCCTTCTCGTAGGGCCCGCCCTGGGTGACCCCGGGAAAATGGGCGGGGACGAAGATGAAGGCGAAGGCCTCGGGGTCGTTGACCCCCGGATCGGTGGTGCAGATGACCGAGAAGAGGCTGGAGACGCCTCCGGAATTGGTCGGCCAGAGTTTGTGGCCGTTGATCACCCATTCGTCCCCGTCCAGTACCGCGGTGGTGCGGATGGTGGAGCCGCCCAGTATCTCCATGTTCTCGATGTCCGCCCCGCCCTGCGGCTCGGTCATGGCGTTGGCGGCGAAGACCGCCTCGGTGGTGCGGCAGAACATGGGGGCGAACTCCTCGCAGAGGCGGCGGTTGACGTGGGGTTCGCAGCAGATCATCACCAGCGGCCAGAAGACCACCCCGAAGGCCACGGCCATGGCCGAGTCGGCCCGGGCGATCTCCTCGAACATGCGGCAGGCCCCCGTGCCGATGTAATCGGAATGCCCCATGCCCCATCCCCCCAGGTCCTCGGGAAAGAGCATGCGCTGCAGGCCCATCTCCCCCATGAGCTTGCGGAAGGCCGGCTCGATGATGCGGTGATCCCTCCAATCCTCGTCATAGCGGCGCCGGTTGGGGATGACCTCCTCCTCGGCCCATCGCCTTATCATCTTGCCCAGGTACTCGTCCAGGGGGGAGAGGTATTCCACCGGCCGGGTCACGTCGTCTATGGAACGAATTTTCATCCCTCATCACCTCCCCTCATCCCGCTGCTGAACCGTAGAAATGACGGGCCAGTTCCATCCTGGCCAGCTCCCGGTTGCCCAGGGAGACGGCGATGGTCCTGACGTCCCTCCAGTACCGCTCCAGCTGCCACTCTTTGGCGTAACCGGCGGAGGCCATCAGCTCCATGGTGTTGTCCAGGGCCTGCTCCGCCGCGGCGCTCACCTTCATCCAGACGGTGAGGGCGGCGCAGTTGACCGCGTCTCCGCCCGCGCCGCCGTACAGGTCCGGGGAGGCCAGCATCTGGGCGAGGGAGGAGGTGAGCAGGCGGCAGGCCAGGAGGTTCGCGCCGATCTCGGCCATCAGCGAGGCGGTAAGGGGGTTGTCCTTGAAGACGCTGTCGCGCCCCTTGATGACCCTGGTATCCCCCCATTCTTTTATTATCTCGTAGGCTGCCAGAAGAGCCCCCGTGCAGACGGCGCTGCTCCCCAGGTACAGCCAGGAGAGCAACGCCCTCCAGGCCGCCTCGCCCCGCAGCAGAAGGCCGTCCTCATCAATATTTACATTATGTAAAGATATGTCGGCGTTGCGGGAGGCGGCCAGACCGGTCTTGAGGAAGGGCCGGTCCCGCTCCAGCTCCGGCGCGTCCCCCGGCACCGCCAGAAGCATCGGCTCTCCTTCGGCGGTGCAGCAGAGGACGCAGAAGAGGTCGGCGTCATGCCCGGAGTTGAGGGGGCGCAGCCCCCCGGCGTTCAGGGCCCAACCGCCGCCTTGGGGAGCGGCCAGGGGTACCGACCTTCCCCGCCAGGAGGCAAGGTCTCCGGTGGCCCTTCCCTCCAGGGCCGGAGGCACCAGGGAGAGCACAACCGGCTCCCGACCTTCGCAGTGCAGGGCAGACAGCCTCTTGACCGCTCCTGATGAAGCCCCGCTCCCCTCCAGGCAGGAGAGGGCCACCGCCCATTCCAGGGCCAGCAGCCAGGCGATGCCCACGTCTCCCCTCGCGGCTTCCTGCAGGGCCACCGCCGCGGTGTGGGCCATCTCCGCCGCGGACTGCCCGTCGCCGCCGCAGTCCTCGGGCCAGGGGGCTTTCTGCAGGCCTATATCGATAAAAAGGGAGCGCATGGCCGGGCGCAGCAGTCCCTCATGATCCTCTTTCAGCTCCAGCCGTTTCGCCGCGAGCTCCGCCTGCGCCCATTCCCTTATGCTGCGGGCCAGGCTGATGTCGGATTCCTGCACTCCCTCCCTCAGGAGGGGAAAGACCTCAGCATGGATCATCCTGCACTTCCTCCTTTCCCTTGGTACGCGGCGGCAGTGGCCCTCCCCTCAGGGCGTGATCCCCTGATGCCGGCACGTTTTTTCGTCACTCTTACCCGGGTGCTCTCCCCGCCGCTTTTCGCGGCCCCGGCGGCTTCGGGCTCGCCGGTGAGCTTTTGTTCAGCGGTTTCTGGGCCGCTGCCTTCAAGGATCAGCCGCAGCTTGTTCTCTATATATCTGAGATGGCGGCGGAACGCCCGCATCGCCGCTCGCGGATCGCGTGATGATATTGCCCGGTATATGGCACGATGCTGGCGGTAGAGTTCGGCGTTGATGTCCTCCTGGACCATGAAGAGCTTCTCGGTATGGGGGAGGGCCTCGGCCAGGAGCTCAATGAAAGCGTGGCCCAGGTGCAGGTAGACCACGTTGCCGGTGGCCAGGGCCAGCGTCTCGTAGAAATTGATGTAGATGCGGTTGAACTCTCGGATGAAGTAGCGGCGGTTGCGGGCGGCCGCCTCCAGCTGCCGCAGGCAGTCCTGAAGCCGCTCCAGCTGCTCAGGGGTGGCTCTTTGGGCGGCCAGGCGGGCCGCGTCCACCACCATCACCGAGGCCACCTCCAGGAGGTCCCATACCAGTGAGGGGTCGGAGCGCAGCACCTCTCGCAAGGGCGGGAGGAGGCGCCCATTCGGAAGAGCGGTGACCCTATAGCGGCCGTTGGGCAGCTTCTGGATGAAGCCGCCCGCTTCCATGGAGGTCAGCGCCTCGCGCACGCTGCTGCGGCTCACCCCCAGGCGGGAGGCCAACTGCAGTTGGGGAGGGAGGACCTCTCCCGGGACCATGGCCCCGCTGGAGATGAGGTCGCGGATGCGGGCCGCCACCTTCTCCGGGGTGGAGGGGCTCCTCTCGATGCGTAGCAGGGCTTCACTCTCCACGCCATGGCCTCCGTGAAGCGCGTCTGCGAGCGCTGCGGGGTCCGGTGCTGCGATACGGATGCGGTTAATTTACTGCGGATGCTGTTGCATAAATATGTCCGACTGTCTGACAATTATGTCGAGGAAGATGTTATTTCGGTGTGCCGATCCTGTCAAGGGGAACTTCGAATTGCGATGTATTGAGTTGTACATCATAATTAGAGTTAGCGGTGTGGCGAGATTAGAAACATGATATGGGATCTCGCTAAGAGGTTTCGATATCACCGTTCTGACCACGCCGATCGTAGCGGATCCGCGATGAGCATGGAGGTGGTCAGGCGGTGGAGGAAGGGTTTTCAGGCAAGGGCTTCTCATCGTTCTCGAGGAAATGGGCGTCTCTCGCATTTGCGGCGCTGCTGTTAGCGGGCTGGTTCCTTATAGGCGTGCCCCAGACGGTTGCGGCAATATGGACCGAACCACAGGACCTGTCCCCCGGCGATCTGGCCACCGACAACAAGGACCCCAGGATGGCCGTTGACGGGAACGGAGACTGTCACGTGGTATGGGTGGGGGATAACGGCGACGACAATATCTGGTATTCCCGTAGTGCGGGGGGGACATGGTCGCCCCCGCAGCTCCTATCCACGTCCTCTTACAGCAACGCCGATCCGCAGATAGTCCTGGATGCTGGTGGGCACCCCCACGTGGTATGGACCGGCCAGGACGAATCCCGTTCGTTCATCCAGGTCTGGTATTCCGCCGATCTTGGCGAGGGATGGGCGGTCCCCGAGCAGGTTTCCGACTATCCCTACAACAGACGCGGTTACAACCCGCAGTTAGCGGTAGACATTGTCGGCCGCCCCCATGTGGTCTGGTCGGGTTACGACTCCGACCAGGGGGACAACATGATCGTCTACTCGGCATATGACGGATCCTCGTGGTCGGTCCCGATACGCCTTTCCACCCAGTCCTCCTATTCTCAGGCAAGCCCCTGGGTAGTGCTGGACAACGCCGACCGTCCCTGGGTGGTGTGGGACGGGTGGGACTCTGAGGGCGCCCACAACCGCATCTATTATTCGAGGTATAACGGCTCCGGGTGGTCCAGCCCGCAACATATCTCGACCAACTCGGACAATAGGCAATACTTCCCTCAAGTAGTGACCGACTCGGGAGGTAGCCCCCACGTGGTCTGGCACGGGCGGGATGACTCTAATTGCTATCAGACCTGGTACTCGGCATGGACCGGGTCGGTCTGGTCTTCACCGGTGGCCCTTTCCGCCAACACCAGCACCAGCACATATCTGTCCTACCCTCAGATATCCCTGGATGCGGGAGACCATCCCCACGTGGTCTGGTACAACCCCGTCGGGTCCTACAACCATGTCTTCTATAACAGCGACCCAGGCACGGGCTGGACGGGACCGACGCAGATATCGTCCGGTAACTACCAGAACTACCATCCGCGGCTTGCCGTCGATGCCGGCGGTCATCCCCGCGTGGTCTGGTACATGCATGACGGTTCGCGTTACAAGATATACCACTGCAACGATCCCGGCACGGGTTGGACAGCCCCTACGTTGTTAAGCGCTTCGCTCGCCGGCTACGACCAATACATGCCGCAGATCGCCCTGGACCCCGACGGCCACCCTCAGGTCGTCTGGTACGGGTACGGCGGCTCCAACGCATACACTCACATCTATCACGTCACCGACCCGGGCACCGGCTGGACGGATCCGGCGGATATATCCAGCTTTTCCTCGGGCGGCTCCATCGAGAACCGCGCCCCCCAGATAGCCGCGGACTCGAGCGGCTGCCCCCACGCGGTCTGGTACGGTTACGACGGCACCACCGAGCGCATCTACTACGCCACCGATCCGGGCACCGGCTGGTCCACCACCCAGATCTCCACCACCAGCACGGCCAACCGCGCCCCCCAGATAGCCGTGGACTCGAACGGCCATCCCCACGCGGTCTGGTATGGATGGGAAGGAGATATTAACAGGATTTACTACGCCACCGACCCGGGCACAGGTTGGTCCGTCGTCCAGGTCCCGGTAAAGGGATCCTCCATGTCGCCCCGTATCGCGATTGACTCGAGCGGCAACCCCCACGCGGTCTGGTATGGTTACGATGAAAGTGTCACCTTCTATGATGTATGGCATTCTAGCGACACCGGATCGGGCTGGTCGGAACCGGTTTCCGTTTCCGGGGGCGGCAGTGATAATTATGATCCGCAGATAGCGCTTGACTCGAACGGCCGTCCCCACGTGGCCTGGTACGGTTACGACGCCTCATGCGCCGATAACCAGATCTTCTACAGTGCCGATCTCGGATCCGGCTTCACCTCGAAGGTCCGCGTATCCTCCAACTCGAACAACGATCAGCGCTGTCCGATGATGGCCGTGGACGGTATGGGCCGGCCCCATGTCGTATGGTTCGGGCATGACGGTGCCGTTTATCAGGTCTACCATTCCGTGAGATCCTCGACCGGATGGCAGAATCCGGAG
>JACVIY010000029.1 GCA_015711755.1 Candidatus Geothermincola secundus | reverse complement strand
TGGCGCAGGGCTTCGCTGAGAACTGCGCTCCCAGATCGAAGACGTAGCCGTCGCGGCTGAAGCCCCGGGCCCTGCCCCCGGCCTCGCTCTCCCTTTCATATACGACCACTTCGCATCCCCGCTCCAGCAGGGCATGGGCCGCTGCCAGCCCCGCGGCGCCCGCTCCCACCACGATGACCTTCATCCCCTGCCTCCTCTCTTCCTCCAGCCAAATTTCGCCCTGCCGCCATAAGGGGGCGGCTTACCGTGGTCGCATCCAGATTGGGTAATGCCGGATCATTCTACTCTAATTTCCGCTCATGAGCCGCACGTAAGGGCTTCAGGCGAGACCTTGCGGCTTCATGAGAAAAAAGAGGAACCGAGAGGGCCCGGCAGCGTCAAAAAAGAGTGTGCGCAGTGGCGCGTGATCGCGCCTCCACGTTCAACATAGGCCTATTTCTATTAGAATTGGCTGTTAGGGGCGCAGAGCGCGCCGCGTTGAGGCAGCGATATAGAGAGGTGGTCATGATGGAGCAGGGGAATGCGGGAACGCCGGGACAAGGCATCGGGCCCGCCGCAAACAGGCCGGCGCAGCCTTCGGCAGGAAGGGCGCCGACCGCCGGGCCGTCAGGCGGTCCGCAGGCTCGGTTCGCCCCGACACCGCCGCCGCCTCCGCCTCCCGGCAGGATCCCGACGGCGCCATACAGCTTCCCGCCGGCGGGCAGTGGCGGAGGGCGCGGACGGACCATGCTCGCTTCCCTGCTAACCGCCTTGGTTACCACTTTGGTGATATTGGTGGTCCTGCCCCTGGCCTTCGGCAACAAACCCCTTGACTTTCTGCGGGGCAAGTCGGGTGAGCGCACCGTGGTGATGCAGCAGCCTTCCATGTCGGAGGGAGCCGCCGAGAGGGTCGAGGCGGCGGGCCTGCAGGCGGTGGTCGCGGCGGTTTCCAAGACACTGCCCGCGGTGGTCAACATCGAGGTAGCCGCCTTGCTGGGTTCGGGCATCGGCTCCGGCTTCATCTACCGGGAGGACGGCTATATCGTCACCAACAACCATGTGGTGTCCAATGCCCGCGATATCAAGGTCTCCCTTCTGGACGGAAGGGTTTTAGAGGCCAAGATCATCGGCACCGATCCCGATAACGACCTGGCGGTTCTCAAGATAGACGCGAGCGGCCTCCCCGTCGCGGAGTTGGGCAGTTCCGCGGAGCTGGTGGTGGGGGAACTGGCCATCGCCATGGGCAGCCCGCAGGGATTCGAGCAGAGCGTCACCAGCGGCATCATCAGCGGATTGCACCGCAACATAAGCGGCAGCGTCTCCCTGCTCGACGTCATCCAGACCGACGCCGCCATCAACCCCGGGAACTCCGGCGGGCCCCTCTGCAACGCAGCGGGACAGGTCATCGGGATAAACACCGCCATCTATTCCCAGAGCGGCGGATATGACGGCATCGGCTTTGCCATCCCCATCGACACGGCCAAGCCCGTCATCGAAGAGCTCATCTCCTCGGGCAAGGCGGTGCACCCCTGGATGGGCATCTCCGGAGCCACCCTCACTCCTGACGTTGCGGAGCGTTACAAGTTGAAGACGCAAAGCGGCGCGCTGGTGCGCGACGTCTACCGCGGCGGCCCCGCCGACCGGGCCGGGCTGCAGAGCGGCGACATCATCGTGGAGTTGGGTGGCCAGCCCATCGACTCCATGGACGCCCTCATCCTGGAGGTCAGGCGGCGAAAAGTGGGGGACAAGGTCCAGGTGAAGTTCTACCGCCGGGACGAACTCAAGGAAGTCGAGGTGACCCTGGCGACCAAGCCATCGAATTACTGAGGCCCGGCATCAAGGCGTGCGAGCCGCGATGCGGCGAGCGGAGGAGGCGTCTCCATCCCCGTTTAAATGCCGCCCTTCCCTTCCGGGGCGGGCGCTCGTCCTGTATCATTATGGCCTACCGTAAAGCGACCGATCGAGCGGAAGAACGTGCCCCGCGGGGAGGTTCGTGATGATAGCCAGGACCCTGCACGAGTTCATCGAGGAGGCCTTCCGTCGGGCGGTGGAGGCGGGCGACCTCTCCCCCGGGGAGCTGCCCCCCTTCGCGCTCGAGCGGCCCCGGGTCAAAGAACACGGCCACTGGGCCACCAACGTCGCCCTGCTGCTGGCCTCCGACAGGAAGGGACGGCCCCGCGAGATCGCCGAGGCCCTGGTGAGGCACCTCCCGGACAGCGAGGGGCGCCTGGAGAGGGTCGAGGTGGCGGGCCCCGGCTTCATCAACTTCACCCTGGGGCTTCCCTGGATGCGGGAGGAGCTTGTGCGCCTGGCCGAGGCAGGTGAGGGCTACGGACGATGGGAATTGGTAGCGGGCACCCGCCTCCAGGTGGAGTTCGTCAGCGCCAACCCCGTGGGCCCCCTGCACGTGGGCCACGGCCGCTGGGCCGCCCTGGGAGACGCCATCGCTTCCCTGCTTGAGGCGGTGGGTTACCGCGTGGAGCGGGAGTTCTACGTCAACGACTTCGGAAACCAGATGGATATATTCGCCGCCTCGGTGGAGGCGCGCTACCTGGAACTGCTGGGCCTGGAGGTGGAGTTCCCCGAGGACGGCTACAGGGGCGAGTACATCCGCGCCATCGCCGCGGAGATACTGGCATCCGAGGGAGGCTCCTGGAAAGACCGCCCCACCGAGGAGCGCCGCCTGGCCTTCCGGGAGTTGGCCTACGCGCAGGTTATGGAGCACCTCAAGAGCACCCTGCACCGTTTCGGCGTGGACTTCGACGTCTGGTTCAGCGAGCGCTCCCTGCACGAGAGCGGAGCCCTCGACCGGGTGCTGGAAAAGCTGAGGGGGGCGGGGCTGGCCTACGAAAAAGACGGGGCCCTGTGGATGGCCACCTCCCGTTTCGGGGACGACAAGGACCGCGTGCTGCTGCGCTCCAACGGCACCCCCACCTATTTCGCCTCGGACATCGCCTACCACCTGAACAAGCTGGAGAGGGGCCTGGAGCACATCATCGACCTGTGGGGAGCCGACCACCACGGTTACGCGAAGCGCATGCAGGCGGCGATGCAGGCGCTGGGCCATCCCGGGGTCCTGGAGATAATAATCGGCCAGCTGGTCAATCTCAAGCGCGGGGGCGAGCCGGTGCGCATGTCCAAGCGCACCGGGGAGATGATAACCTTCGAGGAGCTGCTGGACGAGGTGGGACGGGACGCCGCCCGCTACTTCTTTCTCACCAGAAGCCAGGACTCGGCGGTGGACTTCGACATCGAGCTGGCCAAGCAGCAGAGCCAGGACAACCCGGTCTATTACGTGCAGTACGCTCACGCGCGCATATGCTCCATACTGCGCTACGCCGAGGAGCAGGGTCACGATGCGGCTGAGGCCGTTCCTCCCCCCGAGGTCCTGGGGCGACTGGGCGAGGAAGAGGAGCTGGACCTGGCCCTCAAGCTCTTTGAGTACGAGGAGCTGGTCCGCTCCTGCGCCCAGGACCGGGCCCCCCACCGCCTCACCCGCTACCTGGAGGAGACCGCCGCCCTCTTCCATTACTTCTACACCAAGCACCGCGTCATCACCGAGGACAGCGAGCTCTCCCGCGCCCGCCTCTTCCTCTGCAAGTGCACCCGCCAGGTCCTGCGCAACTGCCTGGGGCTGCTGGGGGTGAGCGCCCCCGAGTCCATGTGAGGGCGGGAGCCGGGCAAGCACCCCCGGGCCGCGCTATAATCCAGTCGTGGGAAACGGCGGGCCTTTCGCGCGAGGGGGGATGCTCCATGGACGAGGTCATACGCATAGCCGGCCTGGTGGCCAACTGCTATCTGGTCAGGGGCGATCACTGCTACCTGGTGGACACCAACACACCTTCCTGCGGGAGAAAGCTGCGTCGGGCACTGGCGGCCGCCGGGGTCCAGCCGCGGGACCTCTCCCACATACTCATCACCCACTACCACTTCGACCACACCGGCAACTTGGCTGAACTCAAGGAGGAGAGCGGCGCGACGGTTGCCGCAGGAGCCGAAGACGCCCCATTCATCCGGGGCGAGATGCCGCCGGCCCTCCCCAGTGAGCTGAACAGGCTGGGGCGGTTCCTGCGCCGGCTTCCCCCTTCCTGGATCAGGAGCTACCAGCACTTCGAGCCCTGCCCAGTGGACCTCGCCTTGAAAGAGGGAGACGTCCTGGAGGAGCTGGGCCTGGAGGTCATCGCCCTTCCCGGCCATACCCCTGGGGGCATCGGGCTCCTGGATCGCGCCAACCGGCGCCTCTTCGCCGGGGACCTCGTTTCCCACTACCTGGGGCGGGTCGGCGGTCCCACCATAAGCGCCAGCTATTCCCGCAGCGAGATCGCCGCCTCTCTGCGGCGCCTCGCGGATATGGACGTGGACTACATGTACCCTGGGCACGGGCGGATCATCGGCCCCCGCGCCTCGGAGTTGGTGGCCTCCTTTGCCTCGACCCTGCCGCACTGAGGGGACGTTCCCCTCTTTGGTCGCCTGGGCGGAAAGGCGACGATGGTGAGGCGACCGCCTCGATCACGTCAACAACGACATTTACCGCGGCGGGGCAGAAGACAAGCGGTAGATATTGGCATTAATTTCCATGTGTCATGGTATATAATGGCAACTGAGTTTGCTTGTCCCGCAGGCGCCGTTCAAGTCAAACGGGTGGGGCGCTCAGGCGACACAGCCCGGCTCGACCTGATCTCGAAGGCATCGAGATCGTGGTTCCTCAAGGAGGTCGATGTGCGTGAGTGAGGAAAGAAGGTTCGCCGCCAAAATATCTGTCTCCTTGGCCTTGATCGGAGGAGTCTTCCTTCTATACTCGCTCGCCTATTATCGCATCATAGACCCGGAGGGCAAGCCCTTCTTCATCCTCTCATATTCCGCCCCGGCTATAGCTGTGGCCGTCGCTCTCGTCTTCATTCTCGGCCTGCTGATGAGGCTGCGTCCGAGTGAGGAGCAGCGCCGGATCTGGGCGCTTTTCGCCATCGCCTCCCTGCTGAACCTGGCGGCGGAGACCATCTGGTTGATCTACCAGGGGATCTTGGGAAGGGAGATCTCGTATCCGCTGTTGGCGGACATATTCTGGCTTTCATCCTATCCCTTCTTAATCGCAGGCCTGCTGTTGTTGCTCAGGGGTTATCGGCGCTTGGACCTGGGGTTCCGAAGATATACGGTAGGACCCGTTGTCGCCCTTATCCTCTTGGTCATCGCCCTGGTCACCGTTTTTCTGGTCATTCCCGTGGTCACTGATGATTCCGCAACCCTCACGGACAAGCTGATCAACCCCGCTTACGCTTATCTGGACATGCTCATCCTGGCGCCATCGTTGATGGTCGCCCTCTCCTTTTCCGGCGGCTGGCAGGGCAAGGCTTGGATGCTCATAAGCCTGTCGTTCATACTCATGGCTCTGGCCGACACATTGTTCGTTTATCTCGATTGGAACGGCCTCTACGGCAACGTGAACCATATAGACCTGCTCTGGGTGGCCAGCTACCTCACTCTGGGGATCGCCGCCGCCTGGCAGGAGCTCATCCTGGCGAGATCCTTAAGAGCATCGCGCTGAATGGTGAGCTGGATCAGATGGCATCGAACCCGCTCTCGCCGGTGCGGATGCGGATGGCATCATCGACGTCGTAGAGAAGATCTTGCCGTCCCCGATAGCCCCGGCGCGCCCCGCCTTGACCACCGCGCTGACCGCGCGAGCCAGATCCTCGTCCAGCACCACCACCTCCAGCTCGATCTTGGGCAGGAACTCCACGTCGTGCTCCTCCCCGCGCCGCATGTGGGTGACGCCGCCTTGCTTGCCGTGGCCCTTGACCTCGGTGATGGTGATACCCGGATATCGGAGTCCGCGCAACCCGGCCAGCACTCCGTCCAGTCGCTCCGGCCTGATGATGGCCTCAACCTTTTCAACCGCCACACCCCCTTCCGCCGAGATCAGGAACTCGGGATAGGCCTCGATATTGCGCTCGGCCAGGCCCAGGCCGTCCAACTGCTCCTTGTCGGTCACGCGGATGCCTATGGTCCTCTTCATGGCCAAGAACAGAAGCACCGCCGCCGCGACCGCCCAAGCCAAGGCGGAGAGCGGCCCCAGTGCTTGCACCCCCAGCTGCTTTATGCCGCCTCCGAAGAGCAGTCCGTTGACCGGGGAGAGCCCCGAAGCCTCGGCGGAGGAGGACCGTGCGAAAGGCCCCGCCGCCAGCGTCCTCCAAATCCCGTTGACGGCGCGGACGCTCACCGCGCCGACCGGGTCGTCCGCCTTGAGCACGCGGTCGATGAACTCGACGGAGAAGACCACTCGGGCTCTGGACGCCAGGCCGATGATGCAGTCGGAAGCCGGGTGACCGCCGCGCAGCCCGCGGTCACCGCCACCAGCCCCGTCAGGATGCCGTTCATGGCCATGCTCGCATCCGGTTTGCCGTAACGCTTCCAGGCGACGAAGGTGCTGGCCACGCCGCCTGCCGCCCCCGCCAGAGCCGTGTTAACGGATGGTCGCAGCCGCGGGGATGGCCTTGAGGATGCTGCCGGGGTTGAAGCCGAACCATCCCAGCCAGAGCTTGAAGTTGCCCGGGGCGGCCATGGGTATGGAGTGGCCGGGGATGGCCTCGGGGGGCTTGCCGTCGCGTCCATACTTGCCCGGGCGCGGCCCCACCATGAAGGCTCCCGCCAGCGCGCACCAACCGACCATCGAGTGGGCCACGATGGAGCCGGCGAAATCCACGAAGCCCATTTCGCTCAGCCAGCCCCGCCCCACACCCAGTGCCCCACGAAGGGATAGATGAGCCCGTGATGACCACGGTGGCGATGCTGTAGGCGTTGAATTTGAACCTTTCGGCGATGCCGCCGGCCAGGATGGTGGCCGCCGCCCCGGCGAAAGCGATCTGAAAGAGCAGAAAAGCGTAGATGATGCCTTTATCCCCAGTAAAAGCCTCCGCCGTGTTGAGGAAAAACCATTCCCATCCCACGAAGCCCCCCTATAGGCACCGAACATCAATCCGTATCCGAGCGCCCAGAAGATGAGAGCGCCGAAGCAGAAATCCATGGCCCCCCTCATCATGGCGTTGGAGACGTTCATCTACCGGGTAAGGCCGCCCTCCAGAAAGAAGAAGCCGGCCTGCATGAAGAAGACCAGATGCCTGCCGGCGAAAACCACCACAGCTCCTCATCATCCAGAAAGAAGAAGCCGGCCTGCATGAAGAAGACCAGGGCTGCCGCAACCAGCACCCAAGCGGCGTCGAGGTTGGTGACCACCTCCGCGACCCCGCTCACTCCCCCGCCCTCGTCCTGCGCCAAGGCCGGCCCCGCCGCCAGGAAGACGAGCAGGACGGCGGCTGCCGAGACAAAGGCTATCCTCTTGAGCCCCTTAAGACCTTTCAAGAAGCACTACTCCTTCCATTACCGCCTCAGCTCGATCCGAGTATAAGGAGCGCTTGTTTCCTCACGGTTTTGCGGTTGTTTCGGTAAGGTTAAATCAAAGTTGAACGCAAGCGCCCCGGCTCAGCCCGGCATCGGTGAGCGGCGTCGCTGCCGGCTTCTTCCGGCCGATGCCCGCCCGGGCGCTCCGCCGCGGATAGAGAGCGTCAGATGGCATTAAAGCCGCTCTCCCCGGTGCGCACCCTGACCGCTTCCTCCACGCCGCTCACGAAGATCTTGCCGTCTCCTTCCTTGCCGGTCCGCGCCGCGTTGACCATTGCCCGCACCACCCTCGAAACGTCCTCCTCCAGGACCACCACCTCGCACTTGACCTTGGGCAGAAAGGAACGCTTGTAGGAAGCGCCGCGCCAGACCTGCCTCAAGCCCTTCTGCTTGCCGTGCCCCCGCACCTCATAGGCGGTGATGCCCGGATAGCCGATCTTCTCCAGCTCCGTTATGACCTTTTGGAACACCTCGGGGCGGAAGATGCCCTCGACCTTGCGTATGCCCGCTTCCTTCCTCTCTGTGGCGTCCACGGATCATACCCCCTTTCCCCGTACAGCGGGTTCCGTATCGGGCACCGCGCTGAAGTCGCTCAGTTCGAAGAGGCTGGCGGGTTCGCCATAGGCGGAGACGCCCATCTCGTGCACGTCCAGCCCCTCTATCTCCTGCTCCAGGGGCACGCGGATGCCCTGCAGGCGGTCCTGCAGCCTGAAGAAGGCGTAAGAGACGCCGAAGACGAAGGCCGCGCAGGAGACCGCGCCTATGAGCTGGGCCCACAACTGTCCGGGGTTGCCGTAGAACAAGCCCCGTACCGCGCTCTCCACGCCGTTCAGCCTGGCCCCGTAACTGCCGTCGGCGAAAAGGCCCACGGCCAGGACGCCGAAGATGCCGTTCATGCCGTGCACCGCCACCGCCCCGACCGGATCGTCGACGTGTATGCGGTCGAGCGTTTCCACGCCCAGGCAGACGATGATCCCGGCGACAGCCCCGATGACCAGGGCCGCCCAGGGGGCCACGAAGGCGCAGGGTGCGGTGATCGCCACCAGCCCCGCCAGCATGCCGTTGGCGCTCATGGAGGGGTCGGGCTTGCCATACCTCTTCCATACGTAGGACATGGCCGTCAGTGAGCCCGCGGCGGCAGCCAGCATGGTGTTCACCGCCACCACCGAGAGCCTCAGGTCGCCGCCGGAAAGGGTGCTGGCCGAGTTGAAGCCGAACCAGCCGAACACCAGGATGATCACTCCCACTATGGCCATCGGTATGTTGTGGCCGGGCATGGGCTGCGGCCTGCCCTCCGAGTCGTACTTGCCTATGCGCGGGCCGATGACCATGGCCCCGGCCAGGGCGCAGATGCCGCCCACCGCGTGCACCACCGAGGAGCCGGCGAAGTCCACGAAGCCGTTGCCCAGGCCCAGATTGGCCCCCAGCTGTGAGAGCCAGCCGCCGCCCCATACCCAGTGGCCGAAAACGGGGTAGAGGATGGCCGACATGAAGAACCCGTAGATGAAGAAGGCGCTGAACTTCCAGCGTTCCGCCATAGCTCCCGTCACGATGGTGGCGGCGGTGTCCATGAACACCAGCTGGAAGAGGAAGAACATCATGATGCCCGCGTCGTAGAAACCGCCGCTGCCCAGGAACCCCTTTAACCCGAAGACGGACCAGCCCTCGGCCAACTGCAACTTAGCGTTGAGTATATCGCCGCCGCCCAGCGTGGCCAGCGGCCCCACCCCCCCGAACATCAGGCCGAAACCGATGGCGAAGAAGCCGATGACGCCGATGGCGAAGACTATGAAGTTGGTCATCATAACGTGGTTGGCGTTCTGTTTGCGGCAGAACCCGGTTTCCACCATGGCGAAGCCCGCCTGCATGAAGAAGACCAGGATGGCTCCGAGGAAAACCCAGATGAAGTTGATGGATATCTTGTTATGGCCCACCTCCTCGGCCAAACTCTCCGGGTCGGAGATGTCGGTGTCCGGCGACAGGTCGGCCGCCGTCCCCGTTTCCGCCCCGGTGGGGTCGGCTGCGGCCGCCTGCTTTCCCGTGAACAGCGTGAGCAGGGACGCCAGCAATAGGGCCGCGGCCAGGATCATCAGAGTCCTGCGATACATACGCGCACCTCCTTCTGGGCTTACCGCCTTTCGCCAAACGCGCATCACGGCCCCATGATAAGAAGGGGGTGTTTCGGTTGCGTTTCCCGCGTATTAAATCAAAGTGAAATATCAGTGCCTCTTTTCGAGCCCGATCGCTCAGTTCATCGCCCGCCCGGATCTGCCGGCGGGGCCGGCCGGGCAGTCAAGCCGAGCTTGTAGGATCGGCTCTGTTTCGTTCAGTCAATCCATGAGGTATTTGATGAAGGGGTTGGAGATGGGCATGCGCCAGTCCTTGCCGAAAGCGCGCTGGGTGAGCTTTATCCCCACCGGCGCCTGGCGGCGCTTGTATTCGCTGGCCTCGATGCGCCGCACCACTGAAAGGACGAGCTCCTTGTCATGTCCCATGGCGGCTATCTCCTCCACCCCCAAGCCCTGCTCTATATAGGCCTCGAGGATGGGGTCCAGCGCCTCGTATGGGGGCAGGGAATCGGTGTCGAGCTGGCCCGGTTTGAGCTCGGCGGACGGGGGGCGCTCGATGATCTCCCGGGGGATCATCTCCCGCCCCGCCCTCCGGTTGATGAAATCGGCCAGGGCGTAGACGTCCCGCTTGAGGAGGTCCTTGATCAGGGCGAAACCGCCGGCCATGTCCCCATAGAGGGTGCAGTAGCCCATGGACAGCTCGCTCTTGTTCCCGGTGGCCAGCACCAACCAACCGTAGCGGTTGGAGTAGGACATGAGCAGGTTGCCGCGTATGCGCGCCTGCAGGTTCTCCGCCGCCGTCCCCCCCTCGTCCAGATAGGGCATGGCCCGATGGTAGGGCTCCACCATCTCGTCTATGGGGATGGAGATCATGTCTATGCCCAGGTTGGAAGCCAGCTTATCCGCGCATTCATGGGAGAGGCGCGAGGTATAAGCGGAGGGCATGAAGAGGGCGTGCACCCGCTCTCTACCCAGTGCCTCCACCGCCAGCGCCGCCACCAGGGCGGAGTCGATGCCGCCGGAGAGCCCCAGAAGGGCGTCGGAAAACCCGTTCTTCCTGAAGTAGTCGCGCAGGCCCAGCACCAGCGCCTCGAAGATCTCCTCTCGCGGGTCCGGGGGAGCGTCTGCCGGGCCACCCGCATCGATGCTTTTTCCGGGTACTGGGAGGCAGGGAGCTTCCCCCCTCTCCGTTCCGCCGTGGTCGGAGAGCAGTTTGACCGCCGTTGGCCTCAAGGGCGTTCCCTGCCTCAAATACCTATGGATGGGCCTGAGAAAGCGGCGGGCCGTGAGCCATCCGGTCTCCACTTCCGCCAGCAGCAGGGCCTCCCTGAAGGCGGGGCCGCGCATCATCACCCCGTGGTCGGGGTGATAGACAAAGGACCTCCCGTCGAAAACCAGCTCGTCCTGGGCCCCCACCGCGTTGACATAGGCCAGCACCGCCTGCCCGTCCTGGGCGCGCGCCTGCACCATCCTCTCCCGCTGTTCCTGTTTGCCCCGGTAGAACGGGGATGCGGAGAGGTTCACGATGACCTCCGCCCCTCCGTAGGCGATCTCCTCTTCCAACGGCCCCCCCGGACACCATATGTCCTCGCAGATGGTCACTCCCACCCGCACGCCCTTCACCACCACTACCAGGTTGCGCCGCCCCGGGCTGAAGTAGCGGTTCTCGTCGAAGACCCCGTAATTGGGCAGGAAGGACTTGTGATAGACATCCACGACCTTCCCGCGGTGCAGGACCGCTGCCGCGTTGAAGCAGTCCTCGTCCCGGTCGATGAAGCCCACCAGGCATACGCATTCCCCTGACTCCGCCGCCAGTTTCCGCATATAGTCCTGGTTGTGCCGCACGAAGTCCGTGCTCAGAGCGAGGTCTTCCGGCGGGTACCCGGTCAGGGCCAGCTCCGGGAAGCACAGCAGGTGGACGCCCCGGCTCTCCGCCTGGCGCATCGCCTGCAGGATGCGCTCGGCGTTCCCTTCCAGGTCGCCCACCGTGTAGTCCTGCTGGGCTATGCCCACCTTCAGCGCCGCCAAAACGGACCTCCGACACGGCCGCCGCCTTACATCATGTCATCATAGCAAGTATAGCGGCTCAGAGAACCGGGAGGTAGTTTTCAAGCTCCCAGGGGGTCACTACCGCGCGGTAGCGGTCCCATTCCACCTTCTTGTTCTCGATGAACTTCTCGAAGACCGGATCGCCCAGGCACCGCCGCAGGAGTTCGCTCCGCTCAGCTATCTGGACCGCCTCCCATAGATCCTCCGGAAGCATGCCTATTCCCAGCTCACGCCTCTCCTCCTCGCTCATCTCATACACGTTGCGCTCAGTGGGAGGCGGCAGCTCGTATCCCTTCTCGATCCCCTCCAGCCCCGCCGCCAGCATGGCCGAGAAGGCAAGGTAGGGGTTGCACGCCGGGTCGGGGGAACGGAACTCTATGCGCGTCGCCTTCTCCTTGCCCGGCTTGTACTCGGGGACGCGGATGAGGTCGGAGCGGTTTCGCACCGCCCAGGTCAGGTAGACCGGCGCCTCATAGCCGGGGATAAGCCGCTTGTAGGAGTTCACCCACTGGCTGCACACCACGCATATCTCCGGGGCGTGCTTGAGCAGCCCGGCGATGAACTTCTTGGCCACGTCGGAGAGGTGATACCTGTCATCGGGGTCGTAGAAGGCGTTGGTATCCCCCTTGAACAGCGACATATGGGTGTGCATGCCGCTGCCGTTCTCCCCCGCCAGCGGTTTGGGCATGAAGGTGGCGTAGTAGCCGTAGCTCATGGCCACCTCCTTGACCACCAGGCGGAAGGTCATGGCGTTGTCGGCCATGGTCAGGGCGTCGGTGTAGCGCATGTCTATCTCGTGCTGCGAGGGGGCCACCTCGTGATGGCTGTATTCCACCCCTATCCCCATAGCCTCCAGGGCCAGCACGGTGTCCCGCCTGAGGTCGCTGGCCACGTCCAGGGGCGTGAGGTCGAAGTATCCGCCCCGGTCCAACACCTCCGGGGATTCCGAGCTCTTGAAGTAGAAGAACTCCAGCTCCGGACCCACGTAATAGGTATAGCCCATGTCCGCGGCCCGCTTGAGGTTGCGCTTGAGGATGTAACGGGGGTCGCTCTCGTAGGGCTCGCCGCCCGGGCGCAGCACGTCGCAGAACATGCGGGCCACCGCGCTGTGCTCTTTGGGCCGCCAGGGCAGAAGGGTGAAAGTGGCGGGATCGGGCATCGCGATCATATCGCTCTCGTCGATCCGGGCATAACCCTCGATGGAGGAGCCGTCGAATCCCATACCTTCCTCCAGGGCCGTCTCCAGCTCATCGATGGTTATGGCGAAGCTCTTGAGCATGCCCAGTATGTCGGTGAACCACAGGCGGATGAAGCGCACGTCGTTCTCTTTGGCCTGCTTGAGCACGTATTCCTTGTCTTTCTCCATCCTCACATCCTCCTTTTCTCTCGCCAACGGCTCAACTCTCCGACGGTCTCGATGATATCCGCCTCCTGTTTCGGCGGCTTTTCCCTTTTGTAAAATCCATGTTAACTGTTTCAACAACGGCATCAACGAGGGGTCGGGCAAGGTGCCTTGCCGGCCGCCGAAGCGAGGTCCGCGGGCAAGAACCGGCGCACGGCAGTGGGGATCGGGCATAAGGCTCAGGGCTCGAACAGGTAGCCGGCGCCGCGCACCGTGCGTATATAGGAGTGTTCGGGGGTGTCTATCCTGGCCCGCAGCCTGCGGATGTGCACATCCACGGTGCGGGAGCCGCCGTAGTATCCGTAGCCCCAAACCTGCTCCAGCAGCACCTCGCGGGTGAAGACCTTGCCGGGATGCGTGGCCAGGAATCGCAGGAGCTCGTACTCCTTGAAGGTCAGCTGCAGGGGCTGCTCGCGAAAATAGGCCTGGTAGCGGTCAAAATCGAAGGCCAGCTCGCCTATGCGGTAAAGGCCGGGCTCAGTCAGCCGATTATGGCGGTAGAGTAGATGCCAAACCCGCGCCCGCAGCTCCAGGGGCTCGAAGTCTTCGAACGCGAAATCGTCGAAAACCGGCGGGCTTTGAAAATCGAACCGGTGATCCCGAGGCAGCAGGGCCAGCAGAGGAGCGTTCTCCCGCAGGCGGCGCAGCTCCCCGCCCAGCGCCTCCCGGTATCCCCGGTCGAGCAGCTTGAAGGAAGCGATGACCAGGTCCCCCGAGAGTTTCTCCTCGTCGGCCAGATCCTCCCCGTCCACCATGCGCAGCTGCCAGGTCGGGGAGAGCGCTCCGGAAACGCGCTCCCTCTCTTCCGGCCCCGCTATCACCAGTATGATCATGACAACAGGCTATCACAGCAGGGGTCCCTTTTCAGGGAAAGCCTTGGACCGGTTCTTCTCAGTAGGCGTACAAGCTGCCGTAGGGCCGCTTTGACCGTGGGGCCAGCTTCACGAAACCGCCGGCCATGATCTCCGCGGGGTCGCCGCCGAAATATGCGCAGAAGCGGCCCACCAGCTCTCGCAGCTTTTCCAGGTCCGCCTCTTCCGGCTCGGAGACCTCAACGCCCTTACCCAGGTTGTGGGGATCGATGTCCCCGCGCAGATATATCGCCCCGCCGTGCATCCCGGTGCCCACGTGCCGAGCTCGAAGGCCCTGCCCCGGATCGCGGTCCAGGCCCAGCACCACCACCACGCCGCCAGCCATGTACTCCCCCAGGAAGTCCTGGCAGCTCTCCCCGATCACCAGTACGGGGCGGTGTTTCATGTATTCCTTCATGTGTATGGCGGCGCGGTAGCCCACGCTGCCGCGGATGAAGATGCTCCCTCCCCGCATGCCCATGGCCACGATGTCCCCCGCCCGACCGTGCACCACGATGTTGCCGCTGTTCATGGTGTTGCCCACGCCGTCCTGGGCGTTGCGGTCCACCACTATCTCCGGACCGTCCATGAAGGCGCCGAGGTCGTTGCCAGGGATGCCGCGTATCTCGATGCGCACCGGAAGGCGCACGCCGGAGCCGATATAGCGCTGACCGTATACGTTCTCTATCTCCATGAGGGTGGCCCCGTCCAGAGCCGCCTGCTTGATCATGGCGTTGAGCTCTCGATAATGCAGCTCGCTGGCGTCGATATGCACGTGTCCGTTGTCCCTTCTGAACACCCGGGGATCACCCATCCTTTCCAAGTCTATCTTCAACTCACCGGCCCCCTCGCAGCCGCCTTCCTCCTTATGCCTTCGACAACATGTAAATATTTCCTTCGCCCGTGGCTGCCTGATCTCATCACGCATATGAGCGCAGCGCGGCCGAAAAGGTGCCGGCCGCCGCCGCTCACTCCCCCGCGTGTTTTATTCCCAGTATATCCAGCTCCTCCCTGCTCAATCCCACGCCCCGCAAGCGCAGTCGGTTTCCGCGCAGGCTTTCGATGGCATTGATCCCCATGCCCCCGAGCATCTCCATTATCTCGTGGGACCAGGCGTTTATCATGTTCACCAGGCGCCGCGCCGCCAGCTCCGGGTTCAGCCGCTTGGACAGGTAGGGGTCCTGCGTGGCGATGCCCCAGTTGCACTTGCCCGTGTAGCACTTGCGGCACACATGGCAGCCCATGGCCACCAGGGCTGGGGTGCCCAGGTAAACCGCGTCCGCCCCCAGGGCGATGGCCTTGATGACGTCCCCCGAATTGCGGAAACCTCCCGCTACCACGATGCTGGCTCGGTTGCGGATGCCCTCGGCGCGCAGGCGGTCGTCCACGGCCGCCAGGGCCAGCTCGATGGGGATGCCCACGTTGTCGCGTATTCGAGTGGGGGCGGCGCCAGTGCCGCCGCGGATGCCGTCGATGGCCACTATGTCGGCTCCGGCCCTCACGATGCCCGAGGCGATGGCCGCGGAGTTGTGCACGGCGGCGATCTTCACCGATACGGGCTTGGTCCAATGGGTGGCCTCTTTCAGGGCGTAGATCAGCTGAGCCAGGTCCTCGATGGAATAGATGTCGTGATGGGGCGCGGGGGAGATGGCGTCGCTCCCTTCGGGGATCATGCGGGTGCGGGAGATCTCCAGGGACACCTTCTCCCCCGGCAGGTGGCCCCCGATGCCCGGCTTGGCCCCCTGCCCTATCTTTATCTCCAGGGCGGCCGCCGCTTCCAGGTAATCGGCATGCACGCCGAAGCGCCCCGAGGCTACCTGGCAGATGGTATGACGCCCGTACTTATAAAGATCGCGGCGCAGTCCGCCCTCCCCGGTGTTGTAGTAGGTCCCCAGCTCGGCCGCGGCCCTAGCCAAGGCCTCACAGGTGTTGTAGCTTATGGCCCCATAGGAGATGGCCGAGAACATCATGGGGGTCTCCAGCTTGAGCTGCGGTCCCATGCCCTCGATGCGCCGCCGCTTTCCCTCGCCCTGCGAATCCAGGCGGTCGGGCTTCGCCCCCAGCCAGGTGCGCAGTTCCATAGGTTCGCGCAGGGGGTCGATGGAGGGGTTGGTGACCTGGCTGGCGTCGAGGACGATGCGGTCCCAGTAGATGGGCAGCTCGCGGCCGCAGCCCATGCCGGTGAGGAGAACGCCTCCCGTTTCCGCCTGCTTGTAGGCGTCCATCAGCTGCTCCCGGGTCCAGTTGTAGTTATCGGGGGTCTGGGTGGGGTTGCGCCGGACGGTGAGGGCCCGGGTGGGGCAGAGGGTCACGCAGCGCAGGCAGCCGCAGCACTTGCTCTCGTCGACGAAGACCGCGTCCTCATCGGCGTCATAGCGATGCGCCTCGAACGCGCACTGCCGCACGCATACCTCGCAGCGGATACAGCGGTAGTCGTCCCGCTCCACCAGGAACTCGGGGAGTATGTACGATTTCACGCTCCCACCCCCGCGCGCATCCCCGTTCCCACCTCCATCTCGGCCACGATGGGCTCGCCGCCCGAGGGTATCCAGGTCCGCTCCAGACCGTCCTCTATGAGGTGCATGGGGGCCTCTTCCGAGGAGATGTACATCATCTTCCCCGCCCTCCCCGCCACCAGGGGCCGCAGGCGGATGCGGTCGGTCAGCCCGATCATCTGGGTCCGGTTGGAGATGATTATGCTGAAGGGCCCGTTCATCAGAAGGCTGCCGTAGATCTGGCGCAGGGCGGTGGCCCGCTCGCGCTTCCCGCGGGGCAGGCGGTCGATCTGCTCCCACAGGGGGGCCGCCAGCACCATGGCCAGATCGTCGACGGAAAGGCCGTGACGCCGCAACAGCAGGTCCACCGCGTAGGCGATGACCTCGGTGTCGGTGTGCAGGGTGCAGACGTAGCCGAACATCTCCAGATGGCGGCGGTTGATGCCGTAAGAGGATATTTCCCCGTTGTGCACCACCGACCAGTCCAGGATATTGAAGGGGTGGGCCCCTCCCCACCAGCCCTGGGTATTGGTGGGAAAGCGGCCGTGGGCCACCCAGGTGTAGGCCTCGTATTCCTCCAGCCGGAAGAAGCGCCCGATGTCCTCGGGGAAACCCACTCCTTTGAACACCCCCATGTCTTTGCCGCTGGAGAAGACGAAGGCGCCTTCTATGTTGACGTTGATATGCATCACTGCCCGCACCATATAGTCGTCCTCGCCTTCCTCCTCCTGCAGGCAGGTCGGGAGCGGACGCACGAAATAGCGCCAGAGCAGAGGGATGTCGGTCACCTCAGGGATGGAGCGGGTCGGGATGGGGCCCGCCTCCGCTACTTCGAAGCTCCGGCGGATGAACTCCTCGGCGCGGCTCCGCGCGCACTCGTCTTCGAACATCAGCTGCAGCGCGTAGAACTCGGCCAGGTCGGGGTAGATGCCGTAGGCGGCGAACCCTCCTCCCAGGCCGTTGGACCTCTCCTTCATGTTGGCTATGGCCTTTATCACCGGCTCCCCGTTGACCTTCCCCCCGCCGCGGTCCATCATGCCAAAGATGGAGCAGCCGGAGAAATCCTTGTCATCCCGGAAGAAGCGGGACGGGGCGTTGAAAGATGATCCTCTAAACACCGCTCACGCCCCCTTGTCCGCCGCCTTCAGGCCAGCCGCGCCCTTGATGATGCGGGCGTGCCGCACCGCTTGCGGGAGGTACGCATGGCTGAAGGATTCCGACAGGAGCGCGCCCTTTATCCTGCGCAAGGGCGCCTTCTCCTGTATGAGAGAGGTGTAGATGCCGGCTCTTTCGATATCCCCGGCCACCAGCATCCCCACCAAGCGGTCGTTGCGTATGACCACTTTGCGGTAGGTGCCGTCGGGAAAGTGCTCGGCGATCTCGCGGTATGCTCCGTCAGGGGGATTGACCACCCCGGCCGAGACCACCGGCAGACCGAAGAACTCCACCGAGTTCATGGAGAGCGAGCCGGGGTAGGGAACCCGACGGCCCCCCATGTTCCATCCGGCATATTTCCCCTGCAGGGCGGCGTTGGGCCAGAGGGCGTTGACCCGCGGCTCCTCCCATACCAGATCCCAGGCCTCCGCCACGTCTCCCGCCGCATAAACGTCGGGAAGGCTCGTGCTAAGAGCGTCGTCAACGAGTATCCCCCGGCTAACCGCCGGGCCCCCATCTCCCACCAGGTCGAGGCGGGGCCTAACCCCCACCGCCACCACCAGCAGATCGAACCCGATCTCCGAACCGTCCTCGAGAAAAGCCGACCCCGAGCTCCCGCCGCGAGGCTCGACCGACACCGCCCTGCAGCCAGTCCTGACCTCCAGACCCCTCTCCGCGCAGCGCTCCTGCACCATGCGGGAAGCCTCCGCGTCCAGAGCGGCCGGCAGCACCCGCTCCATCATCTCGATGACCGTCACCCGGGCGGAGCGGGCCAGGGCCGCCTCGGCCGCCTTCATGCCGATGAGGCCCGCACCCATGACCAAGACCCTGCACTCCGGCTTGCGCGTGGCGCGCTGCATGGAACGGGCATCGTCCCAGTTGATGAAGGTCGAACAGCGCACTCTCTCCAAACCATCCACCGGGGGGATGAAAGGTTTCGACCCCGTGGCCAGCAGGAGCTTGCCCCAGGCGAAAGAGCGACTCTTCGATGTCTTCAGCCGCTTTTCCCCGTAATCGACCTCGGACACCCCCTCGCCCCGGTAGAGGTCCGCGCCCAGTCTGCGGTAGAAGGAAGGGTCCCGGTAGAGCATGCGCCGACCGTCCACTTCTCCCGCCACCAGATAGGAGATGAGCGGCCGGGAATAGGCGAAACGGTCCTCATCGGTAAAAACGGCCACGCTGCCCTTGCGATCGGCCTCTCGAAGGGCGGCGGCGGCATTGACGCCGGCGGCCGAGTTGCCCACGATGACGTAATCATAGCGCTTGATCGCCATCTCCCGGCACCTCCTCCATCACCAGCGCCTCATTGGGGCAGTTGGCCACGCAGGCGGGGACCTCCAGATGGGGGCAGAGGTCGCATTTGGCCACGACCTTATGCTCGCCTGCATCCCGGCGCACCGCCCCGTAAGGGCAGACCAGGATGCAAGTCCAGCAGCCCACGCATCTATCCCGGTCGTTGATCACCGCGCCGGTCCTCGCGTCGCGGCGCATGGCCCCGGTCAAGCAGGCGTCTACGCACGGGGCCTCATCGCAATGGCGGCACTGCAAAGCGAAGGAAAGGTGTCCGGACTCCTCCACCTCCACCCTTTTCTGCGGCCTCCTCTCGCGTTTGAAGGCCTTGATGATATCGCGCGACTCCGAGTGCTCCACGATGCAATGTATCTCACAGAGGCGGCACCCCGTGCAGTACTCCTCTCGAGGGTAGATCCTGATCATGTCCTCTCCTTGTTGCGCCGTTATCCGCTACGCGGCCATTATATACCCGACCGCGCCGCCGGTTGAAATCCTTCCCTCAAACCTATAAAATGAACTCTATGTTAGAAAAGTATTTCATATATTATATGGTAATATACGCATAAAAGCAACGACGATTTAGAAATTGACTTCTGTCAATAAGGACTAGCGCATTATGCTGGAACGCAAGGAGCTGGAGATACTGGAGATCCTGCGGGAAGCGGGACGCCCCCTGGGAGCGCGCCACCTGGCCCGCGGCCTGGCGGAAAGGGGAATCTTTCTTACCGAACGAGCCGTGGGATACCACCTGACGGTGCTGGACAAGCTGGGCCTGACCCGTCCGGAAGGGGGCAGAGGGCGCGCCCTGACCCCCGAAGCCCTGCGGGAGCTGGAAAGGTCCCGCGCAACCGAGCGCGTGGGCTTCGTCAGTTCCCGCATCGACTCGCTGGCCTTCCGCTCGACTTTCGACCCCGCGCGGGGCAGCGGGACCCTCGCGGTCAACTTCTCACTCCTGCCATCACCTCAACTCCAGCGGGCCCTGGAGATCATGCTGGAAGCGGTGCGGGCCGGGTACTGCCTTTCCAGACTGGCGCTCCTTCGCGGCGAAGGGGAGAGCTTGGGCGACATCACCGTTCCCCCGGGGCAGTGCGGAGTGGGCACCGTATGCAGCGTCGCCCTCAACGGCGTGCTGCTAAAGCGCGGCGTGCCCGTCTTGTCTCGCTTCGGCGGTCTGTTGGAAGTCGAGCGTGCCCAGCCCCTGCGCTTCCTGGAGATAATCGGCTATGAGGCCTCCACCTTGGACCCCATCGAGATCTTCATCAAGGGGAAGATGACCAGGGTAAGGGAGGCGGCAGCCGGGGGCCGCGGGGTAGTATGCGCATCATTTCGCGAGATCCCGGCGGATGCCGGCGGGCTGATCCAAGAGGTGCTGGCGGAGATGCGGGAGTGCGATGTCGGGGGTGCGGTCTTTCTGGGAAAGCCGGGGCAGCCGTTCCTGCAGGTGCCCGTGGGCAGGGGGCGCCTCGGTCTGGTGGTGGCCGGCGGGCTCAACCCGCTGGCCGCCGTGGAGGAAGCGGGCATACCGACGGCAAGCAAGGCGCTGGCCGCTCTGGTCGATTTCGAGGAACTCCGCCCGCTGCGCGAGCTGCTCCCCTAATCGAGGACATACGCCTGCCCCAAAAACAGGGGGGCTTTTCCTGGGCCGGAGGGTCAAAAGTGGAATGTGAATACCCGCCCCGCTTTCTGTCACTGCTCGCGTTTACCGTCTTAATCGGTGATGAGAGATGGAAGTGATGCGTGACGAGTTCGAGGAGGCGCGGGAGGAGCTGGAGAAGGCCTACGCGGCCAGCCCGGATGCGGAGAGCTTCCTCCGGGAGATTCTGCGCATCTGGGCCGAGCACGGCTTCATCCCGGCCGAGATGCAGTGCAGGCTGGACGGGCGCGAGGCGGTCTGAGCGCCAATACGTCTCAGCCCGTTCACCCCCGGTAAAGGGGGCTCATGGAGCGAAGCTTGGCCACGATGCCGGGGAGTTCCTCCAGAAGGAAGTCCACGTCTTCATCGGTGTTCTCTCTTCCCAGGGTGAAGCGCACCGAGCCGTGCGCTTCTTCGTGCGGTATCCCCAGCGCCAGAAGCACATGCGAGGGCTCCAGCGATTCCGAGGAACAGGCCGATCCGGTGGAGGCGGCCACCCCCAGAAAATCCAGGTTAAGGCACACCGATTCCCCCTCGATATAGCGGAACCGGAAGTGGGCGTTGTTGGGCAGCCGCCGGGTGGGGTGCCCGTTGAGGACAGCCTCGGGGATGCGCTCAAGCACCCCGGCTATCAGCTTATCCCGCAACCTCAGGAGTTGGGCGGTGCGCTCCTCGCGTTCCGCAGCGGCCAGTTCCATGGCCCGTCCGAACCCGACTATGCCGGGGGCGTTCTCCGTTCCCGCGCGCCGCTTGCCCTCCTGGGCCCCGCCGTGGATGAGGGGGTGCATCTTCACGCCTCGCCTGACGTACAGACAGCCCACCCCCTTGGGGCCGTAGAGCTTGTGGGCGGAGACCGCCAGCAGATCCGCCCCCAGCTTGTCCACCTTGACGTCCAGGGCGCCCGCGGTCTGCACCGCGTCCACGTGCAGGTACACCCCCGCCTCCCGGGTCACCCTGGATATCTCCTCTATGGGCATCACCGTACCTATCTCGTTGTTGGCGTGCATCACCGCTACCAGGGCGGTGCGCGAAGTGATGGCCTTCCGCACCTCATCCGGGTCCACCATGCCGTATCCGTCAACGGGCAGGACGGTCACTTTGAATCCGCATTTTTCCAGATAACGGCAGGCCTCCAGCACGGCGTGATGCTCCACCGCGGTGGTGATTATGTGGTCGCGCTCCTCCCTGAGCCGAAAAGCGACGCCTTTTATGGCGAAGTTGTCGGCCTCGGTGCCGCCGCTGGTGAAAACGATCTCTCCGGGGTCGGCCCCCAGAGCCGCGGCCACCTTGCTCCTCGCTTCCTCAAGAGCAGCGCGTACCTCCGCCCCCGCCTGATAGATGCTGGAGGGATTGCCGTAGCGCTCAGAGAAGTAGGGGAGCATGGCCTTCACCACCTCCGGATGGGTGGGGGTGGTGGCCGCATGGTCCATGTATATCTTTTTCACGCGCATCCCTCCTGTTTCATGTGGATGAAAGGCCCCGTCCACGGGGCATCCCACAAAGCCGTCTTCACCGCCGCGTTTCCGCGCCTGCTTCAGATATAGAACATCTGAGATCCCGCCGCCTCCATCTCCACCTGGCGCTCCACCAGCTCGCGCAGGGTGATGCCGCCGAGATACTCGCGCATGGCCCCGTATAGGCCCTCCCAGGCGGAGCGGGCGGCGCAGGTGGAGGCGCGGTCGCAGGAGGCCGCCTCCTCCCCCAGGCAGTCGAGGGAGAGGGCCCGGCCGTCCGTGGCCTCGTAAATGTCCAGAAGCGTAATGCTCTCCGCCGGCCTTCCCAGGTAATATCCTCCACGGGGTCCGCGTACGCTGTGCAGAAGCTCGGCTCTCCGCAAGCCGTTCACCACATGCTCGAGGTACTTCTCGCTGATTCCCTGGCGCTCGGCGATGTCCCGCATGAGCACGGGAGCCCCCTCGCGCTGATGGACGGCCACGTCCAGCATGGTCCTCAAGCCGTACCTTGGTCTGGTCGGCAGGCGCAACTCCCCACCTCCTGCAAAACCGCCTCTCGCCTTATTTACCTTTATTCTATAGGAAATATAGAGATGATGGACGGCGGGGTCAACCCCGGTCGCCCCGTCGCATCCGGAACAGCAGGGCTTTCACCCTGTCCACGGCCAGGGGCGGCGCCACCGAGCAGGCCAGCACCACCAGCCAGGCCCCCGCGCTCAGATGCTCCGTGCGGAAGGCCCTCATCAGGGGCGGCACCCAGAGCACCAGGGCCATCATGGCCAGCGAGCCCAGCAGGGCCAGCACCAGGGGTCGGGGGGCTGCCGGCTTCAGCCTGAGGAAGGACCGGTCCTCGGAGCGGCAGTTGAGGGCATGGAGTATTTGGGCCAGCACCAGGGTGGCGAAGACCATGGTCTGCGCCGCCGCCACTCTCTCGTCACCGGGGTACAGCCAGTAGCGCGCCAGGAAGAAGGCGGCCAGCCCTCCGCATGACAGCATCATCCCCTGCCAGGCGATGGCCCATATCCTGCGCCAGGAGAGCACCCTCTCGGATGGGTCGCGGGGGGGCCTGGACATGACGCCGGGCAGGGGAGCATCAACGCCCAGAGCCATGGCCGGGAGCCCGTCGGTAACCAGGTTTATCCACAGCACCTGCACGGCCAGCAGCGGCGCGTGGCCGGCCACCAGCATCCCCGCGAACATGGTGACCACCTCGCTGATGTTGCAGGACAGCAGGAAGTGGATGAACTTCTTTAGGTTGTCGAAGATGACCCGGCCCTCGCGCACCGCCCGCACGATGGTGGCGAAGTTGTCGTCGGCCAGCACCATGTCGGCGGCCTCCCTGCTGACATCGGTCCCGGTGATGCCCATGGCCACCCCGATGTCCGCGTGTTTGAGGGCGGGGGCGTCGTTGACCCCGTCCCCGGTCATGGCCACCACCGCCCCCCTACTTTTCCAGGCGCGCACTATCTTCACCTTGTCCGCGGGGGACACCCGGGCGTAAACCGCGATCCTCTCCACCCTCTCCGCCAGGTCACCGTCGTCCATGCGGGCGAGCTCGCTGCCGGGCAGGACATCGTGCTCCGGCCCCAGGATGCCCAGCTCGGAAGCTATTGCCTGGGCGGTCACCGCGTGGTCGCCGGTTATCATCACCACGCGGATGCGCGCGCCCCGGCATTCCTCCAGCGCCCCGAAGGCCTCGGGGCGCGGCGGGTCCATCATCCCCACCAGCCCGGCGAAGACCATATCTCTCTCAAGAGATGCCGCTTCCGCTTCTCCGGGAGGCGCGGGCAGTGGGCGGAAGGAGAAGGCCAGGGTACGCAGGCCCGCCGAGGCCATACCCTCCGCCTCACCCAGGATGAGCCCGGCCGTCTCCCTCGACATGGGGGCGGCCCCTCCCGGGAGCAGGATGCGGTCACAGGCCCTGACGATGGCCTCGGGGGCCCCCTTGGAGAGGAGCAGGAGGGCGGCGCCCCTGGTCTCGAACAGCTCCTCAGCCGCCGCGGCGTCCTCTACCCGGTGGATGGTGCTCATCATCCTGCGCTCGCTCTCGAAGGGCAGCTCGCCGGAACGGGGAAGGGCGCTCTCCAGCTCTTCCCGCTCGTATCCCAGCATCTCCGACATCTTCAGCAGAGCGACCTCGGTGCCCTCCCCGCTGTAACCTTCCCCGCTGCGCGCGGCATTGTTGCAGAGGGCCGCAATGGCCGCCGGGGCCCCGCATATCCCCCCGGCGACTTCCTCTACCTCCAGCCGATCCTCCAGATCCAGGTCCAGGCATTCATGCATCCACAGGCGGCGCGCGGTCATCTCGCTGCGGGTGAGGGTGCCGGTCTTGTCGGTGCAGATGACGCTGGTGGAGCCGAGCGTTTCCACCGCCGCCAGCCGGCGCACGATGGCGTTGCTCGCGGCCAGCCGGCGCACGCCCAGGGACAAGGCCACGGTGACCACCGCGGGGAGGCCCTCGGGGATGGCCGCCACCGCCAGGCTCACGCTGAAGAGGAAGAGGTCCTTCCATTCCTGTCCGGTGAGCAAGCCCTCCAGGAAGATGAAGGCGCATATGGCCAGGCAGAGGACGGCGATCCGCTTGCCCGCCGCCCGCAGCTCCGCTTGCAGGGGGGTTTCCTCCTCACCCGCCTCCTCCAGCAGGAGGGCTATCCCCCCCATGACGGTGCGCCGCCCCGTCTCCACCACCACCGCCTCGCCTCGGCCCGCCTCAACGAAGGTGCCCTGGAAGAGCATGTTGGCCTGATCGCCCGGGCCCAGGCCCTCCCCCTCGAGGGCCGCGGTGGTCTTGGTCGCCGCCTCCGCCTCCCCGGTGAGCGAGGACTCGTTGACCCGCAAGGAGGCCGCGGAGATGACGCGGGCGTCCGCGGCGATATGGTCCCCCTCCTCGACGAGGATGATGTCCCCGGGCACCAGGGTGGCCGCGTCAACGGTCATCACCTCGCCTCCCCGGCGGGCCCGCACTCTCGGGGCGCTCAGCCTCTTCAGGGCCTGCAGCGCCCTCTCCGCCCGATATTCCTGGAAAAAGCCGAGGGCGGCGTTGGCGGCCACTATGGCCAGTATGACGGCGAGGTCCACGTATTCATGCAGAAGAAAGCCGGACACCAGGGCCGCGGCCAGCAGGACGTAGACGAGGAAGCTCCTGAACTGGTTGAGCAGCAGGAGAAGGGGGTGGGTGGGCCGCGCCTCTCCCATCTCGTTGCGCCCGTGGCGGCGCAGGCGCTCCTCGATCTCATCGCGGCTCAATCCCGACCGAGGGTCTACCTTGAGCCGCCGAAGCACATCCTCCGCGGGGAGGCGGTACCACCGCTCCTGCGGCTGCTCTTCAGGCCCTCGGTGCTCTCCATGGTTCGCTTCCGTCATGGGAGGAATTATAGAACACCGGCCGCCGTCCCCGCGGCTGCATCCTATCCCCTGCTCATTCTTGAACACCCTGCCGCATCTCCAAGATGTGAAGGGCGAAGGGTTGATCGACGTCGTCGCGCCGGCGCGATAACCGTCTTGCCCTATCGCCTGCGGCGCCCCGGGCCTGAGGTTTGCCGTAAGCGGCGGCGGTCTGATATTTTTACCGTGTGATCCCGTTCGAGCCGAGAGGGCCGCACGCGTCGGGTTGGCCTGTCATTCCGGGCAGGGCGTTGTCGCTTTGCCTGATGCGAGTGCCGCAATCGCGGCCCCCGGTCCCGGGCATCAACGGCGGTATTGCCGCGGGTGCGGCGCAGGGGAGGGTATGATTTTGCCGGAGATAGTCTTCATCGCCCTGAAGCTCGCGGTGATCCTGGCCCTCTACCTCTTCATCGTCCTGGCCCTGAGGTCGCTCTACATCGACCTTCTTCCCGAGAAGAGAAGGGCCCGGGCGGCGGCGCCCCGGGTGTCCAGGGCGGTCAAGGCGGGGCGCCCCCATCTGCGCGTCGTATCGGACAGGGGGAAGGCGGGCCGGTTCGAGCTGGAGGGGGAGACCGTCATCGGACGGGGCCCCGAGTGCCAGCTCTGCCTGGACGACGAGTTCGCCTCGCAGCTGCACGCCCGCATCATCAAGGCGGGCGAGGCCTACCTCCTTGAGGATCTGGGCAGCACCAACGGGACCTATGTGAACGGCAACCGCATCAATTACCCTGTGGGTCTGCGCCACGGGGACCGCATAAGCATCGGCAGGACCGTTCTGGAGTTCAGGAAGTGAGGGGGGCCGGCGTTTGGAATATGCGGCGCTGACCCACGTCGGCAGAGTCAGGGAGGCCAACGAGGACGGCTATTTCGCCGACGGGCGCTTCTTTCTGGTCGCCGACGGCATGGGGGGCCATCAGGCGGGCGAGGTCGCCAGCTCGCTGGCCATCGAGGCCTTCATCAACCGCTTGGATGAGAGCGGTGGGGGTGGCGCGGCCGAGGCCATGCTGGAGGCGGCCGCCGAGGCCAACCGGGTCGTCCGAAACGAGTCGCTCTCCAAGCCCTCCAGGCAGGGCATGGGCACTACCCTCACCGCTGCCCTTGTCGAGGCCGGAAGGGTCCTCATCGCCCACGTGGGCGACAGCCGCGCCTACCTCTTCGACGGGGAGTCCCTGAGGCAGCTCACCCAGGACCATTCGCTGGTGGCGGAATGGGTGCTCTCGGGGAAGCTCAGCCCCGAAGAAGCCCGCACCCATCCCCGACGCAACATCATCACCAGGGCGCTGGGCATCGAGGAAGAGGTGGAGGTGGATCTCGTGATCATCGACAGGCCCTCCGAGGGCCTGCTGCTGCTGTGCACCGACGGCCTCAGCGGCGAGCTCTCCGACCAAGAGATGCTGGAGCTCCTGCGCGAGGGAAAAGCTGAGGGGATGGGGCCGCAGGCGTTGGCGGAGCGCCTGCTTCAAGCGGCGCTGGAACGGGGGGGCAACGACAACATAACCGTGGTCCTGGCGGACCTGGGGTCGGAGCCCGCGCAGGCCACTCCGGCTGGCGAGGACGTGAGGTCGCCGGCCACGGGCATCTCCGCAGGAGAGGGCAAGGAAGGGGAGGATGCTGCGGTCCGAGCGCCGTCTCGGAGGCGGCGAGGGGGGCGCCTGCTGGCGGCGGCGCTGCTGCTGGTGCTGCTGGCGGCGGCGCTGTTCATCCTGTTCTTCGTCCCTTACGTC